>VGHA01000037.1 GCA_016868375.1 Betaproteobacteria bacterium | reverse complement strand
TAAGCGCAAGTTCGACGACATTCATTCCAATCTCTGGATCGACCACAGAGCGCAGCGCATCCAAGATTGCAAGTTCGGTGGCACGCTTCTGCGCGTCAAAGGCCGTTGGAGCGGCGAGTGTCTCTTCGGTCATGCAGTCACCTCAGACTAGTGCCGCTTCGGCAGGCGTAAGTCCTGGACCGCGCAGTTGACCGTTGCCGTCAAAGAACTCTGAGTAGTGCTCGCGGTTCGCCGCAGCAAACTCGTATGCTCGTGCGATTCCCACCACACGCAACTCTGGCATCTCTGTCATGAGCTGCCGAACATCATAGCCGCTTGCGCGAAGTTCGAGGAGCCGGCGCACGGTAAGTCGCGTGCCATACACGAACGGTTCGCCGTTCATCACCAACGGATCGCTCTTCACCCACTTGATCGTCATCTCACGCCCCTTTGTAGATGGCCTTGAGGATGCGGTTTCGCTTCCTCGTGTCGCCGCCGAGTCGACGGTGCCACTTCAGGACCGCGATCCCTTCACTCAGCGCCTGGTCCGCGAACTGAGCCGCTTCGCCGGTGATCGTTGCCGCCACGGCGACGCGCAGCCCTTCATAGAGGTCGGTGACGTCATCCATAGAGATGCGCCGGCGGCGCCACGTCGCCGTGGCGTGCTCGGTGAAGTTCCTCAGCGGACCGAGGCTCCCCGCGCCAACGCTCTCGCTGAGCTTCTGCAGCACCACCTCGGCGTCGCGCAGCAGGTGCCGCAGGCCGAGCTCGCCCACGCGATCGCGTAGTTCTGGATTCAGTTCCACAGCGGCGATGATGCCGCGATCTGCCACTTCGCTCCAGCGCGCGCTGATCTGCGCGGCGGCCTCAGGGAAGCCTGCGCGAGTGTCCAGCGGTCGTGCGCCGTGCAGTGGGTGGCTCATAGCAATAAGGGTAGCATTGTCTCATGGCACGCTTCGTCACGGTCACGCCCAATCCTGCGCTTGATCTCACCTTGGAGGTGGAGCGCCTGCACGTTGGCGGGGTCAACGTTGCATCCCTGTCACGCTTCGATTCTGGCGGCAAGGGTGCGAACGTTGCGCGGATGCTCGCGCAACTCGGCGGCGACGTAACCGCTGTCGTCGCGCTGCCATCCGATGGGGGAGGTTCCTGGATCACCGGCTTCCCGCGCACCATTGACCTCCGCACAACACGCGTGAATGCGACGCTGCGGGCCAACGTTGCAATCACCTCAGAAGACGGGGTCACCACAAAGGTCAACATGCGCGGCGGGCCCATCAACCAAAGCGAAGGTGAGGCACTCCTCAACGCAATCGCTGGGGCGGCGCGTGGCGGCGCGTGGGTCATCGTAGGTGGGAGCCTCCCCACGGGAATGGACGCTACATGGATTCGTCGTGCCGTTGAGGTGAGTCACGCCAGCGGCGCACGTATCGCGGTCGATTGCAGCGGAGAGGCGCTTCGGGTTGCGGTGGAGTCGGGAGCCGACCTGGTGAAGCCGAATGGTGAGGAGGCTGCGGCGGTGGTTGGGTTTGACGTCGTTGACCAGACAAGCGCTGGGCGAGCCGCGTTGGAGCTCACAAACCTTGGCGCTAAGTCTGTGCTGTTGAGCCTTGGGGAACATGGGGCGGTGTACCTTGAAAAAGGAGGCCGCGTGCCAGTTCAAACCGGCGCACGTAAGGCGGTGGTGCGCAGCACCGTGGGTGCCGGTGATGTGTTGCTCGCTTCGTTCCTCTACGCGCTGACAGAGGGAGCGGATCCAACTGCTGCACTGCGCAGCGCCGTTGCATGGGCGGCGGCGAAGGTGCAGCAGCCCGGCACGGCGATGCCGACCGAACCGCTGACCGACTAACGCGTCTCGCGTTGTAGATTTTTCAACAGCCGCTGCGTGATCTCGGCGGGTCGAGTAATTGCGCCTCCAACACAGACCGCAAGTGCCCCTGCGCGAAGTGCCGCCGCAACGTGCGCAGCGGTGCGGTAGCGCCCCTCCGCAATAGTTCGTTCTGGTCCGATAGCCGCTGCAGTTGTAGCAACGAGTGCCAGATCAGGTTCTTCGGGTACCGCTGCACCAACGTATCCAGATAGCGTGGTTGCTGCGAACGCAGCGCCCGCCTTAATTGCCGCGACCGCTTCGCTGACGTTAGAGATGTCGGCCAAGAGCGGCGTCCCTGTTTGTTTAACAAGCGCTGCAACGATCTCGTCTCCCCGACCTTCAGGGTGAGGACGAGAAGTTGCATCCAGCGCGACAACGTCTGCCCCCGCGTCAACGAGTGCCAACGCGTCGGCGATTCGTGGCGTGATGCGCACATCGAATCCAGGGAGATCGCGTTTCCATAGCCCAATGACCGGTACCGTGACACGCGCGCGGATGGCGGCAACATCTTCAGGTGAGTTTGCACGAATGGCAACTGCGCCACCTTCAACGGCGGCCAACGCCATCCGCGCCATGATCTCAGCGCCATGAAGCGCCTCGTGTTCAAGCGCCTGGCAGGAGACAATCAACCCGCCGCGCAGAATCCGCTGCAACTCTGCAACGCTGAAGCGTGGTCTGTTATCTCCACTCATTTCGCCACAACGGTATCAACTGCGCGCGAGTCGAGCGCAAGCATGCCAGCGCCAGCAAGTACGGCGTTAGGTCCAAATGTGGCCAACACGACACGAGGAGTTACGCTCATGATCGGCGCTCGCCGCCTGATCTCCGCGCTCACATGAGGCTCGTACCGCGACCAACGCGCGGAAAGGCCGCCTCCAATGACGATCACTTCGGGGGCGAGCGCGACCGCGATGTTCGCAACGCCAAGTGCCGTAGCTCGAACGGCACGATCAACGATCGTCTGCGCCGCGCGGTTGCCAGCATCAGCAAGGTCAAAGATCTCAGCAGCGGAGTGTTGCGTCGTGTTGGATGCGCCACCCTCACGCTCGCTGCTCATCCAGGCGCGCTCGATCGCACCGCCACCTGCAAGGGTCTCCCAGCAACCGTGTGCGCCGCACATGCAGAGCGGTCCATCAAGGGCGATGGTGATATGTCCAAACTCACCGTGCGCACCGTCTGCGCCTGAGACGAGTTGACCGCCGCGGAGCACTGCAACACCGATCCCGGTTCCCAACGTCACCACAACAGCAGGGTCCGCTGCGCGACCAGCTCCGGCGCGGCCCTCCGCGGCCGCCGCAGCATCGGCATCGTTTACCAGCGCGCCGAGAGGGAGCGAGAGTTTGCTTGCAAGCGTGCGTGGGAGATCGCTTCCGCCCCAACTGGGCAGCACTGCGTCAATTGCGCCAAGGGTGCCCGCGTGCCGATCGTGGCGTCCTGTTGCACCAATGCCGAGCGTTGTAATCGTGAGGCCTGCGCTGGCCGCCTCGCGCGTGGCGTTGCCAAGATCTTCAACGAGCAACTCGAGTGCGCGGTCGGGGGCAACACCGCGAGAGGGGCGGGTCACAAACCCGAACAGCGTCCCGTCTTCGCTCACGACGGCGGCCGAGATCTTGGTTCCGCCAATATCCACTGCCGCTGCGGCGGGACGCTGACCGCTTGCGGCGCGACTCATCACCTAGAGCTGAATGACGCGACCGGTGGCAATAGATTCGAGCGCTGCATCCACGATCGCACCGGCCGCAAGTCCGTCCGCACCAGTGATTGAAGAGGGTTGGCCCGCTAGCACGCGATCAACAAAGTCGCGATCTTCGGCAATCAGAGGGCTTGCCATATACGGATAGCTCGTCCCGCCCTTGCCATGGATCGAGATCCCCTGCTCCATCATGGAAAGGTTGAGGCTCCCCTCGCGACCAGTGAGGTCCAAACGGAAATCGAAGCCTGCCGGATGCGTCGTCGGCAGATACCAACCTGCCTGCACGCATGCGATCGCACCCTTCTTGAACTTCAACGTAGTGAATGTTTCGTGCTCAACGTCATGCGCAAGCGGGGCTGAGGTTGCGCTCACGCAATGCACCGAGGCTACTTCGTCTCCAATCACCCAACGCAACGCGTCAAAATCATGGACGGCAAGAAAGTGAAGCACGCCAACGCGACCAGCAATGCGATCGGTCTGCGTGACGATGTTGACCCTGCGCGCGAAGGCACTGACGACGGTACCGAGTTCGCCAGCCTGCACCGCCTGGCGCGCGCGAAGATACTGCGGGAAGTAGCGCACGGTGAAGCCAACCATCAGGAACGTCTTCGCCGCGTCGGCCGCGCGAACGATTGCGCGTGCATCTTCAGCGTCCACCGCCAGCGGCTTCTCTACGAGCATTGCCTTCCCTGCCGCCGCAGCAGCTTCAGCGGCCGCGCGATGGAGATGATCGGGGAGCGCAATGATCACGGCGTCGAGGCCCGGGTGGGCAAGCAGTTCGTCCGCGGTGCCGTATGCGGTTGCGCCGTATGACGCCGCAACCTTTGCCGCCACCTCGGTGCGCAAGTCTGCCACCGCAACGAGTTGTGCTTGTGGTAGGGTCGCAATGCTTGCGCAGTGCGCGCCGCCTATCTCACCTAGACCAATCACTCCGATGCGTAGTTGCTCCACGATCTATGCCCTCCCTACTCTTCTACGTGATCCGCATCATCAATGCGAACTATTCGCCACGAACGATCTACGAGTGCAAGTTCGGTGATGGAAGTGTTTCGGAGCACAAGCTTGACTGCGTCCTCAATCGGCAACTCTTCTGTCATGCTCAGCATCATACGGATAAAGTCGCCATGGGTCACCAGCGCGGTGCGCAGACGCTTCGGCGCGAGTGCTGGGTCACGCAGTTCACCCTGAATCATCTCGGCCAGCGTTGACGCACGATCGCGAACTGCGCGCAGGCTCTCTCCGCCACTCGGGAGAAAGTCCCAGTACGGCAGTGATGACGCCAGAACCGCCTCGTGGAGTACGGAGGCGGGACTACCGTCTAACACGCCAACGTTCCATTCGCGCGCGATTGACGTTGGCTCTGGAGTCAGCCCGAGTGGACCGGCAATGATGCGTGCCGTCTCCGCTGCTCGGTGGAGATCGCTTGAGAGCACCGACGTTGGACGTTCGTCTGCAGCAAGGTTCGCGAGGCGCGCCGCAAGCTGAGAGGCAGCCTTACGACCGTTCGTAGTGAGTGCACCGTGGCTCTGACCCTGGAGCACTCCGGCAACGTTCGCTTCACTCTCGCCGTGGCGAACGAGCAGCAGGCGAGGTTCAGCCGCCACGGAGGGCGAGCTCGGTCTCTTCCCAGAGCGCTTCGATCACCGCGTCCACGACCCCGTCGCGTGCGCCGAACATGAGTTTCTGACCGACCGCGTTCAAGGGGAAGGCGTACAGGCTGCACGTGGCTGTGCCGGCCGTTGATGTGATCTGAACCTCAACCCAACTGCGATCGCCAAGGATCTTTCCGCGCATCTTCTTGTCGAACTGCGCCTCTACACGGCCGGCATCAGGGTCCAGGAGCTTGATGTGCGCCCCGAGCTTCTTTGCCCCTGCGGCGAGCGCCTCTGCTACTGCGGCGGGCGCTCCCTTGAACTGGTGTTGCGCGTACTGATCAAACGGTCCCTCGAGGTCGCCACCTGGTCGCGCCACGATCGCTATCGATCCTTTTCGTCTGTTGACGTTTCACCGAAGTTACGCACGCTCCCTCCAAAATTCACCCAGATGTATCCGATCAGTGCGCCAAGCCCCGTTGTAAAGATCACGAGCACCACAGGACCTGCAGCGTTGAGCACATAGTGCCGCCCTTCAAGCGAGAGCAGCGCAAAGAAGTAGAGCGCAAATGAGCGTAGCGACTCCCGCGCTAGGTTGGCTCGCGTAATGGTCTTTCGAGCGAGTCGAAGCCCAACCGTTACCAGCGTTGCAACCACTATCAAGCCAAAGACAAATCCGAGATCAGGTTCGCGGCTCGGGCGGAAGAAGATGCCCATGTAGAGTCCGATCGCTGCGCCTACAACCACGCCGCGCTGAGTTGAGTAGATCGGACTCCTTTGCATCTCGCGTCGCTTGTTCATCGTGCCACCCCCAATGCACTGAAGAGTGCGTCTTCTGCTTCAAGGTTCCAGATCTTTGCCGTGCCCATGGCAGCGTCAACCGAGGGGAACGTTGCTACAAGTTCATCCACTGATTGGAGTGGCAGACCAACAAGTTGCGGGAAGATGGCGATCTTGCCCGGAAATCGACCCTCTTTCAGCGCCGTGAGTCCCTCTGCCGCCGACTCGATTCCGCCAACCGCTGCAACAGAGCGTCCAGGTGAGAGCTGCCCCTTCAGCGCTCGATTCACAATACCGATCTGGTCATCCAAGCTTGAACCTGACGTCCCGGTGTACTGACGAGCTGATGAGGCAACGGGTGCAATATCAACGCGCGTCATGGTGCCAATCTTGGCGCCCGCGAAGATGACCAACATCCCGTCTGGGCGCAACAGTGTTGCAGCATCTTCAATGACCGCAGGGGCCGCTACGCACACCACCACATCATCGGCGCCGTTCGCGAAGCCCAGCTCTGCCAGCGACTTCCGCACTGGCGCTGCGTTGTCAGATTCAAGGACAACGAGCGCCTTGCCACGTGAGGTGGCGAGGGGCGCAAACCGTTCACGAAGCACTTCCAGTCGCTGGTGACTTACGTCAACGCCTACAACGACTCGTGGGCCGCCATCCATCTCAATGGCTCGTTGTACGTGCATTTGGCCCATTGGTCCGCCAGCACCGATCACCACCATGCTTCCACCAGATCGAAGTTCGGCGCGATTTCGCGTTTCACCGTACGCGTCACCAAGGTCAACCTCTTCAGTCCCAAGGATTGCAATGTAGTCATAGTGCACGCGACCTGCATCAATCTCTACGTTCAGCGCGCCATCAACGCGTCCAACGAGATTGAATGTGCCTCGAAACGCAACTGCGCCAAGAAGGGCAGCCAGGCGTTTTGGATCACGCTCGCCAATGCTGATCACATCGTCAAATCCGCCGCCGTTCTCTTTAATGAACGCAGGGATCGCATCAAGCTCAATCACTGGGGTTCGAGTAACGGTGCAATCGGGGTGCAGGTTTCGCGTCAAGTGCGCAGCGAAGGTGTCCGACGCGCCAGAGATGACGAGTTGACGTGGTGACGCGGCGCCGTGTGTCCAGATCACATCTCCCGAAAACCCTTGCGCAACAACAATGAGCGCGCGGCCGCCTTCAAGGGGGGTGAGCCGGCGTCGCTGTGTATATGCGGCATCCACGCAGGCCCACGGCTCGGTGAGCGCTGCTGCAGCCGCGCTGAAGCCCGTGTCTACCGGGATGAGATAGGTTCCCTCTGCGCTCTCAATCATCTCTGGACCCATCAGGTGATACTGCGTCAACGCACCTGAGATCACGTAACCGTATGCGGTGCTCTTTCCGTTGACATATACGTCGGGCTGAACGGCGTACCGACTCCCAACCGGGTACCGCGCCCCAAGGTTCGACCCTGCCGCAATCACCGTTACCGCAGCCTCGTGGCCGAGTCGGGTTGGGTTGGACTTGAGATCGCGTCCAAGAAGTTTCGGATGTTGGTCACCAGCAGCCAGGACTTTGAGGTCGCTGAAGCAGAGCGAGACACAATCAACTCGTACAAGCAGTTCGTTTGGCCCTGGCTGTGCCACCGGGAGCTGCTCCGGCCGACCGCCACGTCCGAGGTTCTCAAAGCCAGATCCGTACAGGTTCCAGCCGAGCGAAGTGGTTGGAAGCTGGTTGCTGCTCATTGCTCCTCCATCATCTCGCAAGGAGAAACTCTCTGCTTCACGAGGCCACCTGAGGGTCGAGGATCCGCACGACCTCTATAGGGTCCGAAGTTTCCAACAGCCTGGCGAGCGCGGTCTCATCATCGAGCACCTCCGCCAGTGCGGAAAGCACGTTGAGATGTTCCTCCGCGGTTGCCGCGATCCCGCAGACGATGCGCACCAGATCGCCTGCGTCGTTCCAGACCACCGGTTGCGCAAGCCGGAGGACCGATACGCCCGCGGCGCGGACGGTTGCCATGTCAGGTTCCAGCCCGTGGGGAATCGCAATGCCCTTCCCCACAAACGTACTCATGATCTCTTCGCGCGCAAGCATCCCGTTCACGTATGAGTCCGGGACGCAACCATCCGCCACGAGGAGATCCCCGGCGCGACGGATCGCATCGCTGCGATCAACCGCTTCGTGACCAAGGCGCACACGCGAGGGGAGGATGATTCCTGACATCTGACTCCTTGCGATTACCGAACTGGGTTGGGATCTAGGCTTGAGTAACGAGGCTTCCCTAGCTTGATGTAATTGTTTTTCCGGCCGCAATGTCCGCGACCAGTTTCGCAAGGACAGGATCGTTCAGGAAGTATTTGAACGTCACGATCACGGCAGATTTTGCACGCTTCTTCACCGACGCCTCAAACGCTTCGTGGCAGACGATGAAGGTGGCATCTTCGTCGACGCGACTTGCGGCAGAGTGATACACGTCAATGCCTTCAACCTTCAGCTTCTTCAGCTCTTTCTTAATCCAGTTCACCGTCATGAGGCTTGAGCCGATACCGGCTTCGCACACAACAACAATCTCTTCGATTGCCTTTCCTTTTATGGACTTTGCCATGTCACCACCTCACTAAAATCTTCTCCACGGAGCCCAGGTCAATATTACGAATATATGAGCGGCGGAGACTGGTGCCTCTCGGCCCCGGTCTCCGCCGCTCGTTCAACGCGAAACGTTCGGCGCTTAGGCCAGTCCGGGGATCCCCGACTTGCCCGCCTTCGCGAGTGCCTTCGGTTGCTTCACTGGAATCGCACGGAGGATCGCCGAACCAACAAGGAACGAAGCGATCGCGCCGAGTGCAACTCCACCGAGTACCTGCACGTGCCACCCTTGTGGGATCACGGCGAGGTAGGCGAAGATCGAGCCTGGCGAAGGTGTTGCCACCAGGCCAGCGTCCGTCACCATGAACCAGGTGTCAGCCGTCATACCACCCGCAAGCAGCGCGCCCAACATGATCGGGTGCGCAAGGACGTACGGGAAGTAGATCTCGTGAATTCCACCGAAGAAGTGGATGATGATCGATCCTGGTGCGGAGTCCTTCATGAACCCCTTGCCAACCAACCAATAGGCAAGCAAGAGACCGAGCCCTGGCCCTGGATTGGTTTCGAGCAAGAAGTGAATCGCGCGCCCGCTCTCAGCTGCTGCTGCTGCACCGAGTGGTGCCAGCACGCCGAGGTTGAGCGCGTTGTTCAAGAAGAGCACCTTCGCAGGCTCAACGATGAGCGCTGCGAGTGGCAGAAGTCCCGCGTCTACGAGACCGCTCACCGCGGATCCGAATACGTTGCTCACCGCTTCAACCGCAGGCCCAACCGCCGTCTGGGCGGCAAGCGTGATGAAGAGACCGAGGATACCGAGTGCAAAGTTGTTCACCAGCAACTCGAATCCAACCGGCACTCGTGGTGCAAGTACATCGTCCAGCTTCTTGAGCAACCATGCGGCCGTTGGCCCCATGATCATGCCGCCCAAGAACTGAGGAATGCCAGAGCCGACGACGGCTCCCATCGTTGCCACAGCGCCGATCACGCCTCCGCGGTGTCCGTAAATGACGGAGCCACCGGTGTAGCCGATGAGGATTGGAAGCAGGTTGACGATGATTGGACCGACCAACTTGGAGTAGGTCTCATTCGGCAACCAGCCCGTTGGAATAAAGAGGGCCGTGATCAACCCCCAGGCGATGAACGCCCCAATGTTGGGTACGACCATGGAGGCCAAGAAGCCACCCCAGCTCTGTACCCGCTCTCGTAGTGCCATGTTGCAACTACCTCCCTTATCTGACTGAACGCAAGCTGCCAAACGGCAACTCTCCAGTCCCGCTCAGGGTAGCCCGAAAGAGGGGGATTTCAAGACACTTTTTGGATTGTTGCCACCAGGCCAAAACAGGCGTACGCAGGGTCAAATCAGGCCCCTCTTGAGCGGATTCGTGCTCAAGGGAGGCCTCGGCCCGGCTGTACCCGGCCTTACCAGAGATCCGTTCGGTCGCTCTTACGCGGCGTGCTCTTCCGGTTGAGCGCGTGATCTTCGTGCGCCGCCGCCTCTTTGCGCGCGGCATCAATGGCGGACTGCAGCGCGCTCGCGCCGCCAACCAGGCCGTGTGGCGCTTCATGGAGGTGATCTGGCAGGCCACTCTTCTCCTCTGCGGCGCGGCCGCGCGTCTCGCCAAGGAAAGGCATCCCGAGGCGCTCAACTGCATCGAGTGAGGCGCGCAGCACCGCACCCTTGGCACTGACCACACTCCGAATCTCGTGAGCCTCTTCGTCCGCGCTGATCTCACGGCCACGAAGCGGTTGTGCGATGCGGCCCACCTCCAGCCATGACAGGTGGTAGCGATCCATGGATCCCCACGCCTCCGAGAGGAGTGCGTCACTCGCGGCGAGCCAAGTGTTGAGCGCGGCACGCGAAGGCGAACGATCAATGCGCTCGCCCTCCTCCAAGAGGCGGCGAGTCTGCGCGATGAGGTCTTCGCGCTTCATCGGTCGCCGGCGACACGGTCGGTCCGCGCAAACGAGTCGAGCTCGGCGCGGCAGGCGGCGTCGGCCTTCTCAACTTGTCGCTGCAGCCAACCGCTCATGCGCGACGAATCTTCCAGGTGCAGCAGCGTGCCGTTCGGCGAGTCCTTCAGCGCAAAGCCGGTAGTGGTGCGAAAGTCGGAGAACCAGTTGGACTGCAGTTGCAGCAACTCGTCTGCAACCACGCGCGTTTCGAAGAGCCAGTCGGTATGCGCGGCGTTCAGCGCATCCGCAACCGCCGCCACACGTTCGCCGAAGCCGCGCGGTCGCGCGAGCAGCAGCGCCGCAACGCGCACGGCGGTGAATGGCGATCGCGCTTCGGCGATCACGGGTGGTTGCGGAAGGTGCGATGCATCACTCATGCGCTGAGTATCCCAGACGCGCGAGTTGTTAGAGCAGCTCCCCGTGTGCGGCGGCGGTCGGCTCCCCCTCCTTTGGGCGCTCCTCGGTTCCAGGCGGAAGATCCTGCGCGGCGGCGGTTGCCTGAAGCACCTTTAGCGGTGCGCCAGCGCTCCCCTCGATCGCGCCGCCGATGCCGAGCGGCTGCCACTTGGACGGATCTTGCAGCCGATGCGCTTCGGTGTTGCCACGCGAGTGAATCTCGGCGTGGCCTTTCGGTTCGATCCACATCTGATGACCGGCGAGCAGCCCGTAGACGCCCTCCTGCCCTGGCTCCGGTCGCGCGGCACGACAGTCGGCGCACTTGGACGCGTCGTGGCGCGTGTAGTGCTCTGGCTCTTCGTACGTGCTGATGTAGCCCTCGTAGTTGCGCAGCACAACCTTATGGTCGCTGTACGAGATCAGATAGTTCGGCATCACCGGAATCTTTCCGCCGCCGCCCGGTGAATCAATGACATACGTTGGCACCGCGTATCCCGACGTGTGTCCACGCAGCCCTTCAATGATCTCAAGCCCCTTCCCAACTGGCGTGCGGAAGTGGCCGGAGCCTTCCACCAAGTCGCACTGGTAGATGTAGTACGGACGGATGCGATTCTCCACGAGCTTGTGCACCAGCTTGCGCATGATGTGCACGCAGTCGTTCACACCAGCAAGGAGCACGGACTGGTTGCCAACTGGAATTCCCGCGCGTGTCAGCTTGTCAACGGCGCGCGAAACTTCTGGCGTGATCTCCTGCTCGTGGTTGAAGTGCAGGTTCATCCAGAGCGGGTGGTACTTGGCCAGCATCTCGCAGAGTTCATCGTCAATGCGCTGTGGCATGAAGACAGGAACGCGCGACCCGATGCGGATGATCTCAATATGCGGAATGTCGCGCAGGCCGCGCAGGATCTTCTCAAAGAGTTTCGGCGCAAGGGTCAGCCCGTCACCACCGCTGATCAGCACGTCGCGCACTTGCGGCGTGCGTCGCAGATAGTCGAGCTGCGCTTCGTGATCCTTGGAGTTGAAGTTCTGTGTTGGGTCACCAACGATGCGCGATCGCGTGCAGTAGCGGCAGTACGAGGCGCACTGCGTGGTGACGAGCATCAGCACGCGATCCGGATAGCGGTGCACAAGGCCAGGCACTGGCGAGTGCCGATCTTCGCCGAGTGAGTCTTCCATCATCGCGGTGAACGCCTGCTGTTCGGAGCCAACCGGAATCACCTGGCGGCGGATCGGATCCTTCGGATCTTTCGGGTCAATGAGGCTGATGAAGTACGGCGTGATGTCCACGCGGAACTTCCCGTCGGCGGAGAGCCCTTCGCGCTCGTCGTCTGTGAGCTCCAAGATCTCGCCGATCTCTTCGAGGGTGTTGACGCGATTCGAAAGCTGCCAGCGCCAGTCATCCCACTGCTCGTTGGGGACGCCTTTCCACGTTGGGGCGCGTCGACTGCGCAGCGGAAGCCCGTCGAGACCGACTGCCTTCGCGGGGTCGCGCGGGTTCACCCAGGCAGCGTCAGCGGCGGCGGCCGCGGCGGCGTTGCTCTTCAGGATCTCCGTTGCGTCCATCTCGTCCCCCTCGTGGGTGCCCGGGACCACGCCCTGGCTGGATACGGAGTATCCATCATGAATCAGGCTTTGGATAGCCCTGTCGCTAAAGCGTGCTCAGGCGAGGAGCGAGAGCGCGGCAGGGAGGAGCGAGAAACGCGCAGGAAGCGCACCCGCGATCTCGCCGTCCGTCTCAATCTCAATAGGCTGGGTGACGCCGACGCCGGGTGCGGCAAGGATCTCCGCGCCTTGAGAGTGGCGCACGTGAGGGTGCGTGTAGTGCGTCCCTCTGTAGAGGCGCGGCAGGCTGATCACAAAATCGCGGCGCGCCAGATCTCCGAACCGAACCACTTCAAGGAGACCGTCGTCGATCCGCGCGCCCGGTGCCACGTGCATCCCGCCGCCGAACCAGCCACCGTTCGCAATGGCCACCGCCGCCGTTGGACCACGCTGCACCGCCTGCGTGTCCACGCGCAGCTCCGTCTCAACCGGCGCGTAGCGCAGCCCCGCACGCACGGTGGCGAGACCGAACGCCACGGCACCTGCGCGACGCTTCAGCTGCGGATACTCCTCAAGCGCGTGTGCAATCTGCGCGCTGACAGCGAACGACGCAACGTTCAAGAAGAGTCGCGTGCGTCCGTCGGGGAACTCGATCGCACCGACATCCACGCGGCGTGCCGCAACGCCGCGCGCGAGCGCCCGCGCGGCGGCCACGGGATCGCGTGCGATCCCCGCCGAACGCGCATAATCGCGCCCCGTCCCCGCCGGCAGCAACCCCAGCGAGACTCGCGCAAGTGACTCGGTGCCACCTGCGGTGTAGATGCCGTTCAGTACCTGACTCGAAGTTCCATCTCCACCTAGGACCAAGATGTGCGTGGCACCCGCGAGCACCGCATCACACGCCGCAGACTCCGCGGGGCGCTCTAAGCCTGGCTGCGTCACGAACACATCAAATGGGCGAAGCGGCGCAAGCGCTTCAAGGACGCGATCGAGCGCGCGTGCCGCGCGGCCGCCGCCTGCGGCGGGGTTGACGATCAGTAGCGTGGACACTTGAGCAGAAGCTTCAGCGCGCGATCAGAAACCCGCGGCCGATCGGATCGTCTGCATCCAGAACGAATCGTGCGCTCCCTGTCATGTGTGCACTGCCGCGCACTTCGGGGATCACTGTGTTGCGGCCGGCCCACTGCTCAGTGCGCGCAACTCGTCCAACGAAAACAGACTCGCGACCGAGGATCGACTCAATCGCGATCTCTTGGCCGGTAGCGACGAGTCCACGTGCGTGCAACACGGCGAGGCGCGCCGAAACGCCTGAGCCTGTAGGTGAGCGATCGACCTCTCCTTCGGCGAAGAGACAGAGATTGCGCGAATGGTGCGCAGGATCCTCTGGCGGCCCATCGATGATCGTGCCGTACAAGAAGGAGAGATCGTCTGCCTCGGGGTGTTTCACGCCGAGCGCACCAGCGAGTTCGCCACCTGCGCGCAGTGCGGCGCGACCAGCGTCGGTGATCGCGCGGCCTGCCGCAGCAATTGCGGCTGCGTTTTCGGCGCGCATCTCAAGTCCGAGTGCAGCGGCACTGATCAGCGCGTAGAAGGCGCCGCCGTATCCGACGTCAATGAGCACGCGTCCAAATCCAGGGACGTCAAGTGGCACATCCAACGCCGCGGCGAACGAAGGGACGTTCTCAAAGCGCACCTCGCGTACACGGGGCGTGCGTTCTGCGGCACGTGCCGCCGCAAGCTCCGCCGCATCCACATACGCTGTTGCGCGCACCAACCCGCACGGCGCGTCGATGCCGATCAGCGTCTCAGGGCCAACGCACGTGATCGCACCGGTTTCGATCAGTGCGGTTGCCAGAGCAATCGTGCCGTGCCCGCACATCGTCGAATAGCCCTCGTTGTGCATGAAGAGCACGCCAACCTGCGCTTCGGCATGATCCGGCGGCACCAGGATGCCGCCGTACATGTCGGCGTGTCCGCGCGGCTCCCACATCAGCATCTTGCGCAGCTCGTCGTGGTGCTCCAACGCGGCGCGCCTGCGCTCCAGGATATTTCGCCCAGGAAGCTCTGGATAACCAGAGACGACGATTCGGAATGGCTCTCCCGCCGTGTGATAGTCGAGCACTTCGATCGCGTCCCCACTCGCGGCGGGTGGCGCGCTGGGATCGAGTCGAAGTTGGAACGACCTGCTCACCCGAGCAGCGTACCGATCCCACGCTCCTCTGCGCGCGCAAGGAGCAGATCGGCGAGGAGCAGGTCACATGCGGCGATGCCGAGGTGGTTCACGACCGTTGTCCCCGCGTATTCAGCGCCTCCACTGGCGCCGATCTCCTCGGAGATCTCGGGCCAGCCGTCCAACTTCCCCGCCGCGCGCGTGGCGTTGAACTGCTCCGCACTGTCCGTCATCAGGCGCACGGGGCGGTGCGCGCGGAGCAGGGCAAGATCTTCGCCGCGGATACTCGTCGCGTAGTCGATCGCGATGATCGTGGCGTCAGGCGCCAGGAGGCCGAGTGGCAGTGCGCGTGCCTCCGTGCCGAATGCGGCGGCAGTGATCAGCAGATCCGCGTCGCGCAGTGCCTCCTCAGCGTTCTCTGCCACGCGATCGCCAGCGCGCAGCGGCAGCTCACTCGCGCTACGACGTGTCAGGAACGTAACCGAGGCGGCAGGGTGCTCCGCCGCCAGCAACGCACGGTGCGAGTGCGCCTGCACACCGCCGCCAAGGAAGGCCACGCGCGCAACTGGACCAAGCCCCCGCCGAGCAACACGGATCGCGGCACCACTCACCGCCGCCGTACGCGCAGCAGTCAGTCCAGCAGCCGCGACAAGCCCACGCGTCGCACCACGCTCATCTTCCAGGATCACCAGTCCGTCGATCGGCAGTCCGCCACCGCCGCTGATCCACTTCGCGCCGGCAACCTGGCCGCCGCCCGCGCGAACAACTGCAGGCATCAGATGAAAGAAGCGCCCGTCAGAACCGGCGGGTAGTGCGATCTTCGGCGGCTGGTGTGCGCGACGTTCGGCGACCTGTCTCAGCGCATCCGCGACCACGTCGATCTGTTCAGGAACGGATGGCAGTAGTGCTGCAACATCCGCCTCACTGAGATAGCGCGTGCGTCGGGCCGCAGCCCGGTCAGACATTGAAGCGGAACTCCACCACGTCGCCGTCGCGCATCACGTAGTCCTTCCCCTCCATGCGCACCTTGCCTGCCGCCTTGGCGGCGTTCATGGAGCCTGCGGCAACAAGGTCGTCGAACGAGACGATCTCGGCCTTGATGAAGCCGCGCTGGAAGTCGGTGTGGATCACGCCCGCCGCCTGCGGTGCGGTCCAGCCCTTCTTGATCGTCCAGGCGCGCGCCTCCTTTGGTCCCGCCGTCAGGTACGTCTGCAGCCCGAGCGCGCCAAAACCGATGCGCGCCAGCTGATGCAGTCCCGACTCGCTCTGCCCCATGGAGGCGAGCAGCTCCGCCGCTTCGCTCTCGGACATGTCCACGAGTTCCGATTCGATCTTCGCGTCCAAGAAGACCGCCTCCGATGGCGCCACGAGCGCGGCGAGTTCGGCGCGCTTTGCCGGTGAGGTCAGTACCGCCTCGTCCACGTTGAAGACGTAGATGATCGGCTTCGCCGTCAACAGGCCGAGCTCCTTGATCAACGAGAGATCAAGTCCAGTGGTGGAGAGCGGCTCACCACGATTCAACGCAGCAACGGCGGCGTCGACCACGGTCAACACCTCCGCGTCCATCTTCTTCCCCTTCACTTCCTTTTCATAACGAGCGCGCGACTTCTCTAACGTCTCGAGGTCCGCAAAGAGCAGTTCGGTGTTGATGGTGCCGATGTCGCTCTTGGCGTCCACCTTTCCGTCGACGTGAATGATGTCTTCGTCGGTGAAGCCGCGCACCACCTGCGCAATCGCATCCGCTTCGCGAATGTGCGAGAGGAACTTGTTGCCGAGCCCTTCGCCCGTTGATGCGCCGCGCACGATGCCGGCGATGTCGACAAACGAGACCGGCGCCGGCAAGATCTTCTCAGAGCCGAAGATCTTGGCGAGCACCTCCAGACGCGAATCAGGCAGGTTCACCACGCCAACGTTCGGCTCGATCGTTGCGAACGGATAGTTCGCGGCGAGCACGTTGTTCTTGGTGAGCGCGTTGAAGAGCGTGCTCTTGCCCACGTTCGGAAGACCAACAATGCCGATGGTCAGTGCCACGTCGCTACGCCTTCGACTTCAGGACGAGCGAGACGCTGTTGATGCACCAGCGCTGATCGGTGGGGACGTCGTAGCCTTCGCCCTTGAAGACGTGGCCCATGTGCGAGCCACACTTGGCGCAGCGGACCTCCACGCGAATGCGCGGTGCGAGCGAGCGATCTTCGATCAGCTCAACCGCATCCGCAGACGTTGGCGCATAGAACGACGGCCAGCCGCAGCCTGAGTGGAACTTGGTCTCGCTGCGGAAGAGTTCGTTGCCACACGCCTTGCAGGAGTACACGCCAACGGTCTCGGTGTCCGTGTACTCGCCAACGAACGGCTGCTCCGTTGCGGCGCGGCGCAGCACCTCGAACGAGAGCTCGTCCACGCGCGAGCGCAGCTCGTCTTCATTAATGACCACCGGATACTGCCCGCTTACCACGATCTCCGGGGCAAGCTCTGAAGGGAAGCGCACCCCCGTGTTGGCGTGGCAGTCGTAGCCTTTTGGATTCTTCTCCAGGTATCGCTGGTGATACTCCTCGGCCTCCCAGAACTCGTGGCCCTCAGCGGACGTGATCTGCGTCGTGATCGGGCCGTGCCCCTCGGCCGCGATCGCCGCACCATAGAGTGCCGCGGTGGATTCGGCCGCCTCGCGCTGCGAATCCCCCACGTAGTAGATGGCGCTTCGGTACTGCGTCCCCACGTCGTTCCCCTGCCGATTCAGCGTGGTGGGATCGTGCACCTCCCAGAAGAGCTCGAGCAGCTTCCGATACGACATCACCGCCGTATCGAAGCGCACGCGCACCATCTCCGCATGCCCCGTGCTCCCCGTGCAGACGTCTTCATAGGTAGGCGATGCCTTGGTGCCGCCCATGTAGCCCACGGCGGTCTCGACCACCCCCGGCGCCTGCCAGAAGCGTCGCTCAGCCCCCCAGAAGCACCCCGTTGCGAAGTAGCCCGTCTCAATCATTGGTGCATCGTGCCACACCGCAAGGTGAAAGCACTGTACGTGCGCCCATGGTGAAGGAGCCCTTGCGAGCAGGATGAATCCAGTCCAAACTGAGCAACCCTCGCGATGTAAGGAGAAGGAACCGCCGGATATGGATCGTTTCGAGGCCTGGTTTGACGGTCAAGACGCCGCGCCTCCTGCAACTGCCCTCCGCCGCCCCACGATCAACGTTCCTTCGCCCGGACGTGGACTTCTCCGTATCGGAGCGTTCCTCGGTGCGCTCCTACTCGCCACAAGCCTTGTTGGCGGCGCACATCGAGTTGGCCTCATCACGACTGCAGGGAGCATTGGCGCCATAGACCCAACGCCTGGTCCAGAAGGTGTTCCAACCGATGGGGCAACTCCAAGCCCCACGCCAACTGATCCGCTCCCATCACAGGCACCTGTGTTTGGCGCGCTTCCAGCTTCAGACTGCAAATTGCAACGCCCTCAATCCGAATGGATCTTCTCTGCAGGGTTCCCGATCACTGACTACCGCGACGTTCCGACGACTGGCACCGTGCGAATCGCAGTGATCTATGTGGAGTTTCCTGATGCCGCACGACGTTCACCAGTCTCCGAGCTGCATCCGATGATTGAAGACCACGTGTCACAGATCTATGGAGAAATGTCATACGGGAAGCTGACAGTGGATCTTGTCCCAAGTGGTGATTGGATCATGATGGATGAGCGATCGCGCGCCTACAACGTGTTGCAACAGGAGGCAAAGCCCGCCAACGTTATTGATTACGTAGGTGAAGCAGTTAAAAAGGCTGATCCGAGTATTGACTTTACTGACATTGATGCCGTTGCTGTGTTTGCAACTGAACTTGCGGATGGAATTGCTGGAGACTTTCAGTTGACGCTTTCTGAAAGCATCGCCACAGATGAAGGCGATGGAGTCTTCTCCACGATTATCACTGGTGGTGACTGGTGGGAAGAAGAGGTTGACCCGCGAATCATGGCTCACGAGCTTGGCCATGTTTTTGGGCTGCAGGACCTGTACGACGGTGAATCTGGGGATTCTTTTGGCGAGGCGCACCCGTATGTCGGCTACTTTGACTTCATGAGTTACGGATGGAGTAATTCATACGCTCCAACGATTCTTGGTTGGAATCGATGGCGCTTGGGATGGATGACAGACTCACAGGTGACTTGCGTGAGGCCGACTGAAGGGACTGAGGTAAGCATTAGTGCGCTTCAGTCAGGCAACGGAGTGATGCTCGTCGTGATTCCACTCAGCACTACGCGTGCCGTGGTGATTGAATCGCGGCGCGCAATTGGATGGGATAAGGACTTGGTAGAGGCTGGCGCACTCGTCTATCTGGTTGACACTTCAATTGATACCACAGAGGGCCCTATTCAAGTGCTCGCAGATTCGTTTGGCGTTGGCTTTGACTCCGCCCCGCTTTCGGCCGGCGAGTACGTTGATGCGCTCTCGTACACGATTACATCGCTTGAGACCGCAGGGTGGGGGGATCGCATCTTCATCACCCCGTAGCGTGGGCTAGCGACCGAGAAGCGCTTGAATCGTGGTGACGCCTTCGTGCAGCAAACCTGCGGTGAATACCGCTGCCGTGATCACAATCGGAATCGCAAGCGCAACGCCAGCAGTACCAAACGTTGCATAGAGAAGGATCTTCTTAGCGCTCAGCACCGCGTTCACCTGTCCACCACGCTCAGTTGGGCGCCGCTCTGCATCGAGCAACTCTTGCCAGTGATCGCGTACTTCACGCCGCACTGTGCTCCTCCTCTGGCCCGCGGACCTGCCCGTAATCGTAGAACCCCTCCCTGAAAGGAGTTACCCTAATGATTGCTGCCGATTCAAGGCTCTGGGAGATCAGCACGGGTCCGACGCCGGCCTCACTGAGGAGTGAGGCACTCCGAACCAACGGTTGCGGGAGCACGGCGAACTGGGTTGCCGCCTCGCCAAGCATGCGAGCCTGGCCCGGCGAAAGGAGCTGCGGGATCGGGTCGGCTGGCTTGACGCTCAACGCGTTGAGAGCGGCGGTTCGGACCGTGTGGTCGGCCCACAGCTCATCCGCCACTACGGCACCGAGATCCTGTCCTGCCTCCTCCAGCTCACCCACCATGAGTCCGCGGCGATGGATGACACGCAACTTCTCTGCCAGCACAATCGTCACGCCCTCTGCAATGAGATCTTTGGTCTCCGCGTGGAATTCGCCGCGCGTTCGGGCGAAACGCTCACGCACCTGGTAGTCCATGGCTCCCGCAAACACGCGACGCAGGATCGCGGTGTAGTACGGATAGACGCGATAGATCCCTGCGGCATCTGTTCCGGGTAGATCCGCACCAACACCCAAGATCTCACGATGCGGGGATGCCGCCTCCCGACCAGAGAGCGGCCGCGGTCGATCAGATTTTTCGGCGAGATCTTCTCCAAACTTCTTTGCCGTCGCAGAACCTGCAGCGGCTGCCTGCTCTACGAGCTGCGCGGCCTGATCAGCGGTGCGCGCGTACTCTCTGCGCAGCGATACTCGCGCGACCTCTTGCTGTGCAGTCAGGCGTGCGAGCGCTTCAAGTCGCGCGAGTGCACGTGCCGCATCTGCATAGCCAACCTGTTCAATCCATTCGCGTAGACGCCCAGCAGTGAAGTAGCTAGCAGCAAGATACGGAATCATCCCGATGAAGGCAGTAAGCCAGATTGCCTGCCAGAAGAGCGCAATTGCAGGGTCAATGCCACCAGGCCCCACCTTAACCGGATACTCCCTGATGATTTCAAACCAGTAGAGAATCTCGACAACAAGTTGAGCGGTGAGTGCAGCAATCACAATCGCCGACGCAGCCAGGAACAAGAAGGAGCCAATTCGCGACGCCCACACGGGCGAACCGAGATAGAGCGCGAGTCCTTCTGGAATTCGCCATGGCGATCCTGCTGGGATAAAACGTGCAGAGCGCGGTGTCCACGTGGTGGTCTTGGGCACAGGAGGGGTTGTTGGCGCAACCATCACGGTGTTCTCAACTTCAAGCGATTCGAGCGGCGTACCCGAGCCGCTCCCCTCGCCTTCGACCTCGAGGATTTCGCTGACCTTATCTTTTGAGATCACGATGCAGACGACGCCCTTGTCTTGGCGCATCAAGCTGATGCTGCCGCGTGCCGAAGAGTACTGAAGGGGCTCGGACACGCTCTCTACGCGCGCGAATCCAAGCTCCTCCAACTGCTGAGTTAGCTTTGACTTGGTAAGCGTTTCGCCAACTGCGTACTTCAACTGCTTCAGGGTTGGGATGGGTTCGCTTGGAGCAGCTTCTTCCAAGACAATTGTTTGGCTCTCGCCACAGGCTTCAAGCGCGCTCCACTCAGGATTGCCGCTCCACTCAAGCGCTGGGCGCTCATGGCAGACCTTCGGTAGCCCGGCTACCTGATCAGGAACAAGGGCCTTCGGTGCAGGGGCCTCTTTCGCAGCGCCGATCCAGTGAGACGCCTTCGAGGCACTGAGTCCGTGGCCTGGCGGGGCGCTCTTGACGGCGCCGGCGCGCTCTCCTCTTGACCAAAGCAGAAAAATTACTCCCAGCAGTATGCCGACCATAAGTCGGGCGAATTGACCGATCTCAACTGGTAGCGTTACACCGAGCGGCTGGAATTGAGCATACGTAAACGGATTCAGTACCCAGAGGGCGAGAGTCGTGCCCAACACCGCCGCGGGTGCGATGCGCGCAAATGTGAACGCTGCGAGGGCCGCAAGAAGTACCCGTTGGCTGCGGACAACTTCCCCGGAGAACTCGCCCGAGAGGGCCCATGGTTCAACTGACCCTACGTCAAACACAACGCAAAACGCTGCAAGGGCGACGACAAATACAATCAAGCGGCGCAGTCCGCCAAACACACGGCGCAAGACCCAGCCGATCGGGCCGGGGAGTGCGTGCTCGGCGGCCGCTTCGAATGCGACGAGGGCTGCCGCCACCGACGCTGCCGCAAGCCCCCCTGCAATTGCTATTGCAAGTCTCAGCCCAGGGTGTAGATCCCATAACTGAGGAAACGAGATCAGGTCATTCGTCGGGCTCTGCGGATCGATGAGCAGCCGCGCCACCGTGAAACCAGCGACTCCCCAGAGCAGCAATTGGACATCAATGCGAGCCCGCAAGGCTGGCGAGAGCACCGCTGGCACGAAGAGCCCAATCCCGAGCGCCACCCAGCTGAGAAGCGGCCATTGCGGCTCCCCAACGCCGGCAGCAAATGCAACCAATACACCAACCGCTAGGAAGGCCCCGCGTAGTGGAAGCCCTGCCGGCCACGCACCCTGTGGGCGATCGGCAGCGGTCGTGCGTGCGGATTCATTCCATGCCTCACTCGGGTCTCGCAGCATGGCAACACCCTCAGCGGTACCAACGGGACGAACCGCCTCCTCATCCTGGTGCAGCCATCGCGCAGGGATCGCTGCTGCAACACCGCGGCCAATGTAGTCAGATGCTGTTCGCACCATCTTCTCGATCTGGGATGATGCGTCTCGCCCTTCCGCATACAGCTTCGCGTACGAATCTCCGTATACAACCCCGCCGCCAAACTCAGTGTCAAGATCTGCAGCGGCGACAGGATGAACCTTGAACGATCCGTCAGCCTCTCTCCGCTCCGTTTCCTCCAGGAGTGCGGCAAGACGTTCAGGTCGCTCCTTAAGCCGTTGACCAATCCCGCTAAACACTCCGTTGTATCGCTCTGGTGACGGCTTCAGCACCGACGTAAAGAAGACCTTTCGCACCCGTGCAATTGCGCCAACCCCCGCTGGAAGGTGCAGCTCCTCCTCGCGCGTAGCTGCCGCATTGAGATCGCTTTCTGCAACCGGGAGGAGTTCGTTGTCGATGCTCCAGCGATCAGGTAGTTCGCTTCCTGTTGCGGGTTCTCGCAAAGGATCAAGCTCTGCGGAGAGCCGCAGCGCCGCATCCGCAACTGCGCGATCACGTCCTGCGCCAAGGCCAGCAACGCGGATTCCAAGAGACACCACCTGCCCTTGCTGAATTGACTCCCACGTTCGATCAAAGGTCTGCGGATCTAGAAGGAACTCCTGCGCATCTCGTCGGTAGTCATCGGCCCATCTCGCATCGGCAGGGAATTCTGTTGCAGCAGCAGTGTTACCTTCGTGCACCGATGACAAGCGATCCCCACGCATCTCGATCACCTTGACGTGGGGGAAGGAGTAGATCCCTGGGAGAGCATGGTCTCCCAGATGCTCTCTGTCCATATCTTCGTGCGGGATAAGAGCCACTAATGCGCGAATCGGCGGATCGACCTCTAGGAGGCGAGCGATGATTGGCTCAGACACTCTCGGCCCGCGACCGGTTGTCCGGGGATCCAAGATGAGCAAGCGGATTGGCAGCTGGATCGATTGCGCCTCAGACACATCAAATCCAAGAGCGCGACCAAGTTCCCGAATGCCACCAGGACCTGTCAGAGCAGAGAGGCGCTGGAGCAGATCTTCGTTACGAAGATCAACAAGAATCACACCGTTCATGCGCTAACTCTTTAGGCGCGCTTCTTGAGATCCAGATGGGATCCCGTCAGGCCTCCTAGGTCATCAGCTGCGACCTCGTCAAAGGTTGCCTTACAGATATCCCAAAGTGAGTTGTGCCCCAAAATATTGTACGGCCGCTTCAGTGCAGCTGGCACATCTTCAATCCAGAACCTTTCATACTCCTTAAGAGCGCTCAATCGGAGTTCACCGAAATACTCGTCGTCGCCCGCTTTGCGCTTCTCCTCGATGATTTCCTTTACACGCGTCTTGATTGCCTTCAATTCACTCTGGGCATCTGAGTTCCCCGTCTTGAAGTGCCGGCCAACAAACGCCTTGAAGAGTGGTGATACATCTGATGCGGGCTTCAGCCGGCCAGTCTTCGCCCCATCAGGCACGAGCTCAGAAAGCTCCGTGAGGATTTGGCCGACTGCTCTTCCTCGATCAGACGCAAATTCGTGTGCGATCGTCTCAAGGAACGCATCAGGTACTTGCGCAAGCTTGTCAGGGAATGCTCCCTGTAGAGGCACGCGAATTGGCTCCGCCTGTGCGCTGCCAAAGTGCAGGCTAAGTGTTATGAAAGAGTCTTTGTCCTGTGGGTCTGCTGGCGAAGGCGTAAGTCGATCGTTGTAGGCGGCTGCAATCAGACGCTGAATCATTGCAACTCGCCCCTCTTCGTTCACGAAAGCAATACTGTCGCGGAAGCCTCTACGCTGCCGCCAGGCCAGACGGTCAGTTCCTTTTGGTGAATGGGCCGCATTCACCCATGTGCTGACCGAAGATGCACCGTCTGGAACGTCTAGGAGCCCAAGACCAACGACAGAGATACCCACCGCAATGGAATCTGAAGCCGAGCGAGGGACGAACGTAAGGCGTTCCAGATGTGGCGCGACCAACGGATTCTGCTCAAGAATGTGCCTGAGCCACTCCCTTTTCTTCGGCGCATCATCGCCTGGGAAGCTCACGGTAACGCGCGTTTCGGCTTCAGTAGAGACTACTGGGGGCACGAGACTCGTGTTCACCTTATTGAGAATGAGGGAGCCGAGCCGGCTAACGGCACTGTCTTCCGAGGTGGCAGCATCCCGCCGCACTTCTGCAAGGTCAAGGAGCGACTGCAAACTTGTGTACAAACCAGACTTCTTCTGAAGCTTATCGTGCACTAGCCGCTGAACAGCTTCAATAATGCTGTCAGGCAGTTTCTCTACCTTGCCACCTTCCTGGCGCTCCCAGTTCTTGAGCGCGTACTCTTGAGTTTCGACAATTACTGAACGCGCGATCGTCCCTGGCGTCTTCTCATCGACTGTGAAGGTCTCGGCCAACGCATCGGTTGTTCTTTGATAAATGCCACGGTAATAATCTTGCGGATCAGGCGAGTTTGACAACAAGGCTGCTGTCTTTAGAGATGCTTGACGCGAAGATCGCTCTTCACGGAAGCTCATCGCCTTGAGCTCAAGCGCCTTGATCATCTGGCGGATTCTCTCAAGAGCCTCTTTTGCCATGTTTCGGATCGGTTGCCCAGCTGGTGAACCGAGGAACTCTTTCCACGCTGAGTAGATTTTGAACTCCTGAATTCGAGCAAACTCTTGCTCGAGACCGGTTCGTGGAACCCGCTTGAACACATTCGGGAACGGGATCTCTACGAGATCATCAACATTCTTGTACTCCGCCTTCACAGGCGCCCCATAAGGCAACTCGCCGACGCTGATATCACTGAGCGCTGCTTCCATAACCATTAGCACAGTGGTAATCGGATACTTGTTGGCAATCGCAACATCGCGCGCAATCTTGCCAAGCTTGATTGGGTCAGCAGTAAGAATTTGAGAGGTCTTGCTCATTCCCTCCCGTGCGCCAGCAAAATACGCATTTGGAGTTTTGGTCTCAACAAACTCGTTGAGCTTTCCTTGCCATTCCATATGAGCCTGATCCATCTCGCGCTTGTTTCGCGCCTGAAGTACTTGACCGAGCAGCCGACTAAACTGCACATTTGAGGCTCGCGCCTCATTCGGCGCAACCATCTCAATCTGCTTAGCGAAAGCTTTTCTTAGCACTTGAATCGACCCTGCTGCCGCACGCTGGGCTAGGGCATGGTCAATGAGATAGTCGCTATACAGGTCTTCAGCAATTCTGGTTGCCACTTCTCGCATTTCATCGTGGATCTCCACGGTTGCAGCCATCGCAAATGGGCGTCTGCCAACAAACGTTGGGTGGTCAAGTTGAAGAAGACCAGTGTCGTTCACAAGTTTGTCCAGCAGGGGCATATATCGCTGCGAGGCAGAATTCACGCCGCCAGTCTTGGCCGCCTCAACATCCGATACGAGGTCAAGTGCAAAGCGCGCAATCGACCGCTCAATTGGAGTGCCCTTCATGTCCACCGGCGTGTCAAACAGAAATGCTGACTTAACCACACCAGCAGGAACCGCAAATGAGAGTTTGTGTGGGTAGCGCAATGGCTTTTGTGGAGTGGGCGGTGGCGCATTCTGAATATCGATCAGCCCACCTAGATCTGCAAGACCGCGCGCGGCGTTTAGCCTGCTCGAACGGCGCTTTGCTTCGCCTAATACTGAATCAAAGTTTTTGGGGAGTGCGACGAGTGGAACCACGGTGACATCGGCCCCGAGCTTCTGCGTTGCACGGTAGGTAATCAGCTGAATGATGTCGTACATGATGCCACCGCCAGTGCCGCCGGAAAGTGACCCTCCAACCAGAATGATCACCTTGTCGCTGACCTGACCCCCTGGGTTGTAGCGCTCAAGATCACCTTTGGAGCTTGTGATGCGTCCGAGCGCAACATCGAACTGTCCAAGCAGACCTTCAGGTCCACGGTCAGAAAGCATCGCGAAGAGCGCCGCGCGCCCGATAGTTGGGTACTGACCCGCGCCGACAGCGAGTGGGGCAAACGTGGGCTCAGTGCCCCAGTCTCCGACCCGCGGCGGTAGCCATGACTTAGTGATTGCATCCTCTACAGTTCGAAGCTGGTTCGTAATCTGGTTGGATGCAGAAAAGTTCGGAAGCGCGTGGATGAAAGTAGCTGTCGCGTCCACAATTTTTGGATCAGCGTGGAGTGACGCTGCTGTTGAGGCAAGATCTGATTCGGCGAAGTCGATGTAGATGGTCTGGATGAAGCGGGGCAACTCGTGAGCGCGAAGCTCTGGAAGTTTTCCTTCGTCAAGCCGAGCCTTGTTTCCATTGGGTCCGCAGATCTGGTTGCGTAGCATCCCTTCAAGCTCACGCCCGATTGTCTGACCGCTTCCGCCGACCCCTACATAAATGAAGCGCTGTCCGAAACTCATCTTCCAACCTCTTTCTTGCTACAACGCACTGCTTACTGAACCGCCGCTATTTGAGCCTGAGCCACTTGAGAAATCTGTTGGTTCGTCAGGCGTCCCACCTGAGTAAGTCACACGACGAGGATTGCCATAGGTAACCCGAGCGGTTAGGGCTGAAGTCAGCTCAATGGGCTTACCGATTTCAAACTTTTCGCTTGCGGTGATGGGCGATGAGTCAAGCGCGGCGGCGTTGACTCGGGTGCCAGGCAAGAACCGGAAGAACGACCTACTGATCTTGACTTCGGCTCGATTTGGATTCGCCACCCGCGAGGCGTCACCCCCGTGTACGTCAAACCCCACAAGCGTTCCACCCCTTAGGGCAACGGCTTCTTGGCCGTTGATTGAAACCTGTAGATCGCGAGCAATCCACCAAAGGCGCGCTAGAACTAATCCGAGAAGGACGAGCAAGATCCATGGATTACAGCCAAGCCACGAAAGCGGTCCATCAGCTACGCAAGGTGGCGCAGGTGGTGGAGGCGGTGGGGGAGGTTCTGTCGGTTCAGGTGGCTGAACACACTGGCTCGGAGCACTTGAGCTCGCGGATGTGATTGTAATTGTCTGACCCTTATCTAGTCGCGTTCCAGGAATTGGATCGATTCCTGACGGGCTAGGGAATTGGCTGCCATCCACGCCACCTCCTAGTGTCACTACAAACCCGAGAGCCTCAAGTGCGGTCTGATACTCGGAGATGTTCATGCATGCCGGTGCAGGAACTTTCTCTAGACATGCCACCTTATCTAGCGCGCGGCCAATCGCATCCGCGGCGTCAGCGGCCGACTCGAAATACACGGTTGACCACATAAACTCTTGGTTGCTGCAGCCTGGGATGCTTGCAAGATCAGTGCTTGTTATGTCTCGCAAATACGTCTGGTCAATCTCTCCTGTGCCAGTTGAAACTGGAAGAATTGCACACGTTGATTCCTTCGCGAGCTCACGTGCGTCCTCCTTATCGTCTGGGTCTGGCGTTCCGTCTGTGAAAAGGATTAGGCCGCAGCGTGAGTTGCTGTATTGGTCCAACTCTTGCAACTCTGGCACAAACGATGTGCCGCCAAGTTGACTAGATGGATCCAAATAGAGTTGGGATACCTTCCGTAGGCAGCTGACTAATTCGTAAGTGGCTGTTTCAGTGTTTCCACGGCACACCTCGACTGAACCTTTAGAGGCGCTACCGAATCTTGAGACCAAGAAGTCAAACTTGCGGTTGGTGTATTTGTCCGCGTTGTTTTCAATTTCATTCGCTAGAGCGTTTACTGACGCTGAAAGGGCTTCATTGATTGCGTCCTTACAGGTTGGGTCTGGTGCGCCATCCTTGTAGCAAAAGACCGAGCCAGAGAAGTCAAATGCAAACACCGCCGCCGCCAAACCCGCGCCGTTCTCTTCAGCCCGCACGGGGGCCGGAGCTGCAGAGAGCGCGCCAAAGAGCAGCCAGAGGGCCAAGAAGGCAGAAGCAGCACGGCGAAGTAGTTGCATGTTGCCCCTCCCTATAGCGACTGCGAGGGTGCCGAGCGCTCGACGAGCGGCGGGTCTCGTTGTTTGGTTGGCGAGCCTACCTCATAATTCAGCGGAGGTGAGACTGTCTCGCATGAAAGTTATCCACATTCTGGGGCTAGGCATGCCAGGTCTCTGACACATGAACGGCACTAGGAGGGGCAGATGAGTGAGTTCCTGAGCACCCTCCAGTCGGCATGGTTTCTGGGCGGAGTGGCCGTGGGGATCTGGCATGAGTGGTGGCGGAAGCGTGTGCCACATGCTGGGGAGGCAGCCTGGCGCTCCAGGATTGGTGAGGAGCTTGTCTATATCTGGTTCGGAGGCATTGTTCTGATCGGGTTCATCCGATGGCTGCTGGGGGACGCTCCGCCACCCGACCCATCCGACTACTACCCTGGCTAAGTGCATCTTCCACGTACTGCGCGCGTACTAGCTATTTCGCTACTTGCCCTCGCGCTCACCGGCCAGGCATGTGCCAGTCCAGAAAGCGCGCAGCTTCCGAGCGCAACACCATCTCTGAGCCCTACGCCAGAGCCAACGTCATGGGAGACGCCAGACCTGTTCCCGTTTCCGAGCTATCCAGAAGAGTCATCTGGCAGTCTGCTGATCCCAGCCTACGTATACGAAGACGGCACCACGATCATCGACGGGCCGGTCTTCATCGATGGGATTGCGTTTGATCTGAACGGTTCGGATGTGTTCGAGCTCTGCATCTCGCGAGGTTACGAGTGCGTGGAATACGAAGACATCATCCCTGTCCGCCTTGCGCAGATTGACGCTCCTGAGCCTGGGATCGATTGCTACGGAGAAGAGGCAGAACTAGAACTCGCAACCATGCTCCTTGAAGGAATGCCTGTGAGTATCACCACGGATCCGAATCTCCCTGAAGAAGATGCGGACGGCATCTTGCAGGCGTGGGTATGGAACTCAGAGTTCCTCGTCAACCTTGCAATGGTCAAACGCGGTGCCGCCGTGCCCTACTTCCCTGACGGCGCGCGTGGTGCATTTGATCAGCGACTTCTCAACGCAGCGCGCAAGGCAAAGGCTGCGGGACGTGGGCTCTGGGGCGCTTGCCCTCGTTAGTCATTCTCAAACATATCCGCCTGGCTGTGACGCTACTGTCCAGAATCTAGATTCTCTTCATTCACTTCAAACGAGCCACTTAAGCTCTTCTTCTCTTTTTGATCCTGGTCAACGCCAAGATACTCGTCCATAACTTCAAGCACTTTATTGGCAATCCCATTAACTTCTCCCCAGTCATAGAGCTGAACAATGACTCCAGTCTGGTTTCTCTTGCCCGAAAGGCTCACTTCTACTTCCGTACTACTTAGGTCAATGAGCATGATTGACATTTCTTGACCCGCCCAAGATTTCCAGCTCAATCCTGTCTTGAATGTAAGCAGGCCATTTGTTCGATCAAGGCGATCTACTTTGTATCCAAGGTCGCGAATAGCCCGCTGAGCGGCCGAGAATATCTCCGATTGCGTAGACTTGTATACCTTTGTAACTGCTTCACTCATCACATTCCCCCAGTTCTACTTCTTGGTATTGATATTCTTGCTTTTTCGTCTAATCAATTTACGCCGCAAGACTGACAGCTACATTTCTACTTGCTTACATTTAGCCTGGACGCGTGGTCTGTGGCGCCAATCGGCTTGTCAGGATTCTGGTTCACGACCGTTCATAGCGCCTAGAAACTTCATCGCCGATCTGGTCATCCAGATTCCTAAAACGCGCACCGTTTGGCATCACTGCACCTGAGAAATCAGTCTCAAAGAGGACTGCTCGAAAAAGGTCGGCGCCAGTCAGATCCGCGCCACGCAAGTCTGCTCCCGAGAGATCTGCGCCGCGCAGGTTGGCACCACGCAGGTTGGCGGCGGCCATCTTCGCCGACACCAGTGTGGCCTCCTCCAGGTTTGCACCCGCGAGGATCGAAGCGCCCATGCTGGCTAGTGTGAGATTCGCGCGGGAGAGATTCGCCTCGCGGAGGTCAGCGCCAGTGAAGTCCACGACGAGCCCCTGCACACCGGAGAGATTGGCGCCGCGCAGGTTGGCGTACTCCAGGTGCGTGTCGACGAGTCGCGCGCCGCTCAAATCCGCGCCTTGCAGCGTGCACCGTGTGAGCTCCTCCTCCAGTGCCGAGATATCTCGTCGACGAAGGTCGGCCCCCGCAAGGTCCAGCCCCTCCTCCCAGCGATTTGCAAGCCTGCGCTGCAGCGCACTTGCATCGCTCGGGTTGTACGCGGCGACGAAGATTCCGGGTCCCGCATCCTCGATGCCCTCGCTCATTGCGGTGATGGGAAGCTCGGTGCGCTGCGCCCGGGGCCCCGCGTCCCAGCTCGGGTCGAACGGCACGATCGGCCCCGCAGGGAGATCGTCGAAACTTGAAGACTTGGGTCGCTCGCCTTGTGGATCCTTCCGAGCACTCATGCCTGGCACCTCCAACTACCTCGGGGCAACCCCCGCTAGGCGGCGCACACTAAGACCTGAGGGGGATTCGCGCAAGCCCCTACACAAGCTGACAGCAGAACTTCTCTTGCTATTCGTTCGCACTCAACGGAAGAGCGTTCAGCTCCGCCCGCGCTTGGCGCCAGGAAGGGTAGTGGCTGGTTAGGAGTTCTACAAACTGCTCGCTGTGGGTTGAGGCAATGAGGTGCAACATCTCATGGACAACCACGTAGTCAAGGAGCTCTTTTGGTTTCTTGATCATTTCCGAGTTGATGCGTATTCTGCGCGCTGTTCGGTTACAGCTTCCCCACTTCGTCTTCATGCGCTGCAGAGCGTATGAATCCACCTTCACCCCAAGCTTCTTCTCCCACTTGCTGA
>VGHA01000036.1 GCA_016868375.1 Betaproteobacteria bacterium | reverse complement strand
CAAGATCAAGAGCCAGTCGGATCAGCTTGTCTGAACCCTCCACGGCGCTGGCCTCAACGATTCGCGCGATGCGAAGTTCAACGTTCATGAACTGATCGATGCTGATGGGCGAAGCGGCGACGGGGCCGTCTTGCGCACCCGGTGGTTTGGCGGGCTGCGGTGCGTTGGACTGGCTTGCGGGCGTTGGCTTTTTGGCGGGCGCCGGGGCTTGCGCCGGAGGCTCGAACAAGGCATCAAGCTGCTTGGTGTCGACCCGCCCCATCAGATGCTCGTAGCGTTCAATGCGCGAGGGCGGACGATTGAGATCGGACCACTGCAGTGGCTCGCATCCCATGAATCGTTCCGCGCGGGCCGAGAGCGCAGGAAGCACGGGTTTGAGCCAGATGGTGAGCGCATGAAAGCCGGCGAGGCAGACCGAGCACACCGCGTGCAGCGCCTCGCGCTGTCCCGGATCGCGCGCCATTTCCCAAGGCTTTTCGCCATCGAAATACTGATTGATGCGATCGGCGAATTCCATGGCGGCCCGCAGCGCCTTGCCATATTCACGCGCTTCCAGACAGCCTGCGATCTCGTCTGAGGTGGCGGGTGCGTTCAGTGCCTGCCACGCCGACAGCGTGCGCGCATCGAGCACCTGGCCGTCAAAGTGTTTCACCAGAAAATTGGCGGCTCGGCTTGCGATGTTCACGTACTTGCCGACCAGATCGCTGTTGACGCGCGCCACGAAATCGTCAGGATTGAAGTCGATGTCTTCAACCCGGGCATTGAGTTTGGCAGCGATGTAATAACGCAGCCACTCCGGGTTCATGCCAAGCTCAAGGTAGCGCAGCGGCGAAATACCGGTGCCGCGCGATTTGCTCATCTTCTCGCCGCTCACGGTGATGAAGCCGTGCACGAAAACATTGTCGGGAACTTTGCGACCCGAGAAATGCAGCGTTGCCGGCCAGAACAGCGTGTGGAAATAAATGATGTCTTTGCCGATGAAGTGATACTGCTCAACGGCTGGATCAGCGATGAACTGGTCGTAGGTCTGACCGGTCTGGCGCGCTGCCTGGCCCTTTTCAAAATGGTTCTTGAGGCTTGCCAGATAGCCGATCGGCGCATCGAGCCAGACATAAAAATACTTTCCCGGCGCATCGGGAATCGGAATGCCAAAGTACGGTGAGTCACGGGAGATATCCCAGTCTCCCAGCCCTGATTCGCCGTCCAGCCACTCGCGCGCCTTGTTGGCCACTTCGGGTTGCAGACGACCGCTTTGCGTCCAGCCCCGCAGAAACTCCACGCAACGCGGATCGGACAGCCGGAAAAAGAAGTGCTCCGACTGCCGCATCACCGGCGTGGCGCCCGACAGCGTGGAGGTGGGGTTGCGCAGGTCGGTGGGCGCGTAGACCGCTCCGCAGGCCTCACAGGAGTCGCCGTACTGATCTTGCGCGCCGCATTTTGGGCACTCGCCCTTGATGTATCGATCGGGCAGGAACATTTCCTTGACCGGATCAAAGAACTGTTCGATGACACGGGTGCTGATCAGGTTGTTGCCCTTCAGCGCAAGGTAGATCGCCTGTGACAGCTCGGTGTTTTCGCTTGAATGCGTGCTGTGCCAGTTGTCGAACGAAATGTGAAAGCCATCCAGGTACTGCGGCCGTTCGGCGGCAATACGCCCCACCAGCTGTTCCGGGGTGATGCCTTCAGCCTGTGCTTTCAGCATGATCGGTGCGCCGTGCGCATCGTCGGCGCAGACAAAGTGCACCTCGTGTCCGCGCATGCGCTGAAAGCGCACCCAGATATCGGCCTGGATGTACTCCATGATGTGGCCGATGTGAAACGAGCCGTTCGCGTAGGGAAGAGCGGTGGTAACGAAAAGGCGGCGTTGCATGGTCGTGGGGGCTCGCGGAGGAACTTCGGACGGGCTTGAACGGACAAAACCGCGATTTTAGCGGGGACAGGGTGAAAGGCTGATCGTTTAGACTGAAGGGTTACCGTCTTATTCCCGCAGCGAGCCCTCTCATGAGCCTTACAGTTGACCAGGTCACCGAAGCCCTCCGCGGCGTTGTCGATCCCAATACCGGTAAAGATCTGGTGAGCGGAAAATCGGCGAAGAACATCCGGGTCGACGGCGACTCGGTCAGTGTCGACGTCGAACTGGGATATCCCGCGCTCAGCCAGGTTGATCCTATCCGCAAAGCGGTCATTGCTGCGGTGCGGGCGCTGCCGGGCGTTGGCAACGTGTCGGCCAATGTGTTTCAGAAGATCGTTGCGCACGCTGTGCAGCGCGGCGTCAAAACTCTGCCCAACGTCAAAAACATCATTGCGGTGGCGTCTGGCAAAGGCGGCGTTGGCAAGAGCACGACCGCGGTCAATCTTGCGTTGGCGCTTGCGGCCGAGGGCGCTACCGTGGGCATGCTAGATGCCGACATTTACGGGCCCTCTCAGCCGATGATGCTTGGCGTATCCGGCAAACCCGAGTCACGCGACGGTAAAACAATCGAGCCCCTGGTGGGCCATGGTGTGCAGGCCTCATCCATTGGATTCATGATCGAGCCCGACACGCCGATGGTGTGGCGCGGGCCGATGGTGACCCAGGCACTCGAGCAGCTGCTGCGCGATACCAACTGGCAGGATCTTGACTATCTGGTGATCGACATGCCGCCGGGCACCGGTGACATCCATCTGACGCTGTCCCAAAAGATTCCGGTGACGGGCGCGGTCATCGTCACCACGCCTCAGGACATCGCCCTGCTGGATGCGCGCAAAGGTTTGAAGATGTTCGAGAAGGTGGGCATTCCCATTCTGGGCATCGTCGAAAACATGGCGATGCACACCTGCTCGAACTGCGGCCATACCGAACACATCTTCGGTCAGGGCGGCGGCGAGAAAATGGCGGGCGAGTACGACATTGAATATCTGGGTGGTTTGCCGCTCGATATTCGTATCCGCGAGCAGGCGGATTCGGGCCGCCCCACCGTCGTCGCCGAGCCGGATGGTGATCTGGCCGCCACCTATCGCCGCATTGCTCGGCGCGTGGCGGTGCGCATCGCTGAAAGGGCACGCGACATGAGTCTCAAGTTCCCGTCCATCGTCGTTCAGAAAACCTGAGACTGGCGGTGAGGGCCGCGCCTGCCCGGGCGGATCACCTGCGGCTGGTGCAACCCGCCACAGCGCGGCGCGCCTGGCTAGCGGTATTCCTTGCGGTGCTGGTGCCCAGCACCTGGGTGCACGCGCAGGGATCATCGGCGCCTGATTCGGCCGACGCGGGCAGGCCGATTCGGGTGGCCGCTGCAGCCAGTCTGCGAGGCCCGCTCGATCAGGCGCTGGCCGACTGGAAGCAATCCGGCGGCCCTTCAGCGGTGATCACCTATGCGGGAACGCCCGCGCTGGTGCGCCAGATTGAGCAGGGGCTACCCGTTGATCTGTTTCTGTCCGCTGACCCGGAATGGATGGATCATCTGGCGCAGCGCGGCGCGCTTCGCAAACAGAGCCGTCGCGATCTGCTGTCGAACCGGCTGGTGCTGGTCACGCGCCCGGGCACTGACGCCACCTTGCCGCCACCGGCGCAATCGACAGCGGTCTCGGTGGAACTGGGGCAGGCGGACGGCGCGGATGGCGCGCTCAGGAGGGCGCTCGCGCAGTGGCCAGGCAACGGCCGGCTCGCGCTCGCCGAGGTGGTCAGCGTGCCGGCCGGACGGTATGCACGCGCGGCGCTCGATGCGCTCGATCTCTGGCGGCCCTGGTCGGCACGTCTTGCCATGACGGATAACGTGCGGGCTGCGCTGCTGCTGGTGGCGCGCGGTGAGGCGGAACTCGGAATCGTCTATGCCTCCGATGCAAGGGTTGAACCCAGGGTTCGCGTGATCGCGATGTTTGCCGAGTCGCTGCATCCGCCTGTTCGGTATCCCGCTGCGGTGCTGGCGGCGTCCACGCATCCGCGCGCGGCCGAGGCGCTTGCCTTTCTCAGTCAGCCCCAGGCACTCAAGCGCTTCACCGATGTCGGTTTCATCCTTCCTGGTCGTGCCGGTTTGGGCATGGGTGACGATCGGGTGGCCCTGTCATGTGAGCGCTGCCTGCGATGATGACCCTGGGCTTTAGCGACGAAGAGTTACAGGCTATTTTGCTGACGCTCAAGGTGGCAACGGTCGCGACGCTGGGCGCGCTGCCCATCGGTATCGCGTTGGGTTGGCTGCTTGCGCGAAAGCGTTTTCCTGGGCGCGCGCTGCTGGATGGTCTGGTGCATCTGCCGCTGGTGTTGCCGCCTGTGGTCACTGGCTACCTGCTGCTTGTTGCCTTCGGTCGGCAGGGTTGGATCGGTGCATGGCTCGCTGAACATCTGGGGATCGTTTTCTCGTTTCGCTGGACCGGTGCCGCCCTGGCGTCTGCGGTCATGGGACTGCCGCTGATGGTGCGGGCCATTCGGCTTGCGATCGAATCGATTGATCGTCGCTACGAACATGCGGCGGCCACGTTGGGCGCACCGCCCGCGATAGCTTTTTTCACCATCACTTTGCCCCTCGCGGCACCTGGAATCGTTGCGGGTGCTGTGCTCTGTTTTGCCAAGGCGCTTGGCGAATTTGGTGCCACGATCACCTTCGTATCGGCCATTCCCGGCGAAACCCAGACGCTGGCGGCCGCCCTTTATGCGCTCACTCAGACGCCCGGCGCGGATGCGGCGGCGTGGCGGCTGACCGCGGTTGCGATCGCTGTGTCGATTGCGGCGCTGATGGCATCCGAATGGCTGGCACGGCGCGTCTCGCGCCAGCTTAAAGGGAGCGTCTGACGGTGGCAGCGTCCACGCGGATCGATATCGATGTCACGCTGCGCCGACCCGGGTTCACGCTCGATTTTCGGCTGGTGGGCAACTTTGGCGCACTCGCGCTGTTCGGGCGGTCGGGTTCCGGCAAGTCAACGGTGCTGAGTCTGATTGCTGGCCTGCTGCGTCCTGATCGGGGCCATATTCGGGTGGGCGGCGTCACACTGGTCGATACGGCCCAGCGGGTGTTCGTGGCGCCTCACCGCCGCCACGTCGGGCTCGTGTTCCAGGACTCGGCACTCTTTCCGCATTTCGATGTGCGCGGCAACCTGCGCTACGCAAAGCGGTTTGGTCATTCTGATGCCGGCGATGCAGGCGGGAGCGAGGCAGAGCGAACCGGGCTTGCGCTCGACTTCGATGAAGTGGTGGGGCTGCTGGGTCTGGCACCGCTCCTGTCACGCCGGCCGGCCACGCTGTCTGGCGGTGAGCGCCAGCGCGTTGCGATCGGGCGGGCGCTCTTGAGCGCGCCGCGTCTGCTGCTCTTTGACGAGCCGCTGGCCTCGCTCGATGCCGCGCGAAAGCTCGAGATCCTGCCGTATATCCTGCGCCTTCGTGAGCAGGCGGGTGTGCCCATCGTCTATGTCTCGCATGCCGCAGATGAGGTGGCACGCGTCGCGGATGCGGTTGCTGTCATCGATGCGGGAAGCCTGCAGGCGCTTGGCCCGCCAGGCGAGGTGCTCGCGCCTGCCTGGGCACGCGGTGCCGGTGGGTTTGCCGCAGTGTCGGTGATTGAGGCGCGGGTGCGCGACTACGATGAGGCCTACGGGCTCACCCTGTTCGATCATCCGGCGGGCATGATCGCGCTGCCGGGCCGGATCGGGCGGTCCGGTGAGCCGCATCGGTTTGTGATTCGGGCCACCGATGTGGCGTTGGCGGTGCAGCGCCCGCGCGATGTCAGTTTCCGAACCGTGTTGTCCGGCACGATCGAATCGATCGAACGCGATCCGGGGCCGATTGCCCGGATCGACATCCGACTGCCCGGTGACGAACGGATTGTGGCGCTGATCACGAGGAAGGCGGTGGATGATCTCGCCATCGACACCGGCGACCGGATTTTCGCGATGGTGAAAGCCACAGCGCTCGATGAGCGCTCGCTCGCCCGCTGAAATCTGTGTGGTCTGCGGTGCGGCGATCCGTTGTTGGGTCGATCAGCTGCTGTGGTCGCGATGCGCTGACATCTTGGCCCGCACCGCAGCGAATTGGGTGTCCAATGAGCGTCGGGCATCTGCTTCCACGGCCCGAAATGCCCGCACCAGTTCTGAGCCCAGCGCGCTGACGCGGGCCTCGCCTGAGTGTGGATCGATCAACACCACCGGCTCGCCAAAAAACGCGGTGAGCGATTCGATCAGAAGCAGGGCGCGCCGCTCGGACATGCCCAGCGACTGTCCAGCCGCCGCGACCGAGCCGGTTCGTTCGACCGCCTCGAGCAAGGCAATCTTGCCTGGTCCAAGCCGTGCGTCATCGCTGAAACGAAGCCGGATCGAAAGCAGCGAGCCAATTGAGTTGTCCATGCGGCGATGATAAACCGGTGCTATCGTCAGCTCGATGAATGGTCACCCGATCCTTGCTGTGTCCCGCGCCCGGGGGCGGGCCGCCCTGCTGCCGATGTTGCTCGCGGCGGGCGGACTGCTGTGCCTCGTGTCGCTTGGCGTGGGGCGTTATCCAATCGGTATCGATGACGTGCTTGCCCTGCTCGGTGCGGCCTTGGGCGGCCCTGCGCACGGGCGCGATGCGACGCTCGAGCAGGTGTTCTGGCAATTGCGCCTGCCACGCGTGCTGGCTGCGCTGCTGGTGGGCGCTGCGCTGGCGGTGTCAGGGGCGTGTCTTCAACGCGCTTTTCGGAATCCGCTCGCCGCCCCCGAGCTGCTGGGCGTGTCGGCGGGCGCAGCCCTCGGGGCAGCGCTTGCGATTCTCGCGGGGGCAAGCGTGGTGGTGCTTCAACTCTCGGCCTTTGGGGGCGGGCTTGCGGCCATTGCGCTGGTGCTCGCGCTCGGGCCCCTGCTCGCCACGCGTGACCGGCTTCTCGGCCTGATTCTGACAGGCGTGGCGGTATCGAGTCTGGCCGGCGCCATGCTGACCGCGTTGATTGCGTTCGCCGATCCGCGTTCATCGCTGCCCGCGATCAGCTTCTGGATGATGGGAAGCTTCACGTCGATTCCAGCCGGCGCGCTCGGTGGTCTGGCTTTGGCGCTTGCGTTCGCGCTGGTTCCCCTTGCGTTGCTGCGCTGGCGAATCGATGCGCTCGCACTTGGCGACGATGAGGCGCATGCGATGGGGTCTTCTCCGCACCGTTTGCGGCTGTGGGTGGTGGTGCTCGCGGCGCTGGCCACCTCTGCGGCCGTGGCGGTGGCGGGCGTCATTGGCTGGGTGGGGCTGATCGTGCCGCATCTTGCCCGGATGCTTGCGGGTGCTGCGTTTTCGCGCTGGCTGACCGCCAGCGCGCTGCTGGGCGCGGTGTTCATGTTGCTGATCGATACGGTTTGCCGGGCGGTCGGCGAGTCCGAACTGCCGCCAGGTGTGCTCGCAGCGTTCCTGGGCGCGCCGGCGCTGTTTCTGCTCATGCGTCGAGGCGAGCGGTGATGAAGGCTGATGGCGCATCGGTATCGCACCCGTCCGAGCCACTGCTGTGTGTCGAATCCCTGCGCTTTGGGCCTGCGGGGCGCGCGCTCGTCGAGCCTGTGTCCTTCACGCTCGAGCGTGGCCGATGCCTGGTGCTCCTCGGCCCCAACGGCGCGGGCAAAACCAGCCTGATGCGCACCCTGATCGGTGCGCTGTCGCCGCTGGGCGGCAGTATTCGATGGGACGGCCGCGCACTCGCTGATCTGACCGAGCGCGAACGTGCATCGCTGATGGCCTTCGCCGCGCCGCGCCCAGTCGACGAAGGGGCCTTTACCGTTTTGCATCTGGTGCTGCTCGGGCGCATGGCCGCACGCGGCATGTTTGCGGGGCCTTCATCCGTTGACCTTCAGCGTGCTCACGATGCGCTGACCGAGCTTGGACTGGATCGGCTGTGCGAGCGCACGCTTGCGCAGTTGTCAGAGGGTGAACGGCAATTGGCTCAGATTGGTCGTGCGCTCGCACAGGACGCGCTGGCGCTGTTGCTTGATGAGCCGGCGGCCAGTCTCGATCTCGCACGACAGGCTGCGCTGCTGACCACCGTGCGCAGGCTTACCGAGGGTAGACGAGCGGTGGTGCTCAGCACCCACGATCCCAACCATGCGCTGGCCGTTGCCGATCAGGTGCTGTTGTGGCAGGCCCCTGGCCGGATCGCATGGGGACCCGCGTCGCAGTTGCTTGAACCCGCCGTGCTGTCTGCCGCCTACGGCGTTGAGGTGAAGCGTCATCGCGCCGAGGATGGCGCGGTGATGTTCGGCATCGGTCAGCGCCAGCCTGGTCCCTTGTTGCCGTCCAGCGACAAGACCGCTTCGATCAGGTTCTGATAACCCGTGCAGCGGCACAGGTGGCCGGCGAGTGCGGCGCGAATGTCCGCTTCGGTGGGCGAGGCCTGACGTTTGAGCAGATCGATCAGCGTCATTTCGATGCCGGGGGTGCAGAACCCGCACTGCAGCGCATGATGCGCGCGCAGCGCCTGCTGCAGTGGGTGCAGGGGCTCTCCGGCGGGCGCCAGCCCCTCAACCGTATCGACGATGCTGCCGTTGGCCTGTACGGCCAGCATCAGACAGGCACGGACGCTGTTGCCGTCGACCAGAACCGTGCAGGCGCCGCAATGGCCCTGCTGGGATCCGATATGGGTTCCGGTATGGCCGAGATGGTCGCGCAGCAGGTCTGCGAGGGCTTCCCTGGCCTCAATCGCAACGTTTAACGAGCGGCCATTCAGCTGTAACGACATCGGGATTCGGTTCGTCATATCAACGCGCTCTGGATACAGCCTGTTCAACCGCTCGGGCGGCCACGATCGGGGCAAGATGTCGCCGATAGGCAGCATCGGCGAGCGCGTCGTCGCGGATCACATGACCAGAAAGATCGGCTTCGATCATGTCGGTGGTGATGGCCCTGAGGTCATCGGCCGACTTGCCAACCAGCAGGGCTTCAAGCTGGTGGCAGCGAATTGGCAGGGGGCACACCCCGCCAATCGCCAACACCACCCGCTGAATGTGCCGGTTTTCGTCGAGCAGAATCAGCGCTGCCGCGCAGGCCAGCGCCGGATCATTAGGCCGGCGCGCCACCTCTGAAAATCCGGCGCCGTGCTCCGGTCGCCAAAGAGGCCAGTCGGCGGCCACCACCAGTTCGCCGGGCGCGAGAAGCGGCCGATTAGGCGCCGCGGCAAATTCGCTGAACCTGGCCTGTCGTGGTCCAGAAGGGCCCGTGATCAGCAGGCTTGCCTCCAACGCGCATGCCACCAGGGGCACTTCGGCCCAGGGATCGAGCTGACACAGGCTACCCACTAGCGTTCCGCGGTTTCGGATGGCGCGATGGCCAATATGGCTGACCGCCTGGTGCAGGAGCGGCAGATTCTGTGCGATGTCCGGGTGATCGATGACCTGCTGCATTCGTACCAATGCGCCTGTGCGAAGCCGACCGGGTTCGAGTTCGACGTCAGGAAAATCTTGAATTCGGTTGAGATCGACGATCGCACCGGGGGCAATCGCGCGTGCGATCAAGGTTGGCATCAGCGACTGCCCGCCGGCCAGGGGCATCGCACTGCCGTCTTCAAGCAGCCGAAGCGCGTCACTCAGGGTGCTGGGCGCGTGGTAGCTGAACCAGCGTAATGCCTGCTTCGCGGAACCAGCCCCGCTCTTCTGCGAGAAAGATGGGTGAAGCAAGTTCGGACTTGGAGGCCACGCCGACTACAACGCGCTGCTGGGCTAACACGCCTGTGAGCCCAAAGAGACCCAGCAGGAGCGAAACGGTGGCCACATGAAACAGTCGTTTGAAACGTAATAGCGAATACTGGCGTGTTGCCTCGGGTGATAGGTTGTCGGCACTCTATTCGAAAAGGCATTACCCGGAAAAGAACGGCTGGTTATGTCCTGATTGATGAATCTTCTGCAAGGTCAGCGCCCTGGGCAGCCGCTCAAGGCTTTTCAGGTTATGCACCGGCAGCATTGCATCGACCGCTGGCAGCAGGGCTTTGACGCCGGCTGCGCGGGCCTCGAAACCCTCAAATCGCAACAGCGGATTAAGCCAGATGACGCGTCGCGCGTGACGCCTCAGTCGCGCGGCTTCCCTGGCCAGGAGCGCGGTGTCCTCCCGGTCAAGCCCGTCGGTCAGCAGCAGCACGGTGGTTCGCGAGCCCAGAAGACGCCGCGCCCATTGCGCGTTGAATGCCGCAAGGCAGCTGCCCAGGCGAGTCCCGCCGCCCCAGTCGACAATATCCTCCAGCGTGGTGCGGACAGCTTCATCGGGGTCGCGGTGGCGCAGCCGGCGGCTGATTCGCGTCAGCCGCGTGCCAAGCGCGAGCGTTTCGGTGCGCGGATCGGCCACCGTGAGCGCGTGCGCCCAGTGAAGCATCAGACGCGCGTAGCGCTGCATCGAGCCCGAGACGTCAACAATGAGGACCAGCGACTGCGGTCGCCAACGCGGTTCGCGCCGCACCAGCTCAATCGACAGGGGCGAGCGCGCTGCGCGTCGAACGCTGGCTCGCAGGTCGGGCGCGCCGCGATGTGCTGGCCGAGTCCGCCGGGTACGTTCCTCGGGCAGGCTGCGGGCAAGCAACGCCGCGCGCTCGGCCGCGTCATTGAACTCTTCCACCGTCATGGCCCTGAAATCGGTGTCGCGCAACTGTTCATCTCGCGAATAGCCACCGGATCGCTCGCGCGCCGAGACCGGGGCAACCGGGGTGGCCGCGCGTGCGGCGCGCAAGCTTGCGAGGGCGCGCGCCACCCGCTGATTGGACGCAAAACGCAGCGCCGACCCGTCGCCATCCGGTTCGCCGCCCGCAGGCATGTGCGGGGCCGCGCGGCTGGCTGCGCCTGGGACGGCCTCGCCCGCCCGCCCGAGCAGTGTCTGCTCGAGCAGGCCCGGTTGAAACACCGCATCGAACAGCGCATCAAAGACCGGGCGATGTTCGGGCGCATCGACAAGCACCCCTGCGAGGGCGCTGTGCACGTCATCACGTCGTTCAACGCCGATGATTGCAAGCGCCTCGGTGGCAACCAGCGCGCGCTCTGGGCCGACGCGCAGGCCCGCCTCGCGAAGCAGGCGGACAAAGATCATCAGGTTACGAACCAGTTCACCCGGCGGCTGCGGGTGGATTCCCGGGCGGGTCATGGCGGAAAGGTGCTCAGGCGTTACCGGGTGCCGACAGCGGTGCCTCGGCCGTCACCCGGTCGATATCTTCCTGGTGCTTGAGCAGTACTCCGAGCGTTGCGTCGACGCTGTCGCGATCAAGCGCCACCGCGTCGAGCGCCTGCAAAGCGCGCACCCAATCGATGGTTTCGGCCACGCCCGGCGGCTTGAACAGCCCCATTGCCCGCACCCGCTGGACAAACTCAACCGCCTGCCGGCCGAGCGATTCCGCGGCCTGCGGGGCGCGGCGTTTGACGATTTCGAATTCGCGCGCTGCATCGGGGTAGTCGAGCCAGTGGTAGAGGCAGCGGCGCTTGAGGGCGTCGCGCAGCTCGCGCGTTCGGTTGGAGGTGATCACGACGTGGGGTGGATGCAGCGCCTGCAAGCTGCCAAGTTCGGGGATCGTGATCTGGTTTTCGCCCAGCATTTCGAGCAGAAAGGCTTCGAAAGGCTCATCGGCGCGATCGAGTTCGTCGATCAGAAGCACGGCGGGCACCGGCGACAGCAGAGCCTTCAGCAGCGGCCGCTCGATCAGCATGTCGCGCCGGTACAGATCGCGGGCGATACGCGGTGCATCCACGGGCCCAGAGGCTTCTGCGAGCCGGATTTCGAGCAGCTGTCGCGAAACATTCCATTCGTACGCAGCCTGGGCGATGTCCAGCCCCTCGTAGCATTGCAGCCGGATCAGCGGTGCCTGCAGCATCGCGGCGAGCGTCTTGGCCAACTCGGTTTTGCCGACCCCCGCTTCACCCTCGAGCAGCAGCGGTCGCTTCATGCGCAGCGACAGAAACGCCACCGTGGCAAGCCTGCGGTCGCAGAGATAGTCGTGGCGACCGAAGCCCTCGATGAGCGCGTCGATTGAGCCGGTGGGATCGTCTGGGGCGGATGCCGGATGGGCGGGCGAATTCACGGATGCGGGCCTGGCAGAAAGGGGGCTGGAACGCCGCCCGATGGCTCAGGCGACGTTGGACGGGGAGTGTAGCCGAGCGGCCGGCGGGCAAGGCGCATCTACGGGCAATGCACTGGCCCGGTCCGCAAGTCCGCAAAGAAGATAGGCAAAGCGGGCCTTAGCCGGTATCATCAACCCTGACCTGACCCGCGCCGCCGAAGTTGGCGTGGCGCTCATAATCAGGCACCCCCCTTTATCGGATGGAGACACGGATGCAGAAATCGCTGCACATCAATCCGGACAAGTGCACCGGCTGCCTGCAGTGCGAAATGGCCTGCAGCTTCGAGAACTACGGCACGTTCAACACCTCGAAATCCCGCATCAAGGTTTTTGATTTTCATCACACCGGGCGCAAGGTCCCTTACACCTGCACGCAGTGCGATGAGGCCTGGTGCCTGCACGCCTGTCCGGTCGAGGCCATCAAGATCGATGCCGGGTCTGGCGCCAAGGTTGTACTGGAAGATGTCTGCGTCGGCTGTAAGGTCTGCACCATTGCCTGCCCCTTCGGCACGGTCAACTATGTGCAGGACACCGGCAAGGTTCAGAAGTGCGACCTGTGCGGTGGTGAACCCGCCTGCGCCGAGGCCTGCCCCACCGGCGCCATCACCTACGTCGATGCCAACTGGACCGGCCTCGACCGCATGAAGCAGTGGGCCGACAAACTCGGTAACCAGACCGCCGCATAAGGAGTACACGAACATGTCATGGGCTGGAAAAATCCTGCGTGTCAATTTGTCGAAGGGCACCTGCACCAGCGAGCCGCTTCGCATGGACTGGGCGCGCGACTACCTGGGTCAGCGCGGTCTTGCCACCAAATATTTCGTCGATGAGGTCGACCCCAAGGTTGATCCGCTGTCGGCCGACAACAAGCTCATCTGGGCCACCGGTCCGCTGACCGGCACGATGGCCTCCACGGGTGGGCGTTATTCGGTCATCACCAAGGGTCCGCTCACAGGTGCCATTGCCTGCTCGAACTCGGGCGGCTACTGGGGTGCCGAACTCAAAATGGCCGGCTGGGACATGGTCATTGTCGAGGGCAAATCGGCGAAGCCCGTGTATCTGTCCATCGTCGACGACAAAGCCGAACTGCGCGATGCCTCGCATCTGTGGGGCAAAACTGTCTGGCATACCGAGGAAACCCTCAAGAAAGAGATGCAGGACCCGCTCACGCGCGTGTCGTCCATCGGCCGGGCCGGCGAAAATCTGGTGCTGTATGCCGCAGTGGTCAATGACCTGCACCGGGCCGCTGGCCGTTCTGGCGTGGGCGCGGTGGCAGGCTCCAAAAATCTCAAGGCCATCGCCGTTCGCGGCACCCAGGGCGTGGGCAAGATCCGCGATCCCAAGGCCTTCATGAAGGTCACCGCCGAGAAGAAAAAAATTCTTCACGACCATCCGGTGACGGGGCAGGGGCTGCCCACGTACGGCACCCAGGTGTTGATGAATGTCATCAACGAAACCGGGTCGCTGCCCACGCGCAATCACCGTGACGTGCAGTTTGAGGGCGCAAGCAAGATCTCGGCTGAGGCGATGCTCGCCAAGCGTCCCGATGGCAAGTCGCATCTGGTCACCAACCAGGCGTGTTTTGGCTGCACCATCGCCTGCGGCCGCATCTCCAAGATTGATGAAAAGCATTTCTCGGTGGTGAACAAGCCCCAGTACTGGGGCGCCTCGGGCGGCCTTGAATACGAAGCGGCCTGGGCGCTGGGTGCGGCCCCGGGCGTTGACGATCTTGAAGCGCTGCAGTACGCGAACCTGCTCTGCAACGAAGACGGCATGGATCCGATTTCGTTTGGCGCCACGCTGGGCGCGGCCATGGAGCTTTACGAACTGGGCCTGATCACCCAGGAGCAAACGGGCATTGACCTCAAGTTCGGATCGGCCGAGGCACTGTGCCGCGCCGCTGAAATGACCGCCCGCGGTGAGGGGTTCGGCAAGGAACTGGCTCAGGGGTCCAAGCGCCTCACTGCCAAGTACGGCCGCCCTGATCTGTCCATGTCGGTAAAGGGCCAGGAATTTCCAGCGTACGACTCACGCGGCATTCAGGGCATGGGTCTGACGTACGCCACGTCCAACCGCGGCGCCTGCCATCTGCGCTCGTACACCGTGGCCTCGGAAATCCTGGGCATTCCGGTGAAAACCGACCCGCTCGCGACCGATGGCAAGCCCGAGTTGGTGAAGGCGTTCCAGGACGCCACGGCAGTGTTCGACTCGTCGGGCACCTGCGTGTTCACCACGTTTGCCTGGACGCTGGCTGATCTTGCACCGCAGCTGCAGGCAGCCTGCGATGACGCCTTCACGCTGGAAAATCTCAACGTGGTGGGCGAGCGCATCTGGAACCTCGAGCGCGACTTCAACAACCGTGCAGGCTTCACCCGCAAGGATGACGACCTGCCGCCGCGCCTCAAGACCGAACCGGCCAAGGTCGGTCCGGCCAAAGGCCTGGTCAACGGACTCGACAAGATGCTGCCCGAGTACTACCAGGTTCGCGGCTGGGATTCCGAAGGCCGGCTTACCGCCGAGACGCGTTCGCGACTCGGACTGTAAGCAGGTCTTGCGGGGAGCGCCTGGGCCTCTTTTCAGGCGCGTGTTTCCCAAGCAGCCTCTCGGGCGACCTGCGGGTCGCCCGATTCATTCCAGCCCTCTGATTGATGGAGCACCGCGATGAAACACGTAATCATCGGAAATGGCCCGGCGGGCGTCGTGGCCGCGGAAACCCTGCGTAAGCATCGCCCCAACGACACCATCGTTCTGATCGGCGATGAGCCGGTTCCGCCGTACTCGCGGATGGCGATTCCATACCTGCTGGTGGGCAACATCGATGAGGCGGGCACCTATCTGCGCAAAAGCGCCGATCACTTCGACAAGCAGTGCATCACGCAGGCGCAGGGCCGCGTCACGGGCATCGACACCGTTGCGCGTCGGGTGTCGCTGTCGGATGGCAAGCAGTTTGAGTACGACCGGTGCCTGATCGCAACGGGCTCAGTCCCAGTCAAACCGCCCATCTCGGGCCTGGATTCGCCGTTTGTCCAGACCTGCTGGACGATGCACGATGCGCGCAACATCCTGCAACTCGCCAAGCCCGGCGCGCGGGTGCTGCAGATGGGGGCGGGCTTCATCGGCTGCATCATTCTCGAGGCGCTGGCCCAGCGCGGGGTCAAGCTCACGGTCGTGGAAATGGGTGATCGCATGGTTCCGCGCATGATGGGTCCCGTTGCGGGGGGGCTGATCAAAGACTGGTGCGAGCAGAAAGGTGTCCGCGTGCTCACTGGCACGCGCGTCGAGGCGCTCGAGCCCGCGTCGCCGCTGCGGGCCCGCTTCTCAACCGGCGTGGCGGAAGACTTCGATCTGGTGATCCAGGCAACCGGCGTGCGCCCCAATATCGGTTTTCTGTCAGGCACACCGATACGCTGCCTTCAGGGGGTTCTCACGGACGAGCGTCAGCAGACCTCGGTCGAAGGTGTCTACGCGGCAGGCGACTGCGCGGAAGCGTTCGATGTCGCAAGCAACACCACCATCGTGTCGGCAATTCAACCCAATGCCGTGGATCAGGCCTACGTGGCGGCGATGAACATGGCGGGGCGGCGAATTGGCTCGCGCGGTGTCACGCAGATCAACGTGCTCGACACCCTGGGTCTGGTGTCTACCTCGTTCGGCCAGTGGCAGGGCGTCCTGGGGGGCGACCATGTCGAAGTAACCGATCAGACCCGCTTCCGTCATTTGCGGCTTGAATTCAAAGATGACGTGATGGTGGGCTGCAACAGCCTGGGCATGACCGAGCATGTGGGCGTGCTGCGCAACCTGGTGGAAGGGCGGGTGAAACTTGGCGCCTGGAAAGAGGCGTTGATGCGCGATCCCACGCGGCTGATGGAGGCTTATCTGGCCACCGCGCAGGCGCAGGGCCATTGGCAGGGTAGCGCGCGCGGCTCAGCCCGACCGTAACCGACGTGCTCGCGGCGGTCTCATGAGAATCACCTTCAAGCTGTTTGCGATGCTGGCCGATCACCTGCCCGCGCAGCTTGACGGCAACACCCGCGAGGGCAATGCGGTGAGCTTCGAGGTGCCCGAGGGCACCACGGTGCAGCAGCTGGTCGATCGTTTTGCGCTGCCGGCGAAGCTGGTTCATCTGGTGCTGATCGATGGCCGATATGTTGAGCCCGCAGCCCGTGCAACCCGCGTGCTGACCGACGGCGAAACGCTCGCGATCTGGCCGCCCATCGCGGGCGGCTGACATGCTCAATTTTGGCGATCGCCGGGTTATGGCCTGCACACCCGCTGATCTGAAGCGATGGCTGGGCGAGCTCTGCGGCTGCGATCCTGCCATCAGCGCTGGAGGGTCTGAGGCAGGCGCGCAACTGGGTGCGGTCGGCGCAGCGTCGGTAGAGGCTGACACCGGCGTCACGCTCACCTTGCGCTGGAAGGTGCTGGAGGCCCATCAGATTGCACTGCTGCGGGTTCCGCAGCTTGAGCTTGAATTCAGTTATCCGGGCAACTCAGCCGCGCTTGCGCGGGCCTGGATCGAGCGCTTTGATCGGCATACCCAACGAGGCGGCGGCTAGGGCCGCTACAATGCGCGCCGACGCGGGGTAGCCCTTCCAGGGCGTAGGCCCCGCCTGGTTGGTTTGCCACCCTAGACACCGGAGCCTTCAATGACGATCAAGTCTGATTCATGGATCCGCCGCATGGCGGCGCAGGGCATGATCGAACCCTTCGAACCCGGGCAGGTACGCGAGCTGAACGGCCAGCGGATCGTGTCGTATGGCACCTCAAGCTATGGCTATGACCTGCGGTGTGCCAACGAGTTCAAGATCTTCACCAACATCAACTCCACCATCGTTGACCCCAAAGCCTTTGACCAAAAATCGTTCGTCGATTTCAAGGGCGATGTGTGCATCATTCCGCCGAACTCTTTTGCGCTGGCCCGCACGGTGGAATATTTCCGGATCCCGCGTTCAGTGCTCACGATCTGCCTGGGCAAGTCCACGTATGCGCGATGCGGCATCATCGTCAACGTCACGCCGCTCGAGCCCGAGTGGGAAGGCCATATCACGCTGGAGTTCTCAAATACCACGCCGCTGCCCGCAAAAATCTATGCGGGCGAGGGCTGTGCGCAGGTGATATTTCTTGAGTCCGACGAGGTGTGTGAGACCTCGTACCGGGACCGCGGCGGAAAGTATCAGGGCCAGCAAGGCGTGACCTTGCCCCGAACCTGAGCGCTGACAGTCTGCCCGATCAGCGCGGTGATGCGCCTGCGATCGCGGGAACCGGTCGGCTCAACAGCGGGTCACTGCTGAACAACTGCTCGAGTGCGTGGGCCACGCCCAGCGTGAAGCGGTCAGCGTGGCTGGGCCCGACCACCTGAATACCGAACGGCATACCTGTTGGGTCTGAGCCGCACGGGATGGCCGTGACCGGATTGCCGACCACCGTCAGCGCCGAGGTGAGCCCCGCCCAGTGCACATAGTTGGCCATCGGGGCGCCATCGATCTCAGTGGGATAGGGCTGATCAAACTGAAACGGGAACACGGTGACGCCTGGGCAGATCAGCACATCGACCTCATCAAAGAGCGCCTGAAACTTTGCATAAAGCCTTAACTGGCCGCGGTGTGCAACGGATACCTGGCTCAGATCCATCTGCCGGGCAGCGAGCACGTTGCTGCGAACGTTGGCTCCCAGAAGGTCGGCGTGCTGCTCGAATCGCTCGCCGTGCTTGGCAAGCATGTAGGCGCCCCGAAGCAGCCAGAAAACATCGAGTGCATCGCTGAGGTCGGGATTGCGCCATTCCAGCGTTTTGAACGCGGGTGCGAACCGCGCGACGCGCTCTCGGAAAGTTTGTCTGACACCCTGCGAGGTGGGTGCGCAACCCAGGTCTTCGCTTACCGCGACCCGCAGACCCGACAGGTCGACGGGTTGAACGCTGAGGAACTGCGACGGGTCGAGCGGATACGCCATGGGATCCACGCGATTTCGAGTGGCCATGGCGGCAAGCATGAGCGAGCAGTCGGCCACGGTGCGGGCCATTGGCCCCTCGACCTCGAGGTAGCTGAGGGCGATATCGCGGGCCGTGGACGGCACCACGCCTGCGCTCGGCCGATGTGACACGGTACCGTTGAAGCTTGCAGGAAGCCGCAGGCTTCCGCCCGTGTCGGATCCGTGAGCGAGCGGAAACATATGGGTGGCGAGCCCCACTGCGGATCCCCCTGATGACCCGCCGCAGGACCGCATTACATCAAACGGATTACGTGTCGTACCAAATAGTGCGTTGCTGGTGCTTGCACCCGCGCCAAATTCAGGCGTGTTGGTCTTGGCCACGACGATGCCGCCGGCCTGTCTGACCGCCGCCACCACCGGTTCGTCTTGCGTGGGCACACGGTTGCGATAGAGCAGTGAACCATGCGTTGTACGGATGCCGGCGGTTTCCGCAAGGTCCTTGAAGCCGACCGGCAAGCCGTGCAACGGCCCAAGCGGCTCACCCGACATGACCCGCCGTTCTGCCTCGCGCGCTTCGTCGCGTGCGCGCTCGAAAGCGGTGGTGACGATTGCATTCACCACCGGGTTGACTGATTCGATCTGCGCGATACAGCTGTCCAGCAGTTCAACCGGTGACAGCGTCTTGCTGCCGATCAGGCGGCGCGCGTCGGTAGCGCTGAGGTCGCAGGGCCGCATTATTCTTTCGGAATCTTGGCCGCGGCGGCCGCCGCCTGCCAGCGGGCCATATCCGCCTGGAGGAAGCGACCGAATTGTTCAGGCGAGTGCGGTGCACCGACCTCGAGCCCGGCCTGCAGCAGCCGCTGCTTCATCGCGGGTGCGTTCATGATCGACACCAGCTCTTCGTTCAGGCGCTTGATGACGGGCGCCGGGGTGCGCGCCGGTGCGAGCAAACCAACCCAGCCGCCGACTCGGAAGTCGCGCAGTTCGGCCACACCCGATTCGGGCACTGCGGGAACGGAGGGCAGTCTGACGCTGCGCGCGTCGGCCGCACTGGTCAGAGCGCGTACCTTGCCACCGTCGACAAACGAAGCAGACGAACTGGGTGAGTCAAACATCACCTGAATCTGTCCGCTGATGATGTCGGTGATTGCCTGAACGCTTCCCTTGTAGGCTACAGGCTGAATCTGCAGCCCTGTCATCGACAGAAACACTTCCATGGTGAGGTGCTGGATCGTGCCCCGGCCGACATGCGCATAGTTGAATTTACCGGGATTGCGCTTGGCCAGGTCGATGAACTCGGCCAGCGTCTTTGCTGGGAAGTCAGGCGCCACAATGAGCAGCATGCCGCCGCTTCCTCCCACCTGCACCACGGGCTCGAAGTCTTGCGTGGGGCGGTAGGGCAGATTTGCGACCAATGCGGTACTGATCGCAAACGAGGTCGATGTCATGAGCAGCGTGTGACCATCGGGCGCTGACTTGGCCACGAATGACGCACCGATCGTTCCGGTGGCACCCGTTCTGTTCTCGACCACGATGGGCTGGCCAAGACGACGCCCGAGTTCCTCGCCCAGCGCGCGTGCCGCGACATCGGATGCATTGCCTGCCGGGAAAGGCACGACAAAGGTAACGGGCTTGCTTGGAAAGGACTGCGCCTGCGTAGCGCGTGACGCGCAGGCCAGCACCAGCGCGCAGATTCCGGCGAGGGCAGCGACCCCCGGTCGATTGACACGGCGCGTTGAGCGGGCCGACGGTTGGGAATTCAACCGGATTGATGCCGCGTGATCGGCGTTGTTCTGCGATTTGTTCATTTGAGGCCCCCACTCCATGACAGTTTGTCATAATCGCTCTCGCTCTCACCAGAGAGATCTTTTTTCGCGAAACCAGCGCGCGATGGGTGATCAGCGCTGTCGATTGCAGGAGAGCCTTGCGTGACCCTCTCGTCGTCCCAATCCGGCCAACCCGCGCCGATGACCGCCGTACAGAAAATTCTCGCTCGCGCGAGCGGACTCGCGCAGGTCATGCCTGGCGAGGTGGTGTATCCCGTACCCGAACTTGTGATCATCCACGACGGTTTTGTCGAAACCGCTTACCGCGAACTGCATGCGCTGGGCTATGGCAGCGTGATCGATCCGCGTAAGGTGATCTTCGTCACCGACCATGAAGTGGCCTACGGATCGCAGCGCGCTGTTGAGCGTGGCCGCAATATCCGTGCAATTGCCAAAGCGTGGCATGTCGGCGCGCTCTATGACGCGGGGCGGGGCGGGCATGGCCATATCTTTCCCATCGAAGCAGGTCTGATCCGACCGGGAATGTTCCTGTTCTGTTACGACATGCACTGCACGAATTTTGGGGCGGTTGGAGCCCTTGCAATGGCCGCCGGAACCGAGGTCACTTCAGTCCTCGCAACCGGCAGTCTCTGGACCACTGTCCCGGAAACACTGCGTATCGATCTGCAGGGACGCCTGACCGGTGGGGCGCATCCGCGTGATGTGGGGTTCCTCCTCGCACAGGGTTTTTCGAAGGGGCGCTGGAACGTGCAGTACGACTACCGGGTGGTCGAGTTTGGCGGCCCCGGCCTTGCGTCGCTGGATCTGGCAGCGCGCGTGGCGCTGTGCAACTCAATCACCGAGATGGGTGTGGCCAACGTGTTGTTTGATGACGACCCACCTGGCATCAGCGTTGCCGATGCCCCCGACTTCCGAAGCGATCCGGGCGCGCCCTATGAAGCGCGGATCAGCTTCGATCTGTCCACGGTGGAACCGCAGGTCGCCCTGCCTGGCGGTCCGGATCGCGCCGAGCGCCTGTCCCTGGTGCTTGGCCAACCCATCGATCACGCAACCCTGGGTGCGTGTGGCTCGGGCATGTACGAAGACTTTGCCGCTGCGGCGCAGCTGCTCAAAGGTCGGCGGATTGCGGATCACGTCCGCATGTTTGTCGTACCTGGCACCGCTGCGACCGCGCGCAGGCTGGCCGATGACGGGCTTGCGCAAATCTTCGTGGACGCAGGGGCGATGATGCTGCCGCCTGGCTGCGGGCCTTGCGCAGGAGGCCTGATGGCGCCGCTTGGCCCGGGTGAGGTGTCCGTGGCCACCGCCGCAACCAATCATGCTGGCCGGTTTGGCGCGCATGAGGGTGAAATTTATCTCGCGTCTCCCGTTACCGTTGCTGCGTCTGCGGTAGCGGGGTGCCTCGCTGATCCGGTAACGCTCGCCACCGCAGCGTCCGTCTAAGGAGCCTCTCCATGAATCCTGGCCTGGTTCGCCGCGGTCGCGCGCATGTCTTTGGTCACGGCATTCCGCTTGACGAAGGTGTCATGGCGTTCAAATACGCGATCGGTCGAATTACCGATCCTGCCGAATTGATTCCGCACCTCTTCGAGCCGATTGATCCTGGATTCGCAGCGCGCGTTCAGCGCGGCGACCTGGTGATCGCCGGCGCTGATTTCGGTTGCGGAAAGCCGCACATTCAGGGCTTCATCGCGATGGCCGCGCTGGGGATGGGTGTGCTGTGCGAATCCATGCCCTACAAGGCCATGCGGGGTGCAATCTCCAAAGGCCTGCCGGTTCTGACCGGATGCGGCGATCCGTCGCACTGGGTGGGCAACGGGGACGAGGTCGAGATCAACTTCGCCACCGGTGAGGCAAGCAATGTCAGCCGCGGCACCACGATGCGCTTTCCCGCGATGGCGCCTGTGCTGCAGCCCATCATCGCGCAGGGCGGCGCCGATGGGCAGTTGGCGGCATGGCTTGCGAAACACCCCGACCAGCGGGTCGCAGACGGTGTCGCGAGCGTGCTCGCTTCAGGGTCGCCGCTCAGGTTTCAGCCCAGGCGCGCCGCGCAGGCAGGCTGAACCCTGCCGCGCGCCATCACATCCGCGTAAGACACGTTACCAATCGAGGGGGCTGCCATGGCGCGACTCACCGGGCGTTCGGCGTTTCTGGCGTTGCTGCAGGATGAAGGCATCACTCACCTGTTTGGGAACCCGGGCACCACCGAACTCCCCATCATGCATGCGCTCGCCGAGCACCCCTCGCTCACCTACGTGATGGCCATGCAGGAAAGCGCGGTGGTCTCCATGGCCGACGGATTCAGTCGTGCGTCTGGCCAGCTCGTGGCTGCCAACGTGCATGTGGCGCCGGGGCTGGGTAACGCAATGGGGGCCCTGTTCGGTGCCAAGTTCACCCGCACGCCCCTGATTCTCACCGCCGGTCAGCAGGAGCAGGGTCACGGGCTCAGAGAGCCTTTGCTCTACGACTCGCTCGTACGCATGGCCGAGCCCCTGGTCAAGTGGGCGATTGAAGTCACGCGGCTCGAAGATTTGCCTCGCATCGTGCGGCGCGCTGCCAAGGTGGCGCGAACCCCGCCGATGGGCCCCGTGTTCATCTCGCTTCCCGGCGACATCCTGAACGCTGAAGCCGACATTGATCTTGGTGCGCGGACCGTGATTGATTCCGCAGCGCGACCCAGCGACAGTGCATTGGCAAGACTGGCTCGGCGGCTCCTTGCCGCAGAGCGGCCGGTGATGATCGTGGGCGACGAACTGGTATCCAGCAACGCGCTTGCCGAAGCGGCTGAGTTTGCGCAGGCATTGGGCTGCGCCGTGCTGCAGCAGACCATTCCCTTTGGTGCCCACTTCCTCTCGGAGCATCCCTGTTTTGTGGGTTCACTGTCACGCAGCCAGCCCAAGGTGCGTGAGGTGCTGTCGGCCTATGATCTGCTGATTGCATTTGGAACCGATCCGCTCAGGATGTCGGTTGACCACGCGGTCGACCCGCTGCCTGATCAGATGCCCATTGTTCAGGTCGGTCTGAACGACTGGGATATCGGCAAGAACTATCCGGTTGAGATTGCGATTCGATCCGATGTGCGCGAGACCTTCGCTGCGCTGACGCCGGTGCTGCGCGAGTTGGGGGGAGAGGCTTTGCGCAACACCGCCGCCCATCGGGTGGCGGCGCTCGCTTCGGACAACTGGAGCGCACGCCGCAAGAAGCTCGTCAGGACCATCGAAGCCAAGGCGGCGCAACAACCGATCGATCCAGACTGGCTGTTGCTGCAAACCGTTGAGGCGTTGCCTGCCAATGCGATTTTTGTTGAAGAGGCGCTGACCGCAGCGCCGCTGGTGCCAGCCCTGTTGCCCTATCGCGACCGGTTCGGGTTCCACGGGCTCGCCTCGGGCGGCATTGGCTGGGGACTGCCCGGCGCAGTCGGCGCCAGTCTGGCCAATCCCGGCCGGCCCGTGGTGTGTTTCAGCGGTGATGGCAGTGCGATGTACAACTTCCAGGCGCTCTGGACGGCAGCCCATCATCGGCTGCCGTTAAACGTCGTCCTGATCAACAACGGCGGCTATCGAATCATCAAACAAAGATTGCTGTCGTTTCACGGTAGCCGACAGTTTGTTGGCATGGACTTTACCGACCCGGCGGTCGATTTCAGTGGACTCGCGCGATCGCTGGGCCTGGAGGCCATTCGCGTGACCGATCCCGCAGCGCTGGCCGACACCCTGCGTTCGGCATTGTCGCGCCCGGGGACTAAGTTGATCGAGGTGATGGTTGAGGGCGCGGTCTGACGGCAGCCGGGCTGTCCAGACGGGTGCAGCGCTTAATCCAGCCTGAAGATTGCGGCGGGCTCGACCGCCCGGTCTTCCAGTGTTCCGAGGCGCGCGATCATTCGCTTTACCCGCGGCGCAGCCTGGTATACCAGCGCGCGTTGCGAATCGGTGAGCGCGAGCTGAGCATGGGATAAGCAGGCGTCAATCCAGCTAATCATCGATTGATCGAGCGGTTCAGCGGGCGCTGGTTCGGCGAGTTGAACCGGGTCAATGGAACCGGCCGGGTCCAGCGGATGTCGTCGATGCCAGTCGGTGAGCCCCTGAAACGCATCACCAATCCGAAGCGCGGTGGCTTCGTCCCAAGGCCGCGTCACGATCTGCATTGAGGTCGGTAAGCCGTTTGAGGCGAAGCCCGTGCAAACTGAAAGCGTCGGAAATCCCGACACCGAGAACGGTGCGAGCAGGTTGGGTTTGTCGCTCCAGAGCCCATAGAGAAAACCGTGCGACTCCGGTGCGTCAAAGCGCGGCGCCGGCCCAGGTCCAATCGTGACCATCGCGTCGACCTGTTCGAAGGCAGCGCGCATGTGAGCGGTGAGCAGTCGTCGCTTGCGATGAGCCTGGGTTTGGGCGAATGCGGGGACGAGACATCCCGGCAACACACGGCCAAGAAAATCCTGCCCGAATGAATCCGCGCGCTCGCACAGGGCCGCGTGGAAAATTGCGAAAGCTTCGGCTTCCTGGATCAGCACCCGTACGTCGCTGTAGGCCATCATGGGCGCAAGCGTGATTGGCGTGATGTGCGCGCCGCAGTCACGCAAGGCTGCGATCGCGTTGTCGAGGGCGGCGACGGCTTCGGGATTGGCGCGGAGTTCCGTCTCAAAAAAATGGCGAATCACGCCGACACGAATTCCCTTCAAATGCCCAACCAGAGCGGCCGAGTAGTCGGGAACCGCGACCGCCGCGCTGGCCGGGTCGGCAGCGTCGTGTCCCGCGATGGCCTGCAGCATCAGCGCGCAATCTCGAGCGCTGCGCGCCATCGGACCCGCTGTATCGAGCGATGGAGACAGCGCGAAGACGCCCGCTCGGCTGACACGACCATAGGTGGGTTTCAGGCCCGTGACGCCGCACAGGCTCGCCGGAATTCGGATCGACCCGCCCGTGTCGGTACCCAGCGCCGCTGGCACCAGGCCTGCGGCGAGCGCGGCACCCGAGCCGCTACTGGAGCCGCCGCTGAAGTGCGCGAGGTTCCAGGGGTTGCGCGCGGGGGGCCACGGAAGATCGACTGAGGGTCCGCCGTGCGCGAATTCGTGTGTGGCAGTTTTCCCCAATAAAACGGCACCGGCCGCGCGCATTCTGGATACCGCCGCAGCATCCCTGCCGGGTCGATGATTCATGAGCAGCCGCGAGTGCGCAGTGGTGGGCATGTCGGCGGTTTCAAAAATATCCTTGATTGCGCAGGGCACGCCGTGGAGCGGCCCGAGGTCGTGACCCCTTGCGATTTCGCGTTCGGCCGCGCGGGCGCGGGCCAGTGCGCCGTCCGCATCGAGGTGCAGAAACGCATCGATTGCGCCGCCCGACCCTTGAATACGCTCAAGGAGGGCTTCGGTCCATTGAACCGGGGACAGTTCGCGTGTGCGCAGGTAGGCCGTACCTTCGGCGATACCGAGCCAGGCGAGGGCGTTGTCTGGGGAAGTCGTCATCATTTGACCTGCTGACCCCAGCCACCGGCCAGGTTCTTCAAAAGCTGATTGGTGGCGGCAAGGCGGCGACTTTTCGCATCGAGCAGACTTCTTTCAACCGATAGCGCCGTGGTCTGCGCGGCCACCACGTTCAGATAGCTGACTGTGCCCGCCCGATATTGATTGAGTGTCAGTTCGAGCGCACGCCTGGCTTCAACCAGCGACTCCTGCAGAAGCTGTGTTTGCCGGGCGAGTGCGGCGTTCAGGGCGAGGTTGTCTTCGACCTCCTGAATGGCGGTGAGTACCGTTTGCCGATATTGCGCTGATGCCTGATCCAGGAGCGCCCTGGCGCTGTCGACGGCTGCCTGCCTTGCGCCGCCATCAAACGCCGCCAGCGCAAGGCTGGGGCCCAGCGACCACAGGAGCGGCGGCGCTGCCAGCAGGTCGGCAAGCGAACCAGCTCGCAAACTGCCATTGGCGCCGAGGGTGACGGTTGGAAAGAAGGCCGCAGCGGCGGCGCCCGCCTGCGCCGCGGCGGCAGCCGCTCTGCGCTCGGCGGCTGCAATGTCGGGCCTGCGCCTGAGCAGTTCGGCCGGAAGTTGAAGCGGCACCTCGGGCGGGTTGGGCAGACCATCAGTCGCGCCAAGGCTGATGGCGGCGGGCATCTCTCCCACCAGAACGGCGAGTGCGTTCTCCAGCAGCGCGCGACTGCCCGCAACGTCGGCAGCCTGTGCCTGTGCCGTTTTCAGCTGAGTTTGCGCCTGAGCGACATCCGTGGCGGGAACGATGCCGACCCGATACCGGTCCTGCGTCATCTGTAGCGATCGCTGATAGGCCTGAACCGCGTCGTCGAGCAGGGCGGATTGAGCGCGCGCGGCGCGAAGTGACAGCCAGGTTTGTGCAAGCGTCGCCTGCAGCGACAGGCGCAGCCCCTCGAGATCGAACTCGCTGGCCTCAACCCGTGCGCGAGCCGCGTCAACCTGCTGACCCAGACGGCCCCAGAGGTCGAGTTCCCAGTTCACCGAAAACGAAGGGGCCAGGGTGGTGCCGCTCGCTGCGCTGGTAGCAGCCTCTGCGCGGGTCAGGGCAAAGCCTGCGCCTGCGGCGGGCAGGCGTGGCGCCCGGCTTGCGTCGAGGGCCGCCTGCGCAATCCGTAACTGTGCGAGGCTTGCGGCCAGATTCTGATTGCCATCAGGAAGCCTGCGCTGGAGCGCGTTCAGTGCCTCGTCGTCGTAGAGCGTCCACCAATCGCGTGCCACGGTGATCCGTTGGGCAGTGGGTGCAAACAGCGATGCGTGCTTGAAGTCGGCGGGTGGCGGCTGGCGAAGCAAGGGTTCTGGCGCGCCGGGCGTTCGAGCGCCCAGGCCACAGCCCGCGAGCATCACCATGAGACCCAGTGTGGCCACGCGCAACACGATACCCGGACAATCAGCTCGCATGAGGCCGCTCCGGTGGTCGCTGCGCGGGCCCGCTGGGCAACGCCGGGTTTGCAGGCGAATCACCGCCCAACAGGCGGCGCGCAAAGCCGTTGACGAGGCTACGCAGCCGGTCGATTCCCACGAAGACGACCGGCGTGGTGTAGAGCGTCAGCAACTGGCTCAAGACCAGACCGCCCAGCACTGACATGCCAAGCGGCTGCCTGAGCTCGGCGCCATCACCGGTGCCGATGGCAAGCGGCACGGCAGCGCACAACGCGGCGGCCGTGGTCATCAGGATAGGGCGCAACCGAAGGCGCGCCGCCGCATAAATGGCAGCGCCCGGGCTCATCGAATACTGGCGCTGGCGGGCAATTGCAAAGTCGATCATCAGGATGGCGTTTTTCTTGACGATGCCGATCAGCAGGATCACGCCGATCATCGCAATCACCGAGAACTCGGTATTGAACCATTTCAGCGCAAGCAGCGCGCCCACGCCCGCCGGGGGAAGCGTGGACAGAATCGTGATCGGATGCGCGAGGCTCTCGTACAGGATGCCCAGAACGAGATAGATCGCAACGATTGCCGCCAGAATGAGCAGAGGCTGGCTGTCGAGCGATTGGGCAAATGCGCGGGCAGTGCCCTGGTACGTGCCGCGCACCGATGCAGGCGCGCCGAGCGACAGCATCGCGTCACGAATCGCCTCGCTCGCCTGCGACAGCGATACGCCGGGAGCAAGATTGAAGCTGATGGTGGACGCAGGCGTGCCCGACTGGTGCGATACCGACAGCGGCGCGGCCGAGTCTTCGATTCTCGCGAAATCAGTGAGTGGAATCCGTTCACCGCCACTGGAAATGAAGATTAACGACCTGAGCGTCTCCGGGCTCTGCGTGAACTCGGGCGCAAGCTCGAGCACAACCCGGTATTGATTGAGCGGGTTGTAGATGACGCCCACCTGGCGTTGCCCGAACGCGTTGTTCAGCGTGGCATCGATGGCGCGCACCGACAGGCCCAGGCGCGTGATCGCGTCGCGATCAAGCACCAGCGCGGTCTGTCGCCCGCGATCCTGCACATCGCTGTCGATATCGACCAGCTCGGGCAGTCGGCTGAATGCACGCCGCACCCGGGGCTCCCATTCGCGCAACTCGGCCAGCTCGTCCGCCTGCAGCGTGAACTGATACTGCGAACTGGCCTGTCGCCCCCCGACCCGGATATCCTGGACCGGCACCATGAAGAGCGATGCGCCCGGTTCGCGGGCAAGTCTGCCGCGAAGCCTTGCCACCACGCGATCCGCCGAACTCTGACGCTCGGCGAGTGGCTTGAGCGCGATGAACATCTGGGCCGAGTTGCGGGTGCCACCGCCCGTGAAGCCGGTGACCGCTTCAACCGCCGGGTCGGCGCGGACGATCTCGAGGAACCGATCGAGGCGGCTTTGCATCGCCTGGAACGAGGTTGCCTGATCCGCACGAATGAACCCGATGATTCGACCCGTATCCTGCTGAGGGAAAAAGCCTTTGGCGATGGTTGAATAGAGATGCACGTTGAGTGCGATGACGCCGATCAGCGCGGCCAGCACCAGCGGCTGATGACGAAGCGCCCAGGCAAGCGACCGGCGATAACCCCGTGCGGCAAGCGTGGCGGGCATCCGTAACCATCGGACCCAGGTGTGGCGGGGCCGGCGCGGCGGCCGCGGCTTGAGCAGTACCGCGCACATCATGGGCGTTGTGCTGAGCGACACCAGCATCGACACGCCGATTGCTGCGGTCATCACGATGGCGAATTCGCGGAAAAGCCTTCCGACGATTCCGCCCATCAGCAGAATGGGAATGAATACTGCGACCAGCGACACGCTGATCGAGACCACGGTGAAGGCCACCTCGCGCACGCCTTCCAGGCTGGCCTGCAGCACGCTTTTACCGCGCTCGACATGGCGCGCAATGTTCTCGAGCACCACGATGGCGTCATCCACGACAAAACCCGTGGCAACAATCAGCGCCATCAGTGAAATGTTGTTCAGGCTGAGGCCCGCCCAATGCATCACGACAAAGGTGCCTGCGAGCGATACCGGTACGGCAACCATGGGCACCAGCGTTGCACGAATGCTTCGCAGAAACAGAAACGTGACGATCACCACCAGTGCAATCGAAATCCAGAGTGTTCGCTGCATTTCCCTGAGCGATGCCCGGATGGTGGGCGAGCGGTCGGAAACCACCTGGAGATCAATCGCAGCCGGAATCGAGGCCTGCAGCCAGGGAAGCAGCGCGCGAACCCTGTCGACCGCTTCGATGATGTTGGCATCGGGCTGCTTGTAGAGCATCAGCACCACCGCGGGCCGCCCGTTGGCGACGCCGTAGTTGCGCAGGTCCTGAACCGAATCGGTGACGGTTGCGACGTCCTGCAGGCGTACCGCATTGCCTGCACGCAAGCGGATGATCAGCGGCGCGTAGTCGGCTGCGGTTTTCGCCTGGTCGTTGGCATCGATCTGCCACTGTCGGGTGTCGTCCTCGATCATGCCCTTGGGACGGTTGCCGTTGGCCGCCACCACTGCAAGCCGAATGTCCTCCAGCGAGATGCCGGAGGCGGCGAGGCGGTTGGGATCGGCCTGGATGCGGACCGCGGGCAGTGCGCCGCCGCCAATGACAACGTTGCCGATGCCGTCGACCTGGGCCAGGCGTTGCGCAAGCACCGTCGAGGCTGCGTCATACATCTGGCCTCGCGACAAAGTTGCCGAGGTGAGCGCGAGAATCATGATCGGCGCGTCGGCAGGATTCGACTTCCGGTAGGTCGGATTGGACGGCATGTCGGTTGGCAACAGCGTGCGCGCCGCGTTGATGGCCGCCTGAACCTCTCGCGCAGCCGCGTTGATGTCCCGCTTCAGTTCAAATTGCACCGTGACCCGGGTGCTGCCCAGCGACGAACTCGAGGTGATTTCGGTCACGCCGGCAATGGCGCCCAGGGTTCGCTCGAGCGGTGCGGCGACGCTCCGCGCCATGGTTTCCGGGCTGGCACCGGGTAGCGAGGCCGATACCGAGATGGTTGGAAAATCCACGCGCGGCAGCGGCGCGATGGGAAGCGAAAACCAGGCAAGAAAGCCAGCCAGGGCGATACCCAGCGTGAGCAGCGTGGTTGCCACCGGGCGATGAATGAAGAGCGCGAACGGATTGCTGAGGCTCATCGCATCATCCGCTGACCGCACGCCAGGCACGCCAGCGCGTTGAGAGTGACGCGAATCCCAGGTAGATCACCGGCGTGGTGAAGAGCGTGAGCAGCTGGCTCACGATCAGTCCGCCCACCATTGTGACGCCCAGTGGATGACGCAACTCGCTTCCCCATCCGTCGCCCAGCATCAGCGGCAGCGCGCCAAGCAGCGCCGCCAGCGTGGTCATCAGGATCGGGCGGAACCGCAGCAGGCAGGCCTGACGAATGGCTTCATGCGGCGACAGACCGTGTTCGCGCTCAGCTTCCAGCGCGAAGTCGATCATCATGATGGCGTTCTTCTTGACGATACCGATGAGCAGGATGATGCCGATGACGGCAATGATGTCGAGGTCCAGCCGCGCTGCACTGAGCGCTGCGAGCGCACCCAGTGCGGCCGATGGCAGCGTTGACAGGATGGTGACCGGATGGACGAAGCTTTCATACAGCACGCCCAGCACGATGTACATCGTGATGATCGAGGCAAGAATGAGCCAGAGCGAATCGGAGAGCGAGGCCTGAAAGGCAAGCGCTGCGCCCTGAAAACCGGTTTCGATGCTGGGTGGAAGTTGCGCCTGCGCAATCTCGGCTCGGATGGCGCTGACTGCGGTGCCTAACGACACGCCGGGAGCCGTATTGAATGACACGGTGACCGCTGGAAACTGTCCCACATGATTGATAGCGAGCAGTCCCGGCCGCTCGACGATCCGAGCCACCGCCGACAGCGGCACAGGCGCACCCGCGGTGGACGCCACCTGAAGCTGCGTGAGCGCCTCAAGACCCAGCCGATGGCGTGGTGCGATTTCAATGACCACGCGATACTGGTTGGACTGCGTGAACATGGTTGAAATGAGTCGTTGACCGAACGCGTTGTAGAGCGCGCTGTTGATGGCGGCCACGCTGACGCCTAAGCGCGTTGCGGCGGTGCGGTCGATCTCGACA
>VGHA01000035.1 GCA_016868375.1 Betaproteobacteria bacterium | reverse complement strand
TAGGGCTCCGCGAGAATGCGCCGCGCGGGCTCGGGTTCGCGCGCGCAGATGTCGTCGATGGCGCGACGGATCAGGTGCGCGCAGGCTGCCAGGTCGTCTGGCACCGCCACCACTGGATCGTCTGCGAAGGGTTCCACCTGCGCGCGAATCAGGCCGTTGGGCTGCACGCTGCGACTGAGCACGGTGAACCGGCTGACACCCACGGTGCGCAACTGCAGCACACCGGGCTCGGTCATATCCCAATCATCGATCCGTGCGGTGCAGCCTATGGCCTCGTGGTCGGCGGGCGTTCCCACCTCGCGCCCCTGCGTGATCAGACAGACACCAAAGGGTCGCGCGGTATTCATGCATTCGCGGACCATGTCCATGTAGCGTGCCTCGAAGATTCGAAGCGGCAGCACGCCGCCTGGGAACAGCACGGTGCCAAGCGGAAAAATGGGCAACAGATCGGCAGGCGCGGTCATCGGTGTGCAGCAGCCGCCTGCGCGCGCATCGCAACGCCGCGATGCCGCACCAGCACCTGCTCGCGATCGCGAAACGTGGCGGCCAGCCGCTCGACGCAGTACACCGAGCGGTGTTGCCCGCCGGTACAGCCCACCGCAATGGTCAGGTAGCTGCGGTTTTCAAGAATGTAGTGCGGCAGCCAGTTCTCGAGAAACCGGGTGATGTCACCCACCATCTGCTGAACCGCGGCGATGCCGTCGAGGTAACTGGCCACCGGCTGATCGAGACCATTGAGCGGGCGCAGCTGCGGGACATAAAACGGATTGGGCAGGCAGCGGACATCAAACACCAGGTCGGCATCAAGCGGCACACCGGTCTTGTAGGCAAATGACTCAAAGAGCAGGGTCAGTGCAGCCCGCTCTGAGCCCACGACATCGCGCACCCAGGTGCGAAGCACATTGGGTTGCAGATCGCTGGTATCGATTGATAAACCGAGGCCTTCCAGCTCGGCGAGCAGCTCGCGCTCGCGATCAATGGATTCGGTCAGCGTGGGCACCGTCGGGCTTTCGTTGGCCAGCGACATGGGATGCCGTCGGCGAGTTTCGGAGTAGCGCTGCACCAGCGTGTCATTGCGCGCATCCAGGAACAGCACCTTCACGTCGTGGCCGAACCGTGCGAGCCCATGAACCAGCGAGGGCAGTTCGGCGAGTTCATGACCGCCACGCGAATCAATGGCCACCGCTACGCGCTCGGCACCCTGGTCGTTGAGATGGCCGATGACTTCCTGAAGGAATCGCACCGGCAGGTTGTCGATGCAGAAATAGCCATCGTCTTCGAGCACCCGCAGGGCAATCGACTTACCAGATCCGGAGAGCCCGGTGATGAGAATGACGCGCACTCGTCGATCTTACTCGAGGAGAAAGGCGTGCGTGACGCAAGCCTTCAGCCCCCTCCGGTTTCAATCATCTGGCGCTGACGCTCGACGAAATCGCCCATGGTGTCAAAGCCGCGCAACTGAAGGACCGTGCTTCGCACGGCGGCCTCGGTGAGCACCGCCAGATTTCGGCCCGCCGCAACCGGGATCACCACCATGCGGATCGGCACGCCCAGAACCTGCTGCGTAAGCGCCTCGAGCGGCAAGCGCTGATACTCGTTTTCCATGGTGCTGCGGCGGATCAGATGAACGATCAGCTTCAGTTTCATTTTCGGACGGACGGCGGTTTCGCCGAAGATCGTTCGGATATCGAGCAGGCCCAGTCCCCGCACTTCAAGCAGATTGCGAAGCAGTGGCGGGCAGCGGCCCTCAACGGTATGCGGGGCGATGCGGCTCAGGTCGACCACATCGTCAGCCACCAGACCGTGGCCCCGACTGATCAGTTCGAGCGCGAGCTCGCTCTTGCCAAGGCCCGATTCGCCAGAGATCAGTACGCCCATGCCGAGCACGTCCATCATCACGCCGTGCATCTGACAGGTTTCGGCGGCGGCTTTACCGAGATAGTGGCGCAGCGTGTCGATGACCCGAGCGGCCGACTGCGGACTTGAAATGAGCGGCAACCGATCGTGCGTGGCCGCCTCGATCAGTGAGTCAGTGGGCTGCAGCCCATCGGCAACGATCACGGCGGGAGGATGGCCCGCAATCAGATCGGCAAGGATTCCCTGCTGGTGGGCGGACTCATGCCGCATGAAAAAGTCGAGTTCAGGCTGGCCGAAGACGTGAATCCGATTGGGATGGATCAGATTCAGGTGGCCGATCAGATCGGCGGGTTCGGCTGCAGTACGCGCCACTTCGCGCGCTTCGCCAGGCCGCCCGGCGATCCAGGACAGGCCGAGCTCGGCAGCGTTTGCGGTGAACAGATCGGCGACGGTGACGCTCATCGCGGGCCTCGGTTGGACGGAAACTGCGCGAGCTTAGCGGTTCAGCGCGCGTTGCGCGCGTCCAGACCCAACAGGACGACTCAGGCAGCGGGCCGACACGGTTCCCAGACCGCGAGCGCCTGGTAGAGGCGGTCGCAATCTGCCTCGCAGCTCATCTGGCTGCGCATGGACGGATCGGAAAGCAGTTCGGCAACCTCGGACAGAATTTCCAGGTGCTCTTCCGTGGCGTGTTCGGGAACCAGCAGAAACACCAGCAATGACACGGGCCGCGCGTCGGGTGCGTCAAAGGCAATCGGCTCAGCGAGACGAATGACCGCAGCGCGCGCTTCGCGCAAACCCTTGATTCGACCATGCGGAATGGCGACGCCTTCGCCGAGCCCGGTTGAGCCGAGCCGTTCGCGTGCAAACAGCGAATCGAAAACCCGGCTCCGCTCAATGCCATAGAGGTTTTCAAACAGCAGCCCCACCTGTTCAAAGAGGCGCTTCTTGCTTGTCACCGCCATTCCAACCACAACGTTGGCAGGCGCAAGCAACCGGGTCAGTCGACTCATGGAGGAATACTCCGCGGCTCGGCCGGCGGAGGCGTCGGCAGGACCGTTCGATCGGATCGTTGATCGATCCGGTGGAAAAAAGTGCTGCGAGTATACAAGCGTCCTGGATTCCCGACGAGAACGTTTATTGCGACGCAACATGTCTGGATGTTGCATCGCGCCACGGTTGATTTCAGCGATCCGCTGTGGTGGCCGCGCGACGCTGGCTGTGGCGCCGACCCACCGATTAGAGCGATTTGCGCTGGGCGACCGCCGGGATCCGAAGCGACTCGCGGTACTTGGCGACGGTGCGGCGCGCGACCACGAAGCCCTGTTCGCCCAGCATATCGGCGATCTGGCTGTCGGAGAGCGGCCGGCGGCCATCCTCGGCGGCAATCAGCTGCTTGATCAGCGCTCGGATCGCTGTGCTCGAGGCAGCGCCGCCGGTGTCGGTGGCGACATGGCTGCCGAAGAAATACTTGAGTTCGAAAGTTCCATTCGGTGTGAGCATGTACTTCTGTGTAGTGACCCGAGAAATCGTGGATTCGTGAAGATCCAGCGTATCGGCGATCTCGCGCAGCACCAGCGGGCGCATGGCCACCGCACCGTGTGAAAAAAAGCCGCGCTGGCGCTCGACGATCGCTTGCGAGACGCGCAGGATGGTCTCGAAACGCTGGGCAATGTTCTTGATCAGCCACCTGGCTTCCTGCAGCGGCCCGGCCAGGTTGCCGGCAGCGCTGCCACGGTTGCGGCGCAGGATATCGGCGTACATGTCGTTCACGCGCAGTTTCGGCATCACGTCCGGATTGAGCGCCGCGGTCCAGCCGGCGCGGGTTCGCCGAACGATCACGTCGGGCACCACATACCCCGTGTCGTCAGATCCGAAGCGTGAGCCCGGTCGGGGCTCCAGGTTTCGAATCATGGAGTGTGCCTGCCGCAGCGTTTCTTCATCGCACTGCAGCACCCGCTTGAGGCGCACAAAGTCGCGTGCCGCAAGCAGTTCGAGATGGTCGGTGATGATGACCCGCGCCAGTGCTTTGGCCTCTGGCTGGTCATGACCGGATTGGGCAAGCTGGAGTAGCAGGCATTCGCGCAGGTTGCGGGCGCTAACGCCTGGTGGATCGAAGCTCTGCAGGAGCCGGAGCGCGGCCGCGACCTCATCGGGATCGATCTCGAGTTCGGCCGGTAGGGCTTCGCGGAATTCGTCGAGCCCGGTTGTCAGCATGCCGTCGCGATCGAGTTCATCGATCAGCAGATCGACCAGCGCACGGTCGCGTCGCTCAAGGCGCGTTGCCGCGAGTTGCTCGCGCAGATGCTCGGTAAGCGACACGCCAGCGCCTGCAAGCTGCGGGAATTCGCGCTCGTCGTCATCATCGTTCTGCGACCTTGAGCCCGAGTCATGCCCCCAGTCGGCGGGCGCTTCATCGCCCTCGCTGGTGCTGCCACTGCTGTCTCGGTCAGCCTCGCCCTCGTCGGCCTCGCCACGGGTTGTGGTTTCGGCTGGGCTGCCACCGAGATCCGACAGTCCGACCGGTAGCGGTGCGTCGAGCGTCCCACTTGCAGAAATGCTGATGCACTCGCCCAGTGGATCGTCCTCGCGCTCGAGCAGCGGGTTTTCCGCCAGCATCTGCTCGATCTCCAGATTGAGTTCGAGTGTCGACAGCTGCAGCAACCGAATGGATTGCTGCAGCTGTGGCGTCAGCGCGAGCTGCTGGCTAAGTTTGAACTGAAGAGCGGTTTTCATCAGGGCCTGGTGTTGCGAAGAGCCCGTCCGCTGCTGCGCTACATCGAAAAATGTTCGCCGAGGTAGTAGCGCCGCACATCGTCGTTTTCGACGACTTCGTCGGGCCGACCGAAAGCAAGAACGGTACCATCACGAATAATATAGGCCCTGTCGCAGATGCCAAGCGTTTCCCTGACGTTGTGGTCTGTGATCAACACTCCGATGCCCCGTTCCTTGAGAAAACGGACGATTCGCTGAATTTCAAGGACAGCGATCGGATCGACGCCGGCAAACGGTTCATCGAGCAACACGAACCGAGGCGAATTCGCCAGCGCCCGGGCAATTTCCACCCTGCGCCGCTCGCCGCCTGACAGCGACAACGCAGTATTGGAGCGGATATGCCCGATCTGCAGTTCCTCGATCAGCCGATCGAGCCTGCGCTTGATCTCGGCCTTCTCAAGCGGGGCACCTGCGGCATCCTGCTGCAGCTCGAGCACCGCGGTAATGTTTTCTTCAACCGTCAGCTTACGAAATACCGACGCTTCCTGCGGCAGGTAGGCCAGGCCGAGGCGGGCGCGTCGATGGATTGGCAGCCGCCCGATGGGTCGATCATCGAGGGTGATGCTGCCGCCATCACAGGGTACGAGGCCAACGATCATGTAGAAGCAGGTGGTTTTGCCCGCGCCGTTGGGCCCCAGCAGCCCGACCACCTGACCGCTCGCAACTTCGATCGACACATCGCGAACGACACGCCGCCCGTGATAGGCCTTCATCAGCTGGGTTGCGACGAGCCGGCTGGCGGCCGAGGCGACGGTCACGGCAGAAGACTCAGCGGGTGGCCGGCGGAGCGCCAAGCGATTCGGCGGGCCGCAGCACCGCAGGGGGCGACGCTGGTGAGGGGGCTGTGCCCGATGCGGGTTTGGCTGGCTTGCCAGGCGCAGCACCCGTTGCGGGTGCGGTGCCGGGTGATGCCGCACCAGCGGGTGAATCAGTGCCGCTTGCACGCCGTGGCTGAATCACCATCCGGACGCGATCGTTACCCGTTGCGCCCGGTGCGCGCCCTTCGACGGTGTAGAACTCGGCCGCGCTCTGGTAGGTGATGCGGGCGCCGTGCACCTCGTCGAGCACGCGCTCGCGCTCAAGCCTTCGCAGCGACGCATTGCTGGTGAGCACGACGGTTTCAGCCTTGCCGTCGTAGTCGATCTCGAGGCCGAAGCCCTCGATATGCTCATCGAGTGCTTCACGCTTCTGGCGAAAGCTTGCCGGCTTTCCTTCAGCCCGACCGTACTGAAAGCCTTCCGCATCCTCGCGAACAACCATTCGATCGGCACGGATCACGATCGTGCCTTTGGTGAGCACGACCCTGCCGATGAAGGTGCTGATGCGCTTGGCGTCGTCGTATTCCATTCGGTCGGACTCGACCTGCACCGGCTTATCGCGATCGGCTTTTTCGGCCCGCGCGGGCACGACCGTCATGCACAACGCGGCCAGCATCGCAGCGAACCGCAGCAAGCCGCGAACACCGGCGAGGGCGCCCGCCCGGCGAGCGCCGCGCCAGGCGAACGCAATTGCTGAAGGTTTGGGTGATGGAGGAGGTTGCACGCGATGAGTACGCTCAAGGTGGGCGCCGCTCGGACACCCAGATTCCCCGGGCCTCAGAGTCGACGCGCAGGGTTCGGGCGCGATTATTGAATTCCATTCCGGTGCCGGTCAAGGTTGACTGACCCCGGGTCACGACCACCGGACGATCGGTGAGCGCAATTTCGGTGTCGGTGAAGATCCGGGCGAACTCGGTGCGGATCTTCATTGGCGGCTCGACGGCTGTTCCCGGACGGTCGAGACGGACATCGCCCTCGAGCAAGGTCTCCTGGCTTTCACGAACCGATTTGCCGCGCTGGGCGGCAACGGTGATTCGCGGGCGGGCCGGGTCGAGTGAGGCCATGGTGGGAAGCGTGTAGTGGCTGGTGTCGGATCGGCGAAAGTGTTCCATCCGCTCGGCGCTCATGCGAAAGACCGGCTCGCCCCGTTCGTTCAGGCGAAGCAGCACCACCTTCTCGCCAAATGCATCGGCAATGTCCGGGCCCTCACGCGTCTGGGATGGCATCGTAAACCGCTGCGCGATTTCAGCCAGGTAGTAGCTGCCGGCTGCCAGCATCAGCAGCAGACCGATTGATACCGCCGCGGCGAGGCGGTCGTAAAACCGCGGGCTCAAGGCCCGCCCCGCTGCGGTTCGCGACGTGCGTGACCAGCCGTCGAGATGAGCCGACGGGCGAGCGCCGAATGAAGTTCGCCTCGGCTGTCAAGAATGAACTCAGCCAGTTCACGGATGGCGCCCGACCCGGCAGCCAGCGTTGATACCCAGTGAGCACGCGACCGCACAGCCTCGGGCGCATCGACCACCGTGGCGGAAAAGCCGGCCGCTAGCATCGCGGGCAGGTCCGTCCAGTCGTCGCCGGCGTAGCCCACCCGGTCAGGCGTGATGCTGAGCTTTCGACAGAGCGCCTCAAGCGCCGCAAGCTTGTCGCGCTCGCCCTGCATCACCAGCGCGATGCCCAGTTCTGCCGCCCGATGCCGAACGATCTCGGATTGCCGGGCGGTGATGATGGCAAGCTGCAGGCCCGCCTCGCGCAGCAGGGTGAGACCGAAGCCGTCGCGCACATTGAAGGCTTTCATCGCCTCCCCCTGCGGACCGATGTAAATGCGCCCGTCGGTCAGGGTGCCATCGACATCGAGCGCAAGAACCTCGATCCGGGCGGCGCGGCTGCGGGCGTCGGCGGCGGCCATCAAAACACCTTGGCGGCAAGCAGGTCGTGGATGTGCAGCGCGCCAACCATGCGACGCCCGGAGTCAGTGACCGGCAGCGCGCTGATGCGGCGCTCTTCCATCAGTCTGACCGCTTCGGCAGCGAGTGCCTGCGGACCGATCGTGACGGAGCCGGGCGTCATCGCCTCATCGATCCGCATTGACTGAATGTCTGCGCCGCGCTCGAGCACGCGCCGCAGGTCGCCGTCGGTGAAAACGCCTGCCAGCGTGCCATCGGCGCGCTCGACCGCGGTCATGCCCATTCGCTTGCGCGTGACCTCCAAAATTGCCTCGACCAGCGGGGCGCCAAGCGGCACCCTTGGCAGCGCAGGATCGCGCCGCATGACGTCGTCCACGCGTGTCAGCAGCTTGCGGCCCAGGGCACCGCCCGGGTGCGAGCGCGCAAAATCTTCCGGGCCAAAGCCGCGCGCATCAAGAAGCGCGACCGCCAGTGCATCGCCGAGCGCGAGCGTGGCCGTGGTGCTGGCAGTGGGGGCCAGATTGAGCGGGCACGCTTCCCGGGCAACTGCAGCCTCGAGGTGTACATCGGCCAGCGCAGCAAGCGGCGAGTCGGCGCGGCCGGTGATCGCGATCAGGCGGGTACCCTGCCGTCGGGCGATTGGCATGATTCGGGCGAGCTCTTCGGTGGCGCCCGAGTTCGACACCGCAATCAGCACGTCGTCGCGGGTCACCATGCCAAGATCGCCGTGACTTGCCTCTGCCGGATGCAGAAAAAACGCCGGTGTCCCGGTGGAGGCCAGCGTTGCTGCGATTTTCCTGGCAATATGGCCGGACTTGCCGATGCCGCTGACAACCACTCGGCCCGAGCAGTCCAGAATCATTCGACAGGCCTGAACAAAGGGCGCACCGATTCTCTGCGACAAAGCCTCGACTGCTTCGGCCTCAATGCGAAGCACTTCGACCGCGCGCAGGATCAGCCGGTCGTCGCTGGTTACAATGGATCGGGAATTCACCTTGCTGAGTATATGCTGTCCGGTCTTGAACTCGCGCTGATCCTGCTCGGAGCGGCCACGCTGATCGTGGTGCCGCTGCGTCGCTTCGGCGTTCCGCCATTGATCGCTTACCTGGCGGTCGGTGTGCTCATCGGCCCGCACGCCGCCGGTCTGGCCGAGGGCGAGGGCACGCTGCACGCGGCGGCTGAACTCGGCGTCGTCTTCCTGATGTTCTCGCTCGGCCTCGAATTCAATTTCGCCAAGCTGAACGCGATGCGCGGCTTCGTGTTCGGACTGGGCGGCGCGCAGGTGGGCGTCACGGCACTCGCGCTGATGGCGCTGTTGCTGGGCCTGCCCGCCACCTGGGGCAGCTGGCTGATTCCGGGACTCGATTGGCGCACCGCGCTGGTGGTGGCGTTTGCGCTCGCCATGTCGTCCACTGCGCTGGTCACCAAGCTGCTGGTGGATCGACGCGAGCTTGAGACCGACCATGGGCGGCGCGTGTTCAGCGTACTGCTGTTTCAGGACCTTGCCGTCATTCCGCTCTTGGTGGTCATTCCAGCGCTGTCGCGTGGCACGGATGGGCTCGCGATCGCGTTGTCGGTGGCCTTTGCCAAAGCGGCGCTGCTCCTGGTCCTACTGCTCCGTTTTGGGCCTCGGCTCATGCGAGGCTGGTTCGGTGCGGTGGTCAGAAGCCGCTCGCACGAACTCTTTACGCTCAACGTGCTGCTCGCCACGCTGCTCTTTGCCTGGCTCACGCGACAGGCAGGGTTGTCGATGGAGCTGGGCGCCTTCGTGGCCGGCATGCTGATCGCGGAAACCGAGTTCCGCTACCAGGTCGAAGAAGACATCAAGCCGTTCCGCGACGTCTTGCTGGGACTCTTTTTTGTCACGATCGGCGCCCGGCTTGAAACTCAGGCGCTGGTCGATACCTGGCAGCAGGTGCTGGTCATTCTGTCGATGTTGCTGGTGCTCAAGGCCGCCATCGTGTTGGGCCTCGTGCGCGCGTTTGGCGCGTCGGCGGGCGTCGCGATTCGCTCAGCCTGTTGGCTTGCGCAGACCGGTGAATTCGCCTTCGTGCTGCTGTCTCAGGCGTTCAAGGGTGGATTGTTCGAGCCCGCCGCGCTCCAGCCGCTGCTGGCAGCAATCCTGCTGTCGCTATTGCTCGCGCCGGCGCTCATCGAGCAGGCGAACCGACTTGCGTTGCGGGCCTCCAACCAGGAATGGCTGTTACGCTCGCTCGAGGTGCAGCGGATCGCGAGCCGCAGCCTTGGCCGACATGACCATGTGATCGTCTGTGGTTTTGGGCGCTGCGGACAGAGCCTCTCGCACGTGCTGGAAGCTGAAAACGTGCCCTATGTGGCGCTTGATACCGACCCTGACCGGGTGCGTGAGGCGGCCGAGGCGGGTGAGTCGGTGGTCTACGGAGACGCGAGCCGCCCGGCGATGCTGCAGGCCGCTGGAATCCACCGGGCGCGCGCGCTCGCCATTACCTTTGACGACCTGCCCAGCGCGCTCAAGCTGCTTCACACGGTCAGGCAACTCGCGCCGCAGCTGCCGGTGATCGCCCGGACCGCCAATGAGGCCGATATTGCGAAACTGCGGGAGGCGGGCGCCACCGAGGTGGTTCCCGAGATCGCTGAGGGCAGCCTGATGATCGCCTCGCATGCCATGGCGCTGGCCGGCGTTCCCATGGCGCGGGTGCGTCGCCGGACTCGAGCGGTCCGGGCGGGACGCTACGCCTTGTTGCAGGGCTTTTTCCACGGTGCCGACGACCGTGAGACGGACGACGTCGAAACCGATCATGTGCACCTTCACGCGGTGCCAATCATCGAGGGGTCGGTTGCCGCCTCCAGCACGCTCGGCGCGATGCTTGAGGATGGTGTTCGGGCAACCGCACTGGTGCGGGCGCGCGAACGGATGCTTGAACCACCCGCCGATTTCGTACTTGCCGCGGGCGATGTGGTGGTACTGGCGGGGCGGCGTGACCGGATTACCGCAGTGGAAACCCGAATGGGCCAACCGGCAGGCGGGTAATACAGAGCGCGCTACAATACTCTGTTCCTCTAATAAATACTCCCCCCGATCGTGTCTGACACCGAGCTTCTTCGGCTCGACAATGTCCGCTTCGGTTATCGCGAGCGGCCCATCCTGCACGACGTGAGCCTGACGGTTCGTCGTGGCAGCATTGTTGCGCTTGTCGGTGGATCGGGTTCGGGCAAAACAACCATCCTGCGGCTGATCGGTGGGCTGCTGCGCGCTCAGCAGGGCAAGGTCAATTTCCAGGGCCATGAAATCGGCCAGCTCGATCGCGACGGGCTGTACGCGGTGCGTCGTCGCATGGGAATGCTGTATCAGTTTGGCGCGCTCTTTACCGATCTGTCGGTGTTTGACAACGTGGCCTTTCCGCTTCGCGAGCACACCAATCTGTCTGATGAACTGATTCGAGATCTGGTGCTCCTCAAACTGAATGCAGTGGGGTTGCGCGGGGTTGCGCATTACCGCACCAGCCAGTTGTCCGGCGGCATGGCGCGGCGGGTGGCGCTTGCGCGCGCCATCGCGCTCGATCCGCCGCTCATCATGTACGACGAGCCGTTCGCCGGCCTTGACCCGATCTCGCTGTCAACCGTGGCTCAGCTGATCCGCAAACTGACGGACACGCTTGGCTGCGCCTCCATCCTGGTCTCGCATGACATCAAGGACACCTTCGCCATCGCCGACTATGTGTACCTGCTTGCGCAGGGCCGTATCGCAGCGCACGGCGTCCCCCAGGCGATGCGCGACTCTGACGACCCGAACGTGCGCCAGTTTCTCGATGGCGACATTGATGGTCCGGTGGCGTTTCACCACGCCACGCGGCGCACGCTCGCCGAAGATCTGGGACTGCCCAAGTGAACGCGCCGACTCCGTTCGCGCGGGCAATCGACTGGTTGACTGACAAGATCGCCGCCACCGGCCGCGCCTCCCGGTTCTTCGTTCGGCTGTCGCTGCTGTCCATCGCATCGCTAAGGCGGCCCCGGCTGATCATCGATCAGATTCATTTCATCGGCAATTATTCGCTGTCGATCATCCTGGTGTCGGGCCTGCTAATCGGGTTTGTGCTTGGTTTACAGGGCTATTACACGCTGCGTCGGTATGGCTCGGAAGAGGCGCTCGGGTTACTTGTTACCTTGTCGCTGGTGCGTGAGCTCGGTCCCGTCGTCACGGCGCTGCTGTTTGCAGGGCGCGCGGGCACCTCACTCACGGCAGAGGTTGGCCTCATGAAGGCGGGCGAGCAGATAGATGCCATGGAAATGATGGCGGTCGATCCGGTGGCGCGCGTTCTCGCGCCGCGGTATCTGGCGGCCGTCATCTGCATGCCGCTTCTTGCCGCGCTGTTTTCGGCGTTGGGGGTGCTGGGGGGTTACCTGGTCGGCGTTGAGATGATCGGCGTTGACGCCGGTGCCTTCTGGTCGCAGATGCAGGGCGGCGTTGACTGGTTGCGCGATGTGGGCAACGGGGTGGTCAAAAGCATCGTGTTTGGCTTCACGGTGTCATTTGTGGCGCTCTATGTCGGATACCAGGCGGAGGCAACGCCCGAAGGGGTTTCGCGGGCCACGACCACGACGGTCGTGGTGGCCTCGCTTGGCATTCTTGCGCTTGATTTCATCCTGACGGCGCTGATGTTCAGCTAGTACGCCCGGTTCCGGGCGGGAGAGTAAAGCGATGAATCGTAAAGGTGTTGATGTTCTGGTGGGGCTGTTTGTGTTGCTTGGTTTTGCGGCGCTGGTATTTCTCGCGCTCCGGGCGGGCAATATGAGCAGTAGCCTCGGGCTGGGTGAGACTTACCAGGTCACCGCCAAATTTGACAATATTGGCGGCCTGAAACCGCGCGCTGCTGTGCGCAGCGCCGGCGTGGTGGTGGGCCGCGTGGCGTCGGTTGGGCTGGATGACCAGACCTTCCAGGCCGTGGTCAGAGTCGATATCGACAAGCGCTATCAGTTTCCCAAAGACACCTCAGCAAAAATTCTCACTGCGGGTCTTCTCGGCGAGCAGTACATCGGCCTGGAGGCCGGAGGCGATACCGCAATGCTTGCACCGGGCGGTACGCTCACGCTCACCCAGTCCGCGGTGGTGCTTGAGAACATCATCGGGCAGTTCCTGTATCGCAGCGCTGCCGAAGGGGACAAGAAATGAGCGCGACCCAGATCACGCGCAGCGTCAGCAGGTGGGCTAGGGCGCTTGCCATCAGTCTGCTGCTTGTGCTGGCCGCCCCGTTGCAGGCGCAGTCCGAATCCTCCGCCGATCCGTTCGAGTCATTTAACCGGGCCGTGTTCCAGTTCAACGACACCATTGACCGCGCGGTGCTCAAACCCGTGGCGCAGTTCTATGCAGACGTGGTCCCGGAAACGCCGCGGCTGCTCTTCAGAAATTTCGTCAGCAACCTGCTCGAGCCCTGGAACGCTGTCAACAATCTGCTGCAGGGCAAACCCCTGGCGGCTGCTTCAGACGTTGGCCGGTTCCTCATGAACACGCTCATCACGCTCGGTCTTGGCGACCCAGCCTCCGAAGCGGGGCTTGAACGAAGCAATGAAGACCTCGGTCAGACGCTGGGCGTCTGGGGCTTCGGACCCGGGCCCTATCTGGTGCTGCCTATTTTGGGGCCCTCCAGCATCCGTGACGGCGTGGGGCGCATTGCCGACATCGGGTTCGATCCGTCGCGGCGCATCGCCGATAACGACGAGTTCGCGATCTTCGCGGTGGCTCGACTGGTCGAGCAGCGCGCCACGCTGTTGCCCATGGAGCGCATGGTTGAGGGGGCTGCGCTCGATCGGTATTCGTTCATTCGCAATGCTTATCTGCAGCGGCGGCTGAATCTGGTTTACGACGGTAATCCGCCTGAGCCCAAGGAGTGATCGAGATGAACGCTGTCTCCTCTGGTCGTCTGCGAAAGCGCATTGCGAGCCTCGCGGGCGCAGCGCTGCTCACCGTCGCGGTCATGCCCACGTCAAGCGGTGTGCTTCTGGGCGCAGCACTGTTGGGCGCGTCGTCGCCCGCCGTCGCACAAACCGCGCCCGATCGGTTCATCGAGACCCTGAGTAACGATGTACTGAACCGGATCCGCTCTGACAAATCGGTGCAGTCGGGCGATTTTCAGCAGGTCGCGAAATTTGTTGATTCGGCGGTAATGCCGCACATCAACTTTGAGCGCATGACCGCCCTGTCGGTGGGCCGTGCCTGGCGTCAGGCGAAACCCGAACAGCAGAAGGCGCTCATCACCGAGTTTCGAACGCTGCTGCTGCGCACCTACTCGGGCGCGTTGGCGCAGGTGGGCGACAAGCAGGTGAAGGTGCGGCCCTTTCGTGGCGATGCAGCCGCTGACGATGTGACCGTGCGAAGCGAAATCGTTGGCGGCCGCGGCGATCCGATCCAGATCGATTACCGGCTGGAAAAATCGGCAGGCTCCTGGAAGATCTATGACGTGAATGTTCTGGGCATCTGGATTGTTCAAACCTACCGGGAGCAGTTTGCGCAGGAAGTCTCGGCCAACGGTATTGATGGTCTGATTCGCTCGCTGTCCGATAAAAACCGACAGTTCGAGGCCGCCTCGCGTAGCTGACACTGAACACCCTGCGCCCGTGAACGCTTCATCCAGTTTCGAGTTTCCTTCCAGGCTCACGCACGCCGAGGCAATGGCCGTGCTCGAACAGCTTCATGCCGCGATCGCAGCGGGCGCAGTCAGCATCAATCTTGCAGCGCTGTCTGAATTCGACTCGTCCGCGCTGTCGGTATTGCTCGCGGCCCGTCGCGCGCAGACACAGGGCGGTGCGATCCAGTGTCTGAATGTGCCCGATAAACTGCGCCGACTTGCCAACCTGTACGGCGTTGAGAGCCTGGTCTTTTGAAACCCGCCATCGAACTCAGCAACGTCGTCAAGCGCTACGGCCGTTTCGAGGCGCTTCGTGGCGTATCGTTATCGATCGGACAAGGCGAGTTTTTTGGTCTGCTCGGTCCCAACGGCGCGGGCAAAACCTCGCTGATCTCGATCATCGCCGGTCTCTCCAGAGCCAATGAAGGCCGCTGCGAGGTCATGGGGCATGACGTCGTTTCCGACTTCAGACAGGCGCGGCGAATGCTGGGCGTGGTGCCGCAAGAGCTGGTGTTTGACCCTTTCTTCACCGTGCGTGAGACATTGCGCCTGACCGCGGGCTACTACGGCGTGCGCGGCGCAGACCCCTGGATTGATGAGGTCCTTGATCGACTGGGCCTGGCCGACAAAGCCAATGCCAATATGCGTGCGCTGTCGGGCGGCATGAAGCGGCGGGTGCTGGTGGCTCAGGCGCTGGTACACCGGCCTCCGGTGATCGTGCTCGATGAGCCCACCGCAGGGGTTGATGTCGAACTACGGCGCACGCTGTGGGAATTCGTGGTTCAGCTCAATCTGGCGGGGCACACCATCGTGCTGACCACGCACTACCTTGAAGAGGCTCAGGAGCTCTGCGGCCGAATCGCCATGCTCAAGGCGGGGCGCATTGTGGCGCTCGCAGCCACGTCAGAACTGCTGCGTGATTTTTCCGGTGGTCGGCTGTCGCTCAAGCTGAGCGGCGCGCCAATGCCTGGCTCGCTCGAGCCGCTCAGGGTACCTGTCACCGAAGAAGCCAGGGGTACAGCGTCCGAGCGGGTGGTCCTCAAGCTTGAGCGCTACGAGTCGCTTGAGCCCGTGCTCGCGGCGCTCCGTGAGGCCGGCTGCCGCATCGAGGAAATGGAGCTGGAGCACACCGATCTTGAGGACGTCTTTGTTCGCGTGATGCAGCAGGAGCACGGCGTTTCGGAGCGCGTTCAATGAGCGGTTTTCCGATGCTGCTCTACAAGGAAACGCTCCGATTCGTGAAGGTGAGCGTGCAGACCATTGCCGCGCCCGTGCTCACAGCGCTTCTCTATCTGCTGATCTTTTCGCAGGCGCTCGGTGAACGTGTCAAGGTGTTTGGCTCGGTCGACTATGTATCGTTTCTGGTGCCCGGTCTGGTGATGATGTCGGTGCTTCAGAACGCGTTTGCCAATTCCTCCTCGTCGCTCATCCAGAGCAAGATCACCGGCAACATCGTGTTTGTGCTGCTACCGCCTTTCACGCACTGGGAACTGTTCGGCGCCTACGTTCTGGCGTCGATGTTTCGGGGTCTTGCCGTCGGTCTCGGCGTATTTTTGTGCACCTTCTGGCTGGCTGATTTCCACATTGCGCAGCCACTCTGGATTCTGGCGTTTGCGCTGATGGGTAGCGCCATCCTCGGTACAATGGGCGTGATTGGTGGCGTCTGGGCCGACAAGTTCGATCAGATCGCAGCCTTTCAAAATTTTCTCATCATGCCGCTCACCTTCCTCGCGGGGGTGTTCTATTCGGCGGAGTCGCTGCCGCCGTTCTGGCGGATGCTGTCGCACCTTAATCCGTTTTTTTATATGGTCGATGGCTTTCGGCACGGTTTCTTCGGCGTGTCCGATGTTGCCCCTGCGGTGAGCTTCGTGGTGGTGGCGGTATTTCTCGTGCTGGTCACGGCAATCGCCCTGCGGATGCTCGCGAGCGGCTACAAACTTAGACTGTGAGGTGTCTGTGCCAACTCCCGATGATGTTCGACGCTATATCGCTGAGGGCCTTCAGTGTTCCACGCTCGAGGTTACCGGCGACGGCCAGCACTTTGAGGCGCTGATCGTGTCCTCGCTGTTTGAGGGCAAGCGTCCCGTGCAACGTCATCAGATCGTCTATCGTGCGCTCGGCGACCGGATGCGGGAAGAAATCCACGCGCTGTCCATGCGCACGCTCACGCCCGATGAGTACGCAGACCCGTCGCAGACCGGCGGCAGGGCATAGCGCACCGCACCTTTGCACGCGTAGCACTCGCACATGGACAGGCTCCGGATCATTGGCGGGCGCAGGCTTGCCGGCGAGGTGCAGGTATCGGGCGCTAAAAATGCGGCACTACCCATCCTCTGCGCATCACTGCTCGCGGCCGATACGCTAAGCCTCGCACGCGTGCCCAGCCTGCAGGACGTTCGGACAATGCTCCGACTGCTCCGCCAGCTCGGTGTCAGGGAGAGTCGGCAGGGCGATAGTCTGGTGCTTGATGCGACGACGCTCGCCTCGCACGAGGCCCCCTACGATCTGGTCAAAACGATGCGCGCGTCGATTCTGGTTCTCGGCCCCCTGCTCGCGCGGCTGGGCGAGGCCAGGGTATCGCTGCCCGGGGGTTGCGCCATTGGCGCACGGCCCGTCGACCAGCACATCAAAGGCCTGCGGGCGATGGGTGCGCGGATTTCGATCGAGCACGGGTATGTGGTCGCGCGCGCTTCGCGGTTGCGCGGCGCGCGCATCGTCACGGACATGGTGACGGTCACAGGCACCGAAAACCTGATGATGGCAGCGACGCTCGCCTCTGGCACGACGCTCATTGAAAACGCAGCGCGTGAGCCCGAAGTGGTCGATCTGGCGCGGGTGCTCAATGCCATGGGCGCACAGGTAAGCGGCGCGGGCACCGACCGCATCGAAATTCAGGGCGTCGAGTCGCTTCATGGCGCAAGTCATTCGGTCATGGCAGACCGGATCGAGGCAGGTACATTTCTGTGCGCCGTTGCCGCTGCGGGGGGCGAGGTGGTGTTGCGCGGCGTAGAGGGCGCCATCATGGACGCAACGCTGGACAAACTTCGGGCAACGGGTGCCGAGATCACAGCCGGTCCCGATTGGATACGGCTTGCGATGCAAGGCCGGCCCCGCTCGGTCAGTGTCCGTACGGCACCCTTTCCGGGGTTTGCCACCGACATGCAGGCGCAATTCATGGCGGTTGACGCAATCGCAGGTGGCACCGCCACCATCACCGAAACCATTTTCGAGAACCGCTTCATGCACGTGCTCGAGCTCCAGCGCCTGGGCGCCGATATCGCGATCGAGGGCAACACCGCGGTGGTCCGCGGGGTCGAACGCCTGTCCGGCGCCACGGTCATGGCCACTGATCTGCGAGCCTCGGCGGGGTTGGTGATCGCTGCGCTGGTGGCCGACGGCGAAACGGTCATTGACCGCATCTATCACCTTGACCGCGGTTACGAGAGCATCGAGAAAAAGCTCGGTGCGCTGGGCGCAGCGGTTGAGCGACTGCGTTGACAGGCGTCATTCAGGACTCTTTAAGTGATCACTCTTGCACTATCCAAGGGGCGCATTTTTGACGAGACTCTGCCCCTGCTTGAAGCGGCTGGTGTCTCAGTCGATGCGGTGCAGGCCGACTCTCGCCGATTGATTGTTCCCACCGCTGATCCCGAGGTCAGGCTGATCATCGTCCGCGCGAGCGACGTACCCACCTATGTGCGCTATGGCGCGGCCGACCTTGGCGTGGCGGGCCGGGATGTGCTGCTGGAAAGCGGGGTCGAAGGCCTTTACCAGCCGATTGATCTGGGTATCGCCCGCTGCCGCTTGTGCGTGGCGGTGCGGCAGGATTTCGATTACGCACAGGCGATCCGACGCGGTGCGCGCATGCGGGTAGCCACCAAATATGTCGAATGCGCACGCCAGCACTTTGCAGCCAAGGGCATGCATGTTGACCTGATCAAGCTCTATGGGTCGATGGAGCTCGCGCCACTGGTTAGTCTGGCCGACGCCATTGTCGACGTGGTGAGCAGCGGCGGCACACTGCGCGCCAACCGTCTGGTTGAGGTCGAGGAAATTCTGTCGATTTCAGCGCGGCTGATCGTCAATCAGGCCTCGCTCAAGACGCAGCCCCGGCGCATCGGCGCGCTGCTCGATGCCGTGGCGCGGGCGGTATCGGCGCAACAGGCTGCCGAGCGGTCCGCCCACCCATCGCCCAAATGAAAGGTCAGCCGTGAGCGTGATCAATCGCCTCGACAGCGCAGATCCTGGCTTTTCGGCCGCGCTTGCCGCGCTGCTGGCGTACGAAGCGCAAACCGACGCGTCGGTATCGGCAGCGGTTGAATCCATCGTCAACGATGTACGGCAGCGTGGCGATGCCGCACTGGTCGAGTACACCAACCGATTTGACCGGCTCGCGATCCACGATCCCGCTGCGCTCGAGTTGCCTCGGGCTGAACTTGCGGCAGCGCTTGACTCGCTTGGCAAAGCCGAGCGCAGCGCGCTCGAGGCAGCTGCCAGCCGCGTTCGCGACTATCACGAGCGGCAGCTTTCGCATTCCTGGGAGCATGTTGAACCAGACGGTACCCGGCTTGGGCAGCGAATCACGCCGCTTGACCGCGTCGGGCTCTATGTTCCGGGAGGCAAAGCGGCCTATCCGTCGTCGGTTCTCATGAATGCAGTGCCGGCTCGGGTGGCAGGCGTGGGCGAGCTCGTCATGGTCGTGCCCACGCCGGGCGGCGCACGCAATCCGATGGTGCTTGCGGCGGCAGCGATTGCCGGCGTCGATCGGGTGTTCACGATCGGCGGCGCGCAGGCGGTGGCTGCGCTCGCGTTTGGCACGCGCACGGTACCTGCGGTCGACAAGATCGTAGGGCCGGGCAATGCCTATGTCGCCGAGGCCAAGCGCCGTGTCTTCGGCACGGTGGGCATCGACATGATTGCCGGCCCGAGTGAAATCCTGGTGCTCACCGACGGCTCTGTCAGCCCGGACTGGGTGGCAATGGATTTGTTTTCGCAGGCCGAGCATGACGAACTTGCGCAGGCAATCCTGTTGTGCCCAGACCCAGATTTCATCGACCGGGTGCAGCAGGCGATTGTTCGGCTGCTGCCCACGATGCCGCGCCGCGCGGTCATTGAACGATCGCTGGCTGACCGGGGTGCGCTGGTTCGTGTTCGCGATATGGATGAGGCCTGCTCGATTGCGTCCGGTATCGCGGCGGAGCATCTTGAAATCATTGCGGCCAACCCACGCCGCTGGGCCGACCAGATCCGCCATGCAGGCGCGATCTTTCTGGGGCCCTATGCCTCGGAATCGCTGGGCGATTACTGCGCGGGCCCCAACCACGTCCTGCCGACGATGCGAACTGCGCGATTTTCATCGCCGCTCGGCGTCTACGATTTTCAGAAGCGAAGTTCGATGATCGACATCGCCCGGCCCGCGGCCGAGCGGCTCGGAAGAATCGCATCGGTGCTCGCGCGGGGCGAGGGACTGGAAGCGCATGCGCGCAGCGCCGAGCTGAGGCTTGAGACGCAAGCCCCTGCAGGCGCCGACTCAGACAAAACTCTGCCGCCAGCTGAAGGCGATCTGAACCGGCTTGTCAGCGCTCTGGTGCGTGCCGATGTCCGCGAGATGGCCAGTTATCACGTGCCATCGTCTGCGGGTCTGATCAAGCTTGACGCCATGGAGAACCCCTACCCGCTGCCGCCCGAGCTCAAGGCGCAGCTGGGTGCGCGACTTGCCGATGCGCTGATCAACCGCTACCCGGTTCCATCGTATGCGGGGCTCAAACGCGCAATCACGAGCCAGCTTGGAATCCCTGCGGGTTATGAGGTGTTGCTGGGCAACGGCTCCGATGAGCTCATCACCATGATCTGCGTGGCGACCGCTCGCGCGGGCGCCGTAGTGCTGGCGCCTGTGCCGTCGTTCGTCATGTACGAGGTGTCGGCAAAACTTGCCGGGAGTCGCTTCGTTGGTGTGCCGCTTCGGGCCGACCTGTCGCTTGACCTGCCTGCGATGCTCGCTGCGATTGCGCGTCATCGCCCCGCGGTCATTTTCCTTGCCTATCCCAATAATCCCACCGGCAATTGTTTCGACACCGCGCAGATCGAAGCGATTCTGGAGGCAGCGCCTGGCCTGGTCGTGATCGATGAGGCCTATCAGCCCTTCGCGCTCGACAGCTGGATGCCAAGGCTGCCCATGCATCCAAAGCTGCTGGTCATGCGCACGCTGTCCAAGCTTGGACTGGCGGGCTTGCGGCTGGGTTATCTGTCGGGTCACGCGCGATGGCTGACCGAGCTCGACAAGGTGCGCCCGCCGTACAACATCGGCGTCTTGAACGAAGTTGCTGCCGAGTTCGCGCTTGAAAATCTATCGGTGTTTGATGCGCAGGCCGCCGAGATCCGCGCCGAGCGCGATCGGTTATTGGCGGAACTTGGCACGGTACCGGGTGCGCAGCCCGTCGCCACGCGCGCCAATTTCCTGCTGGTTCGGGTTGCCGACAGTGCACGGGTTCAGCAGCAGATGCGAAGCCTGGGCGTATTGGTGAAAGACGTCGGTAAAATGCATCCGCTGTTATCCAACTGTCTGCGTGTCACCGTGGGGGCACCGGATGAAAACCGTGCGATGCTCGCGGCGCTCACCCGTGCGCTGCGGTCCCAGCCCTAACCCCCGCAGCCCCTCAAGCCTAACGCCTGATTGCCCTGAGACGCCGAATGCGAACCGCCGAAGTCATCCGCAACACCGCCGAAACCCGCATCAAAGTGCGGCTGAATCTCGATGGCACCGGCCAGCAGTCGCTTGCCACCGGCGTACCGTTTCTCGACCACATGCTCGACCAGATCGCCAGGCACGGTCTGGTTGATCTCTTCATCGAGGCTCAGGGCGACCTGCATATCGATGCGCATCACACGGTAGAAGACATTGGCATCACATTGGGTCAGGCGTTTGCGCGGGCGGTGGGCGACAAGCGCGGCATTCGTCGTTACGGCCATGCCTACGTGCCGCTCGATGAAGCGCTGTCACGGGTGGTCATTGATCTGTCGGGCCGGCCAGGGCTCATCTGGCAGGTCGATTTTCGCCGCGCCATGATCGGCTCATTTGATGTCGATCTTGCGCACGAATTTTTTCAGGGTTTCGTCAACCATGCGCAAGTCACGCTGCATGTCGACAACCTGCGCGGCGATAACGCGCACCATCAGTGCGAAACAGTCTTCAAGGCCTTTGCGCGTGCGCTTCGAATGGCCATCGAGCCCGATCCGCGGCTCGAAGGTCGGATTCCCTCCACCAAGGAAGCGCTCTGAGTGACGACCATCGCAGTGGTCGACTACGGCATGGGCAACCTTCGCTCGGTGGCGAAGGCATTCGAGTATGTTGCCCCGAAAGCCCGGGTCATCATTACCGGCGAGGCGCGCTCGATCGACTCGGCCGACCGCGTGGTCTTTCCCGGGCAGGGCGCCATGCCCGACTGCATGCGCCACCTCGCCGAGTCGGGCCTGCGCGAATCGCTCCTGCGGGCGGCGGCAAGCCGGCCGCTGTTCGGCGTTTGTGTGGGCGAGCAGATGTTGTTTGACTGGAGCGCGGAAGGCGATACACCCGGGCTGGGTCTGCTGGCGGGTAAGGTGTTGCGCTTTCCCGACGGTGCAATGCGAGCGCCCGATGGCGCCCGGCTCAAGGTGCCTCACATGGGTTGGAACAGGGTTCATCCCATTCGAGAGCACCCGCTTTGGCAGGGCATCCCGACCGGCGCCTACTTTTATTTCGTGCACAGTTTTTTCGCTGTGCCGGACGGCCCCCAGGTCACCGCTGCCACGTCTGATTACGGTCTGCGCTTTACCTGCGCGGTGGCGCGGGATAACATTTTCGCTACGCAGTTCCACCCCGAGAAAAGCGCGGCTAACGGCCTCAGACTCTACGAAAATTTCGTCAGCTGGAATCCCTGAAGGCATCCGCCGCGATTCCTACCCATCCGCGCCACCCCCCACTCTTTTTTCCGATGCTGCTGATTCCCGCAATCGACCTCAAGGACGGCCGCTGCGTGCGGCTCAGGCAAGGCGACATGGACGACGCCACCGTGTTTGCTGAAGACCCTGTAGCCGTAGCGCGTAGCTGGCTTGACCGCGGCGCACGCCGACTTCACCTGGTTGACCTGAACGGCGCCGTGAGCGGCCGACCTCGTAACGAGGGTGTGATCCGCGAAATTCTTGACGAAATCGCTGGCCGCATTCCAGTGCAGCTGGGCGGGGGCATCCGCGACCTCGATACGATCGAGCGCTACCTGGATGGCGGGTTGTCCTACGTCATCATTGGCACCGCAGCGGTCAAGAACCCGGGCTTCCTGCACGATGCCTGCGGCGCGTTTCCCGGGCAGATCATTGTGGGCCTGGATGCGAAGGACGGCCGGGTTGCCACCGACGGCTGGAGCAAGCTCACCAAGCACGACGTCGTGGATCTGGCCCGTAAATTTGAAGACTACGGTGTCGAAGGCGTCATCTACACCGATATTGGTCGCGATGGCATGCTCACCGGCGTCAACATCGAAGCCACTGTTCGGCTCGCGCAGGCACTCAAGGTTCCGGTCATTGCCTCGGGCGGTATCGCAGGCATCGAAGACATCGACCGGCTCTGCGAAGTCGAGGATGAGGGTGTTGAAGGCGCGATCCTGGGCCGCGCACTCTATGAAGGCAAACTCGATTTCGTCGCCGCCCAGCAGCGCGCCGACGAGCTGAACGGCTGAGCCCGGACACGCTGCGTGCTTACCAAGCGCATCATTCCCTGCCTCGATGTCACGGCGGGCCGGGTGGTCAAGGGCGTGCGCTTTCTCGAGCTGCGTGATGCCGGCGATCCGGTCGAGATCGCACGTCGCTACGACGAGCAGGGCGCCGACGAACTCACGTTTCTCGACATCACGGCTTCCAGCGATGATCGCGACATCATCCTGCACGTCATTGAAGCGGTTGCCGATCAGGTATTCATCCCGCTCACCGTCGGAGGCGGTGTGCGTGCCGTGGAGGATGTCAGGCGTCTGCTCAATGCCGGTGCCGACAAAATCTCCATCAATACCGCGGCCATTCAGAACCCTCGACTGGTGGCTGAGGCGGCTGGTCGATTCGGGTCGCAGTTCATCGTGGTTGCCATTGATGCGAAGGCCGATGGCCCTGGAAGCTGGCAGGTGTACACCCACGGGGGTCGGCGCGGCACGGGTCTCGACGCGGTCGCCTTGGCGCGCGAAGTCGAGCGTCTTGGGGCAGGCGAAATCCTGCTCACCAGCATGGACCGTGACGGTACGCGACAGGGCTTTGACCTGGGTCTCACTCGCGCAGTGGCCGACGCAGTCGGCATTCCGGTGATCGCCTCGGGCGGTGTCGGCAGCCTCGAGCATCTCGCCGAAGGTGTCACGCAGGGCCGGGCCGATGCGGTGCTGGCGGCAAGCATCTTTCATTTCGGTGAGCACACGGTTGCCGGGGCGAAGCGGTTGATGACCGATCGTGGCATTCCGGTGAGGTTGTGATGCCTGGCTTGCCATCCGGTACCGAGGCGTCCCCGCCGCTGACCTCTGATAACAGCTGGCTCGACCAGGTGCGCTGGGATGCATCCGGTCTGGTGCCCGCCATTGCACAGGACGCGGCAAGCGGGCGGGTGTTGATGGTTGCCTGGATGAATCGGGAGGCGCTTGCCGAAACGGCAGCCACCCGCCGCGCGGTGTATTGGTCACGGTCGCGCGGCAAGCTTTGGCGCAAGGGCGAAGAGTCTGGCCACTCGCAGCAGGTGCTCGACATCAGACTTGATTGCGACGGCGACGTGGTGTTGCTTGCTGTTGAGCAGGCAGGCCATATTGCCTGCCATACCGGCCGGCAATCCTGTTTCTTCAGCCGGCTTGAAGCGGGCCGCTGGGTGGCGGTTGACCCGGTGCTGAAAGACCCGGAGCTGATCTACCGATGAGTGCTGCAAAGCCCTCCGTGGGCGCACCCGCTGTCCTGCCCTCGACCCCGGGCCCGCTTGCAACCGATGCGGTGCTTGCGCGACTTGCAGCGGTCATCGAGTCGCGAAAGGGCGCCGACCCGGGCAGCTCGTATGTGGCGAGGTTGCTGTCGCTTGCCCCCGATGCGGTGCTGAAAAAAATCGGCGAAGAGGCCACGGAAACCGTGATGGCGGCCAAAGATGGCGAGCGTGATCGGATCGTTGCCGAAACCGCCGACCTGTGGTTTCACTGCCTTGTCATGCTGGCGCACTATGAATTAAGCCCTCAGCACGTGCTTGATGAGCTCGCCCGTCGCGAGGGCCTGTCCGGGCTTGAAGAAAAAGCACTCCGAAAGGCGATCCTGCGTGAGCAGGCGCACGATTAAACCGAGCATCGGGTCGCGCGCACAATCGGGCGGCGCTGGCAGTGCGAAGGGGACTTGACAATGAAGCATGACTGCATTTTCTGCCGCATCGTTCGCGGCGAGATTCCAGCCAAAAAGTTGTTTGAAGACGACGACATCCTCGCGTTTCACGACATCAACCCAAGCGCGCCGGTGCATTTCCTGATCATTCCGAAGCTGCACCTGGAAAATCTTTACGACGCTGATCTGTCGCATCAGCCGCTGGTCGGGAAACTGTTTGGCATGGCGGGCACCCTCGCGCGTGACCAGGGCCTGCATGACGGCTTCAGGGTCATTGTCAACAACGGCAGGGTCGGCAGGCAGGAGGTGTATCATCTTCACGTCCACGTGCTGGGCGGGCCTGAACCATTGGGGTCGAGCAATTTGCGCCGCTGAGCCGGCATCACCAGGAGCAGAAAACAAATGGGAGCGATGAGCATCTGGCACTGGCTGATCGTGCTCGTGATCATCATGCTGATCTTCGGCACCAAAAAGCTGAAGAACATCGGCTCGGATCTGGGCGGAGCAGTCAAAGGTTTTAAAGAAGGCATGAAAGACGGCGCGGATAAAGCCGCGGCCGACGCGCAGGCGCCCGCGCAGCCTCAGACGCCGCAGGCAGGCGCGGCACCCGCCCAGCAGGTGCCGCCGGCCCAGGTGGCGGCCCGCACCATTGATGTCGAAGCCAAGGAAAAGCACTGACTGACAGCGCTGTCCGGTCTCTGACAGGCGAGCGGCTGGCAAAGCCGCTCGCGTCGTTTTGAGCGCTGTCGCGCGCAGCCCCCGAGCCCCGCATGTTTGACTTTGGATTCAGCGAAATGGCCGTCACCGCGCTGATCGCGCTGGTGGTGCTGGGGCCTGAGCGTTTACCTCGTGTTGCGCGCCAGGTGGGCCAGTGGCTGGGAAAGCTGCAGCGCTATGTCACCGACGTCAAGGCCGACATCAATCGGCAGATGGATCTCGAAGACCTTCGCAAGCTGCAAACCGAAGTCACAACCGCCGCGCGCGAAGTCGAGTCCTCGGTCAAATCGGCGGTTGATGGTGCGCAGGCACAGTTTGATTCGCTCGCCTCGTCGTTTGAGGGTGACTCCAAACCCGCGGAACCGGTTACCGACTGGGATCGCATCTATGCTGTTCGACGCAGCCGCGACCGGATCCGTGATCGCCGGATCGAGCGCGACCGCGAACTGAAACGCAAGCGCCCCAAGCGGCGCTTTTATCGGAGCTGAGTGCCTCGCCCATGGCTCAGGAAGAAAGCTTCATCTCTCATCTGGTTGAGCTGCGCGACCGGCTGATCAAGTCACTGATTCTGGTGCTGATCATGTTTGGCGTGTGCTTTTACTTCTCGCGCGACATCATGCTGTTTCTGTCGCTACCCCTCTACGAGGCGCTGCCGCCGGGCTCCAAGCCGGTCTTTCTGGCGGGCGAGGGTGCCTTCTTCACGCTTACCAAGGTGGCATTCCTTTCAGCGCTCTTGTTCTCGTTGCCCTGGGTGCTTTATCAGGCCTGGGCGTTCGTGGCGCCGGGTCTTTACGAACACGAAAAACGGTTTGCGCTGCCGCTCATCATGTCGAGCGTGTTTTTCCTGGTGGTCGGCATCGGCTTTGCCTACCTGTTTGTGCTTCCCGCCGCCTACAAATTTTTCTTCTCGTTTGCCGAGGGTACCGGCGCCGAGATCATGCAGGACCTGCAGAAATACTGGGATTTCACGCTGGCGATCTTTTTCGGGTTCGGGGTTGCATTTGAAGTGCCAGTGGTTGAAATGCTGCTGGTCAAGCTTGGCATGGTTACCCAGCAGCAACTGCGCGATGTCCGTCGCTACGTCATCGTTGGCGCGTTTGTGGCTGCCGCCATTCTGACGCCGCCCGATGTGCTCAGTCAGTTCATGCTGGCCATCCCGCTCATCCTGCTTTACGAGCTGGGCATTTTCCTGGCGGGCTTCATCACGGCCTACAGCCGCAACCCCGAAAGTGCCAACACCGAGCCAGACGGCGCAGCCACCGCTGCCGCAGGCGATGGCGCAGGGGACAAGGCGCCGGTTGTTGCGCCCTCGTCAGACAAACCGCAGGCCTGATCGAGCGATCCGCCTCAGACCGGGTTTGGATCGTCGATAAACATCTGCTCGAAGCCAAGCGCATCGGCTGCGGCGCGGGCAAGCGCCTGCACGCCAAATCGCTCGGTCGCATGGTGGCCCGCGGCGAAGTAAGTCATGCCAAGCTCGCGCGCAAGGTGGGTGGTGCGTTCTGAGATTTCACCGCTGACAAACGCATTGGCGCCCGCTTGCGCAGCCTCGACGATCATGTCCTGGGCGCCGCCCGTGCACCACGCGATTCGTTGAATCGGCTGCCCTGTGTGGCCCACCACAAGCGGCGCCTGCCCCAGGCGCCGCTTCAATGCTGCTGTGATGGTTGCAACCGATTGAGGCTTCGCAAACGCGTGCCAGCTGATCAGGTCGTATTGTCCGCAGCGGCCGTCGGTTGACCAGCCCAGCTGCTGGCCGAGCTGCGCATTGTTGCCAAGCGCCGGATGCGCATCGAGCGGCAGGTGATAGGCAAACAGATGCATGCCCGACTCCAGCAGGGCGCGCACCCGGGCCAGCCGAATGCCGGTCAGCCGGGGGTCCTCGCCGCGCCAGAACCATCCGTGATGGACCAGTAGGGCATCGGCGCGCGCCGCCTGAGCCGATTTCAGCAAGGCAAGGCTTGCGGTGACGCCACATACCAGTCGCCGGACGGGGCGGTTTCCTTCCGCCTGCAGACCGTTTGGGCAATAATCGTTGAAGCGGCCTGGCTGCAGGGTAGCCTCCAGCCAGTCGCCGAGTGCCTTGGCGCTCACGCCCTTGCCCCCTGACCGGTCGGTTGCGCCGACTTTGCGTGTTGCGGTCTTCATGCTTAAGAAACTCTGGTTGCTGTTTGCTCAGACGGTAACAGTGGTGCTCGCGATCGTGTTCGTTATCGCGACCCTTCGTCCGGAATGGCTGCCTCGCAAATTTGCCTGGCCTGTCAGTGGCGTGGCATCGGGCGCTCCGGCGGGCGGGCGCGAGTTGCCCGCGCGCGATGCGGCGATTGTGTCATACGCGGCTGCCGCGCAACGGGCCATGCCCGCCGTGGTCAATATTCACACCACACGTTCGGGGCGTCTGCCCCCGGGGCATCCGATGACGGATCCCTCGGTCAGGCGTTTTTTCGGAGAGCCGGTGCCTGACCGGCAGCCCTGGAGCAACCTGGGATCGGGCGTGCTGGTGGGCCGTGAGGGCCATATTCTCACCAGCCACCATGTGGTGGATGCGGCTGACGGTATCGTGGTGCTGCTGGCCGATGGCACGCGAGAGCGAGCCAGGCTGGTCGGGAGCGACCCGGAAACTGATCTCGCGGTATTGCGGATCGAGCGTCGCGATCTTCCCGCCATCGAGTTCGGCGATTCCGAGTCGCTGCGGGTGGGGGATGTAGTGCTCGCGATTGGCAACCCATTTGGCGTGGGCCAATCGGTCACGATGGGAATCGTTGGCGCGCTGGGTCGAAGTCAGCTGGGCATCAACACCTTCGAAAACTTTATCCAGACCGATGCGGCGATTAATCCTGGCAACTCCGGGGGCGCGCTGATTGACGTGCGCGGCAGATTGATTGGCATCAACACTGCGATCTTCTCCCGTACCAGCACGCCTGGGTCGCTCGGGATCGGGTTTGCCACGCCGATCTCCACTGCAAAGCTGGTGCTTGAGCAGATTGTGCGGGACGGCTCGGTGACCCGCGGCTACATCGGCGTGGAGCCGCAAGACCTCACGCCCGAGCTGGTCGAGGCGTTTCGTCTAGCGCGTCGCCAGGGAGCGCTGATCGCGTCGGTGATTCGGAACGGTCCCGCCGACCGGGCGGGCGTGCGCGCGGGCGATATCCTGGTGGCGGTGGAGGGTCAGGCCATCTCGGGCACCACTGCCATGCTCAACGCGATCGCGGGGCTGTCACCCGGCGCGCGAGCCCAGTTGAAGCTGGTACGCGAGGGGCGTGAACTCGAGCTGACCGTGACCGTGGGCAGGCGGCCCGCGCCAGGGGGCCGTCGAGACTGAGCGCGGGTGTTTGTGCGCGTCAGCCCAGTCGAATCCCGGTGTCTGCGTGCGCAGCCGCCACGGCTGCTGCGAGCCGCTCTGCGCTCGTCGCCTGCACGCGGTAGAGCGGCGCATCAGCCGTCAGGTGCTTGCCTGGATGACAGGCGAGGTCAACGCCCGCATGCGGATCAGCAGGTGCGCCGGCCAGGCGCGCGATCGTAGAGATTCGGCGGGCGTCGATTGCGCGCACGGTTCCCGATTGCGCTGTGCAGATCGGGTGCAGCGCAAGGCTTGCCGCGCTGGCGCGAGCGGTGGCGCCTTGTGCCTCAATAATCGCCTGCATCGCGCGCCGCGCATCGCCGCTCGCAAGCAATTCGCGCGCGCGCGACTCGCCTTGCGCCAGATCGCCGATTGTCGGATCGAGCGCCAGAATGCGTGCCGCAAACAGGAGCGCCTTGTCGCGCAGATCAGCGGGCGCCCGCGGATCACCCTCAAGCACCTGCAGCACGTCGCGCACCTCAAGTGCGGGCCCGATGCCGCGTCCGATCGGTGCAGCGCCGTCGCTTGGGTAGGCGCGCACGGTCATGCCCAGGCGGGTGCCGAGCGAATCGAACATGGCGGCGACCGCCTGCGCTTCCTGCAGCGAGGCAACCTTGCCGCCTGGCATGTAGGGCACGTCGACCACCACATGCGTGGAGCCTGCCGACCATTTCTTGGACAGAATCGAAGCCACTGACCAGCGCCGGGTATCGAGCGCGAGCAGTCGCTCAAGACGGTGCATGGACTCATCAAGCACCGAATGGTTGAGCCGGCCGTTCCATGCAATGCAACCGCCTGCCTGCTCGACCACTCGGCGCAGATCCGACGGATTCAGATCGACGCGTGCGAGGACCTCCATGGCATCGGCAGTGCCGGCTGCTGAGGTGATCGCGCGAGACGACGTTTTTGGAATCAGCATGCCGTGCGCGGCGACGATAGGCACCACGATCATCGTCACGCGGCTGCCCGCCGTGCCACCCAGGGAGTGTTTATCAACGACCGGCTCGCGCCCCCAGCTTTCGCGAGGCATCAGCCCGCATCGCCAGCGCGCAACGCAGGCGAGCTCTTCGTCGTCGAGGTCGTTGGCGCAGGCGATCAGCATGGTGTCGAGTTCGGCACCCTTGATCGAACCCTCGACAACCGCCTGCAGCAGCGTATTCCACTCGGCTTGTGCCAGGCGCTCGCCTGCAAGCTTGCGGCGCAGGATCGCACCGGCCGATTGTTGCGGCGCTGACTCGAGCCGCCCGGGTGGCGCGATGCGCGCATCAGGGCCTCGCCTTGCGCCAGCCGTATCGTCTTCGAGCTTCGAGACGATCGCATGGATCAGCCGAATGGCGCCTGTATGCAGATCGCTATCGTTGGTGACGCGAACCACATTGACCGTGTCCGGGTATGCGGTGCTCGCCCGGGTGAGTCGCCGGGCAATATCGTCGCCCGACTCGCGGCCACGCGAGGCAAGCCGCGCTGCGATCAGCTCAGGCGGCGCCTCGATCTCGATCACGACCAGGCGCGGCACGCGTTGCGCAAGCTCGGCGGCCTTGCCGCGCGAGCCATTGGCGATCACATGGCGCCCCGCTGCGAGCTGATCGGCGAGCGCGACAGGCAAGCCGTAGTGCAGCCCGTGAGCAGCCCACCAGAGCAGGAACCCGCCGCGCACCGCGCGCTCGGCAAACTCGTCTTCGGTGCATGCGTCATGGGCTTCACCGACGCTGTTCTCCGGACGGGTGATGGTTCGGCGGGCAAACACGAAACGATGCGCGGGCAGCCTCGAGCGCAGCGTATCGATCAGGCTGTCCTTGCCAACACCGCTTGCTCCGACGATGTAGAAAAGCGTCCCACCCGCCTGATGCGGCGGGGCGGCCGGGCGCGCCTCGCCTGCCTGCGCAGTTTTGAGACTCACTCGTCCAGACCGATATCGACGGCAGGTGCGCTCTGGGTGATCTTGCTGGTCGAGATGTAATCGACGCCAGTCATGGCAATCGCGCGGATCGTGTCGATCCGGATGCCCCCCGAGGCCTCGATCTTGGCTCGGCCGGCAACGATGCGCACCGCCTCGGGCATCTGCGCAACGGGCATGTTGTCGAGCATGATGACATCGGCGCCCGCATCGGCGGCTTCACGAACCTGCTCCAGACGGTCGCACTCGACCTCGATCTTGGTAAGGATCGGCAGCTTTTGCCGGGCCCGGTGCACCGCCTTGGTAATGCTGCCTGCCACTGCGATGTGGTTGTCTTTCAGCATCACGCCGTTATCAAGACCCAGGCGGTGGTTGACGCCGCCGCCACACACCACTGCGTGTTTTTCCAGCATGCGCAGCCCGGGCGTGGTTTTGCGGGTATCGATGAGGCATGCGCTGGTTCCTTCGATTTCCGCGCGATAACGCGCGGTCTCGGTGGCGATGCCGCACATCCGCTGCAGAATGTTGAGCGTGGGTCGCTCGGCGGACACGATGCTTCGGGCCGACCCGGACACGGTGAGAAGACGCGTGCCTTTCTCGACTCGGACGCCGTCCTTGACCAGCGTCGTCACCGACAACGTTGGGTCGTAGCGCTTGAAAATGCGCTGAGCAATACCGATTCCCGCAATGATCATCGACTCGCGAGCGTTCATATGAAAGGTGGCCTGCGCATCCTCATCGATCATCAGCTGTGCAGTGAGATCGCAGTAGCCGATGTCTTCAGAAAGCCAGAGGTCGATGAGACGGTCGACCTGAAAAATGTCGTACATAAAACGCTCCGTAGATCAGAGGGGGTCAGGAAGGGGTGAGCCCGGAGGAT
>VGHA01000034.1 GCA_016868375.1 Betaproteobacteria bacterium | reverse complement strand
CCCTCATCCATGTGATGAATCATTCGATGATAGGTGTGAATGTTGCCGCCATCGAGATGGAACAGGTTCGAGCGCACCGACTCCGACAGCGCTGCATCGTCGCGGGTTTCCCAGGGCCAATGCGGCGCGGTGTAGTGAAGGCTGAGCAGAAACGGCTGGCCGGCAGCGGTCTCGGTGCCGCGCTCGCGCACCCATTGCGCCGCGCGGCGCGACAGCAGATCGGTGAGATAGCCCGGTTCATGCTGTTCGACTTCGCCTTCGAACAGATCGTGCGTGCCGGCATTGCTGCAATGGGTGAAGTAATCCACCCCGCCCGCCATCGGCCCGAAGAAGCTTTCATACCCCGATCGCAGCGGCCCGAAATGCGGGGGATAGCCCAGATGCCATTTGCCGATCAACGCCGTGCGATAGCCAACCTCGCGCAGCATCGAGGGTAGCGTGGGCACCTCGGGCGGCAGCCCCAGCACGCTGCTGCTGCGGCTTTTGCTGTTAATGGGTTCGTCGGCACCGCCGCGCAGCCGATACTGGTAGCGCGCGGTCATGAGCGCAAAGCGCGTAGGCGAGCAAACCGGCGAGTTGCTGTAGCCCTGGGTAAAACGCAAGCCCTGCGCCGCCAGCCGGTCCAGCACTGGCGACACAGGCCCGAAGGCCGCTGGTCGGCCGCCATAGCAGCCCAGGTCCGCAAAGCCGAGATCGTCGGCAACAATGAAAATGAAGTTCGGTCGCTGCACGGGTTCGGTCGCCTTGGTGTTGGTTGCGGCCGTGATGCCGACATCACGCGCCCTGTCGTGACAGCCGGCGATGGCTGGCGTAAGACAGGACGGCATTATCGCGGCGCCCGGACCGCGCGTCGACCCTGCGCCGCAGGCCGCCCTACCAGATCACCGACCCCGCAAACAACCAGCCCGATCGCCCGGACCCGGACAGGCGGGTCCGATCCTGGAGCAGCCACTCGAATCGGCCTCGATCCGCTTCATGCTGCGACCCCCCGAGCGACCGACGAAACGCGACGCCCGCGCCCGCCTCGGCCCATGATTCGACACCCGCGTCGGGCCGCACCTCGCGCGCAGCAACGACGCCGTGCGGGCTCACGGTCCATTGCGCGCCCAGCGAGGTTGTGACGCTAAGCCGCGCCTCGCCCTAATACGCGGTGCTGCCGCCGTCGCCGAAGAAGCGCCCGGCTTCGACATAGGCCTGCCCACTGGGCCAGACCGCGCGTCCCGCAGGGGCCTCGCTGCCCGTTGTCATCCCCCAGGCAAGCCGCAGCAGCCAGTCGTTACGGGCGTCTTCGCCGATCGCGATTAGTCGCTCGGCGGTTAATCTGAAGGCTGAATCGCCGATCGGCTGCCAGCGAAACCCGACGCCACCCTGCACTGAGCGCTCATTGATGGCGAGCGAATTTTCGCGTGGCGAGCACAGCGTTCGCGCAAACACTTCGGCGCGATGCGCTCCGAGGGTCGAGCGCAGATCGGGCAGACGCAGCGACAGCTCAGCGCCCCCCTGTGCCGCAATCAATCCGTCGCGCTGAAGCCCGGCCGCACTGCCGCTGCCCCCGGCCGACGCTGCGCCCGACCCCGCACCCGTGCCGCGCGGCCGCCACGACTGAAACGCGGCAAGCGTCCAATTGCGCCGGGCTTCGCTGACCTCGCGACGAAGCCGATCGCGTCTGGCATCGGTCGTCCTTGGAAGGTCGAACCGAGTCTGCGCGATCGATCACGGGCGTGCGGCAAGCACGCGCAAGGTCAGGTCGCAAGGACTGGCCGGCGTCAGACAATCAGACGGTGTAGCCGACAGCCGGGGCGCTTGTGCGCCCCAGCCCCAGCAGCTCGGTTACCGCTTGTTGCGGAACTTGCGCAACGCGGCGAGTTCAGCCACGGCGGTGGCGAGCTCGGCCTGCGCCTTGGCGTAGTCAATTTCGCCAGCGCGGTTGGCAAGCGCCTCTTCTGCAGCCTTCTTAGCCGCTTCAGCCTTGGCTTCGTCGATGTCTTGTCCGCGGATGGCGGTATCGGCGAGCACAGTGACGCGGTTTGGCTGCACCTCAAGGATGCCGCCTGCAACGAATACGAACTCTTCGTCCGCCTGACCGACGACCTTGATGCGCACCGCGCCAGGACGAATGCGGGTGATCAGGGGCGTGTGCTGGGGATAGATTCCCAGCTCGCCCGATTCACCCGGCAGCGCCACGAACTCGGCCTGGCCCTCGAAAATCGAGGCCTCGGCGCTGACAACGTCAACCTGAATGGTGTTGGCCATGGGCCGCTGTCCTTGGCAGGATTACTGGAGGGTCTTGGCTTTCTCGAAGGCTTCTTCGATGGTGCCGACCATGTAGAAGGCCTGTTCGGGCAGGTGATCGCATTCGCCATTGACGATCATGTGGAAGCCGCGGATGGTGTCCTTGAGCGCCACGATCTTGCCCGGGCTGCCGGTAAACACCTCAGCCACGTTAAACGGCTGCGACAGGAAGCGCTGGATCTTGCGCGCGCGGGCCACGGCCAGCTTGTCTTCTGGCGAGAGCTCGTCCATGCCCAGAATCGCGATGATGTCACGCAGCTCTTTATAGCGCTGCAGCGTGGCCTGTACCCGACGGGTGGTTGAGTAGTGCTCTTCGCCGATCACGTGCGGGTCGAGCTGCCGGCTGGTGGAGTCGAGCGGATCAACCGCCGGGTAAATCCCCAGCGCGGCGATATCACGCGACAGCACCACGGTTGCGTCGAGGTGGCCGAAGGTGGTGGCGGGCGACGGGTCGGTCAAGTCGTCAGCGGGCACGTACACGGCCTGAATTGACGTGATCGAACCGGTTTTGGTGGAGGTGATGCGCTCCTGCAGCTTACCCATCTCTTCGGCCAGCGTCGGCTGATAACCCACCGCCGAAGGCATCCGGCCGAGCAGCGCTGACACCTCGGTTCCGGCCAGCGTGTAACGGTAGATGTTGTCGATGAACAGCAGGATGTCGCGACCCTCGTCACGGAATTTTTCAGCCATGGTGAGGCCGGTGAGCGCCACGCGCAGTCGGTTGCCCGGAGGCTCGTTCATCTGGCCGAACACCATCGCGACCTTGTCCAGAACCTTGGACTCTTCCATCTCGTGATAGAAGTCGTTGCCCTCGCGGGTACGCTCGCCTACGCCGGCGAACACCGAGTAGCCGCCGTAGCTCTTGGCGATGTTGTTGATGAGTTCCATCATGTTCACGGTTTTGCCTACGCCGGCGCCACCGAACAGGCCAATCTTGCCGCCCTTAGCGAACGGGCAGATGAGGTCAATCACCTTGATGCCAGTGGGCAGCAGCTCAACCGAAGGCTTCAAATCTTCGAAGCTGGGGGCCTTCTGGTGAATGGCGCGACGCTCATCGGTACCGATGGGGCCGGCGTCGTCAATGGGACGACCCAGCACATCCATGATGCGGCCCAGCGTAGCCGAACCAACGGGCACCGAGATCGGTATACCGGTGTTGGCGACCGCCATGCCGCGACGCAGACCGTCAGAGGAGCCCAGCGCAATCGTGCGGACTACGCCGTCACCCAGCTGTTGCTGCACTTCGAATGTCAGGCCCGCTTCGGCCAGGCTTGAGCCTGAATCCTGAAGCTGGAGCGCGTCGTAAAGATTGGGCATGTGATCGCGGGGGAATTGAATATCGACTACCGCGCCGATGCACTGAACGATTTGACCCTGTGCCATGTTTGCCTTCCTGTTGCGGGATTCGTGAGGCAGATGTTTGAAAAGATTGCGAAGCGTCAGACCGCCGCGGCGCCGCTGACGATCTCGCGTGAGGCAGATGTTTGAAAAGATTGCGAAGCGTCAGACCGCCGCGGCGCCGCTGACGATCTCGGACAGCTCCTTGGTGATGGCCGCCTGACGCGCCTTGTTGTACGAAAGTTGCAGATCGCCAATTACCTTTTTGGCGTTATCCGAGGCAGCCTTCATGGCCACCATCCGTGCGCTCTGCTCGGAGGCCATGTTCTCAGCAACGGCCTGGTAGACAACCGCCTCGACATAACGGACCAGCAGTTCGTCGAGCACCGACTGCGCATCCGGCTCGTAGAGGTAGTCCCAGGAATAATCGCGCGCGTCTTCCTGCAGCCGCGACGGATCAAGCGGCAGCAGCTGCTCGATCACCGGCTCCTGCTTCATGGTATTGATGAAGCGGGTGTAGGCCAGATACACCGCATCAATTTCGCCGCGCTCGTAGGCATCAAGCTGAAGCTTGACCGGACCGATCAGACGCTCGAGGCGAGGCGTATCGCCAAGCTGGACAACGTGCGACACCACCTTGGCGCCGATACGGGACAGAAAGCCAAAGCCCTTGTTGCCAATGGCTGTGGCCTGCACACCCACTCCCGTACGCTCGAGCTCGCGCAGACGGTTGGTGACCTGCCGCAGGACGTTGGTGTTCAAGCCACCGCACAACCCCTTGTCGGTGGTAACCACGATGAGGCCGACATTTTTCAGCGAACCATGTGGCACCAGGTACGGGTGGCGGTATTCGGGATTGGCCTGCGCAAGATGCGCGGCGATGTTGCGGACCTTGTCACCGTAGGGACGGGCATGCCGCATCCGCTCCTGCGCTTTGCGCATTTTGGATGCGGCGACCATCTCCATCGCCTTGGTGATCTTGCGCGTGTTCTGAACGCTCTTGATCTTGGTCCGAATCTCTTTTGAGCCCGGCATCGATCATTCCCCTGTGAGACTGGCGGCTGTGGGCGAACCTTCGATCAGTACGAACCGGTCTTTTTGAAGTCTTTGACCAGCTCATGGAGCTTGGCCTCGACATCTTTCGAGAACTTTTTGTCGCGCTCGACTTCTTCGACCAGGGCAGCGTACTTGGTGCGTGCGAAGTCGCGCAGCGACTTCTCGGCAGCCAGCGCCTTGGTGACGTCGACATCGTCGAAGTAGCCGTTGTTGACAGCGAACAGCGTGAGCGCCATTTCCCAGACCGCCAGCGGCTGATACTGAGGCTGCTTCATCAGTTCGGTGACCAGGCGGCCGCGCTCGAGCTGCTTGCGGGTGGCTTCGTCGAGGTCGGAGGCAAACTGTGCGAAGGCCGCCAGCTCGCGGTACTGAGCAAGCGCCAGACGCACACCGCCACCCAGCTTCTTGATGATGTCGGTTTGCGCTGCGCCACCGACTCGCGACACCGAGATACCGGCGTTGATGGCGGGACGGATACCGGCGTTGAACAGATCGGTTTCAAGGAAGATCTGACCGTCGGTAATGGAGATGACGTTGGTGGGCACAAACGCTGACACGTCACCTGCCTGGGTCTCGATAATGGGCAGCGCGGTGAGTGAACCAGTTTTGCCTTTGACCGCACCGTTGGTTAACTTCTCGACGTATTCCTCATTGACGCGCGCGGCACGCTCGAGCAGACGTGAGTGGAGATAAAACACGTCGCCCGGATACGCTTCACGACCCGGCGGGCGGCGCAGCAGCAGCGACACCTGACGGTAGGCCCACGCCTGCTTGGTCAAGTCGTCATAGATGATGAGCGCATCTTGTCCGCGGTCGCGGAAGTATTCGCCCATGGTGCAGCCCGAGTAGGGCGCAATGTACTGCATGGCCGCCGATTCGGAGGCAGTGGCCGCCACGACGATCGTGTAGGCCATGGCGCCTGTTTCTTCGAGCTTGCGGACAACGTTGGCAATGGTGGAGGCCTTCTGACCGATCGCGACGTACACGCAGAACAGGTCCTTGCCTTTCTGGTTGATGATCGTGTCGACCGCGACGGCGGTTTTACCCGTCTGGCGGTCGCCGATGATCAGCTCGCGCTGGCCGCGGCCCACCGGGACCATGGCGTCGATGGCCTTCAGACCGGTTTGCACCGGCTGCGATACCGAGCGACGTGCGATCACGCCTGGCGCAACCTTCTCGATGACGTCGGTCATCTTGGCGTTGACCGGGCCTTTGCCGTCGATGGGCTGACCCAGCGAGTTCACCACGCGCCCGATCAGCTCGGGGCCCACGGGCACCTCGAGGATTCGGCCGGTGGCCTTGACCGTATCGCCCTCGGAAATGTGCTCGTAGTTGCCGAGCACCACCGCACCCACCGAGTCGCGCTCGAGGTTCAGCGCGAGGCCGAAGGTGTTGCCGGGAAACTCGATCATCTCGCCCTGCATCACGTCGGACAGACCGTGAATGCGGCAGATGCCGTCGGTGACCGACACGACCGTCCCCTGGTTGCGGGTATCAGCCGCGACGTTCAGGTTCTGGATCTTGCTCTTGAGCAGTTCGCTGATCTCAGCCGGATTCAGTTGCATGGACTTCCCCTAATTCTTCAAGCTGTGAGCGCACTCGCCATTTGGGCGAGTTTGCCGCGCACCGATGCGTCGATGACCTCGTCACCGATCCGGATCGACACCCCGCCGATCAGTTCCGGATCGACGCTGACGCTCGCCTTGATACGGCGACCGTAGCGTTGCGTAAGGGTTGCGACGATGGAATCAACCTGGGCAGCGTCGATCGGAAACGCCGATGAGATCGATGCTTCGAGCACGCCCTCATGCTCATTGCGCAGAGCCTCGAACAGGCTGGCGATGTCGCCCAGCACGCCAAGCCGCTCGTTGTCGGCGAGCAGCCGGACGAAGTTCGCCTGCGCTGCGTCGAGAGACCCAGCCGTGTCGGCGACCGCAGCCGCGATCGTGGCTGCGGGCACCCCGGGATGGCCGATCAGGCGATGCGCGACGTCGGTGCTCGCGACCGCGGCGAGCCGGGCGAGCGCCTCCGACCACGCGGGCAGTGTCCGCGCGTCGCGTGCAACCTTGAATGCGGCTTCGGCATACGGCCGGGCGATAGTGATCATTTCAGCCATGGCGGGCTTCCCTGCTGCGCTCAGCGCAGCTCATTCTTCAGGTTGGCGAGCAGTTCAGCGTGACGGGCCGCGTCAATTTCTCGGCGCAGGATGCGTTCGGCACCTGCAACCGCTAATTGAGCCACCTGCTCGCGCAGCTGATCGCGCGCCTTTTGTGCGGCAAGCAACGCCTCGTCTTCAGCCGCCTTGCGGGCAGCAGAGACGATGGCGGAGGCTTCCTCGCGCGCCTTTTCGATCAGCGCAGCAGCCTGCTTCTCGGCGCCCGAGCGAACTTCAGCCGCGCCCGACCGGGCCTGCTGCAGTTCCTGCTCGACCCGCCGCTCACCGGCAGCCAGATCGGCGCGCGCCTTGTCAGCGGCGGCCAGTCCGTCGGCGATTTTCTGGCTGCGCTCGTCGAGCGCTTTCGTGATCGGTGGCCAGACATAGCGCGCGGTGAACCACCACAGGCCCAGAAAGACCACGATCTGAACAATGAGCGTCGCGTTGATGTTCACGACGGGCTCCCTTCAGCTATGAGGTTGATCGTGTTCGGGATACCGGGGAGCATCACTTGAACGGGTTGGCAAACGCAAACATCATCGCGATACCGACGCCGATCAGGAACGCCGCGTCGATAAGACCCGCGAGCAGGAACATCTTGGTTTGCAGCTTATCCATCAGCTCGGGCTGGCGGGCAGCGCCTTCGATGTACTTGCCGCCCATCATGCCGATACCGATACAGGCGCCCAGGGCACCCAGGCCGATGATCAGTCCGCAGGCGATCGCGACGAGAGCAACGTTGGTCATGATGACTCCTAGTGAATAGACCGGTGGGGTTGAAAGGGTTATGTTGCGTTAGGTGAAAAGTGGGCTACTCGGCGTGATGTCTTAATGCGCTTCGTGCGCCTGGCCGATGTAGACCAGCGTCAACATCATGAAGATGAATCCCTGCAGCGTGATGATCAGAATGTGGAAGATCGCCCAGCCGAGCCCGGTGAGAAAGCCGAGACCCGAACCCCACCAGGTGGCCGTGGCGCCGAGCAGCGCGATCAGCATGAACACCAGTTCGCCTGCGAACATGTTTCCAAACAGCCGCATGCCGAGCGAAACGGTTTTGGCAACGTATTCGATGATCTGCATGGCCAGGTTGGCGACGCCAAGGATGATCGCAAAGATGGGGTTGCGCGAACTGCCGAAGGGCGCCGCCACCAGCTCGTGCAGAAAGTGGCCCAAACCCTTGGCCTTGATACCGTAATAAATGGACAGCACCAGCACCACGATGGCCAGCGACAGCGTGCCGTTGAGGTCGGCGGTGGGAACAACCCGCATGTAATGCAGCCCCATTAGCTCACCGATGCGCGGCAGCAGATCGACCGGCAGCAGGTCAAGCGTGTTCATCATCACGATCCAGACGAACGAGCACAGTGCCAGCGGCGCGATGTAAGAGATATCGCCCTTGACGATCGAGCGGGCCTGCTCATAAACGAACTCAACCAGCGACTCGATGGCGCCCACAAAGCGCCCCGGGACACCCGCATGCACGCGCTGGGCCGCGCGATACATGAGAGAGCCGGTGATGACCGCCATCAACACTGAGTAAAACACCGTGTCGATATTGATGATCGAAAAATCAATAATGTCCTTCTGCGCCTCACCCGACGTGTTCAGGTGCGCCAGATGGTGGACGATGTACTCGGATGGAGTGGGAGCGGTCGCGCCTGCCATGTCGTGTCTGCCCGTTGTGGTTCGCCGTGTTGCCGATTCGTCCTGATGTTCTGTTTGCCGTGGTGATACGGGCGGGCCTTACGCCTGCTTCCAAGCCATCATCAACAACGGCGCCTTGAGCGCAGCGATTAACCCTATGAGCATCGGAAGCCATCGCAGGTCGGGTTCGTACCGGATCGTTAGCGCCAACAACCCGACGGTTAATCCAATTTTGGCGAACTCCCCAAGGAAAAACACCGTCGGATACGACTCTGGGCGCCGACCGCGATGAAGCGCCAGCCTGAGCGCGAACAGCGCGTTAGGGAGGGTGGCTGCCAGACCGCCCAGCATCAGGTGCCAGGCCGCGGCCCCACCGGAAACCCCCAACGCAGCGATCGACAGGCCGACCACCACAGCGGCCTGCAGGCCGACGGCGGCAAACATGACGCTCATCATCGCACCCGTTTGGCCAGTTTCTCCAGTACACCCGCCTTGGCCGCGCACTGAACTGCGCACAGCTAAGGCGCTCCAACCCGCAACGAACCAAACGCTTCTTTCAGGGCACTTGAAACCATTCGCTAAGGACAAACCCCGGCTGATTCTATGGGTTCAAATGACTGCGGTCAAATCTGTTGCGACGCAGCATCCACGGTTGGCGGATTTTTCTGCGCGCGCGCGCTCCGTAACGCACAATACTGGTTATAAAATTTTTTCAGAGAACGCCTCCATGAAAGCCTCCTTTTCACTGGGCCGCCGCGGCACCCGCGTGGCCGCGTCGATCGTTGCGCTGATGACGGGCGCAATGCTCGTGCCGGCAGCGGGCGCCTCGTCGGCGCCTGCGTCCGGGCGTGCGCCAGACACCACTCGCGATTCGCTGATACCCGCGCAGAATCGGGCAATGCAGCCACCTGCGCCCCGCTCGGCAGGCCCGGCGGATGCGAAGATGGTGTCGGCGATCGTTCGGATCGAAGCCCAGGCGCCCCGGGATGCACCAAGCTCGTCCACGCTCGGGCGCGCCCGCGTGGGAACCGGCGTGGTGATTGACGCTCGCACGGTCATCACGATCGGCTACGTGGTGCTCGAGACGGAGTCCGTTGACGTGGTGACGAAGTCGGGCAGGAGAATCCCTGCAAGCCTTGCGGGCTATGACCATCAGACGGGGTTCGGTCTGGTGCGCACGGCAATTCCAATGGATGCCGCACCGCTTGAGCTGGGCGACTCGGATCTTGCCACCGAGCGGTCCCGGGTGCTTACCCTCGGCCAGGGGGAAAGCGAACTCACCGAACTGATGGTGCTCTCGCGCAAGTCTTTTGCAGGCAGCTGGGAATATCTGCTTGATCGGCCGATCTTCACCTTCCCGCCGGTCAACAACTGGAGCGGCGCCGCGTTGTTCACCGAAGACGGCAAACTGATCGGCATCGGGTCGCTGGTGGTCAATGACGCTGCCGGCGATCGGGATGGCGTTCCGGGCAACCTCTATGTGCCCACCAACCTGCTCAAACCGATTCTGGAAGACCTTCGCGCGCGGGGTCGGCGCAGCGGGGGAGCCCAGCCCTGGTTCGGGATGAACACCGAAATGGTTCGCGGGCATCTGATGGTGACACGGGTGCAGCGCGATGGGCCAGCCTACCGGGCCGGCGTCGCGCCGGGCGACATCGTGTTGGCGGTGGCGGGCGAGCGCGTAACCGATCAGACGGAGTTCTACCGAAAGCTCTTTGCCACGGGCCCGGCGGGCACTGAAGTGAAGCTGCGCCTACTGAAGTCCGGCGATGTGCGGGAGCAGTCGCTGCGATCGATTGATCGCGCCGACTTCATCACCCAGCCGCGAGGAATCTGAGCGATAAACGCGGGCCGCGTTATTCGTTCAATGCCGCGCCGAGGTTGAGGCGCGTAATCAGCGTGTCAAAGTGGTCCGCGTCACTGAAGTGCACCAGCAGGCTGCCAGCGCCCCGCGCGCGCTGGCGCAGTTCGACACGCGTGCCAAGCAGATCGGCAAGTCGCTCCTGAAGCCGCTCAATATCGCGGTCGCCCGCGCCTGAGCGCGCGCCGCGCCGCGCAGGCGAATTGCTTGCCGACGCCGCCACCTCGGCCGCATGCCTGGCGGCCAGCCGTTCAGCCTCGCGAACCGACAGGCGTCGCGCATGAATCTCGCTGGCGGCCATCGTCTGACGGGCTGCTGGCAGTGCGAGCAGCGCGCGCGCATGGCCCATCTCGATGTCGCCCGCGAGCAGCATGGTTTGCACGGATTCGGCCAGCGCAAGCAGGCGCAGCAGATTCGAGGTGGCGCTGCGCGAGCGGCCGATCGCCTCGGCGGCCTGCTCATGGGTGTAGCCGAATTCGGCGATCAGCCTTCGAATCGCCTGCGCCTCTTCAAGTGGGTTCAGATCTTCACGTTGAATATTCTCGATGAGCGCGAGAGCGAGTGCTTGCTCATCGGGAACGTCGCGCACGATGACGGGCACTTCAGCGAGCCCGGCGAGTCGCGCCGCGCGGAACCGCCGTTCGCCAGCGATGATCTCCCAGCGGCTCGCCGCGATCGGACGCACGACGATTGGCTGCATCAGGCCGTGCTGGCGGATCGAGTCAGAGAGCTCCTGCAGAGCCGACTCGTCCATGCGCGTACGGGGCTGATAGCGGCCGGGCTGCAGTTGCCCTAGCGGCAGCGCTGTGGGGAAGGCCTGGGTTGCGGCAGGCAATGCCGCCGCGTCGGCGCCCAGCAGCGCATCGAGGCCGCGCCCGAGACCTTTGTTCTTGGGTTTGCTCATGATCGTCGCTCCGGCTTGGTCGATTGAGAAGGTGCGGGTTCCTGCGCAACGGGACGCGCGGCGCCCGGTTCCGAGGCAGCGGGCGATTGCACGCCTGTCAGGCGAGCGATCAGTTCACGGGCAAACTCCAGGTAGGCCTGCGCACCTTTGGAGGAGGGATCGTAGATGACACCGGGAAGTCCGTGGCTGGGCGCCTCGGCAAGTCGAACATTGCGCGGCACGACGGTGGTGAACACCTTGTCGCCGAAGTGCGACTCAAGCTGACGCGATACCTGCTGGGCAAGCGCCACGCGCGCATCGAACATCACCCGCAACAGCCCCAGAATGCCGAGCTGCCGATTGAAGTTGGCATGTACTTTCCTCACTGTGTTGACCAGATCGGAGAGCCCTTCGAGCGCGTAGTACTCACATTGCATCGGGATGACGACGCCGCTGGCGGCGCAGAACCCGTTGAGCGTCAGGAGCGACAGCGACGGCGGACAGTCAATGATCATCAGATCGAAGTCAGCATCGACTTCGGCCAGCGCGTCCCGCAGCCGCGACTCGCGGGCATCGAGGTCGACCAGGTCCAGTTCGGCGCCTGCCAGCTCGCGGTTCGAGGGCAGCAGCGCGTAGCCCGCGTCGGTGTCGCGAACGATCGCGTCGCGAATCGACGCCGCGCCGATCAGCACCTGGTACAGGCTCGCCTTGAGCGTACGCTTGTCAACGCCGCTTCCCATGGTGGCGTTGCCCTGGGGGTCGAGATCAACCAACAGCACGCGCCGCCCAAGCTTGGCGAGCGCACAGGCCAGGTTGACCGAGGTGGTGGTTTTGCCAACCCCACCTTTCTGGTTGGCGACAGCAATTACCTGAGCCATGCCGGCTCCTGGTTGGCCGCGGTCGGGCCTGCCGCTTGACGGCCGCCCGTGGCGACGGTGAGACGAAGATTCATGGCAAGGTTTGGTTGGATTGCGTGAGCCGCACCAGATGCCGTGCCGCGGCAAGCCCGGGGACGGTCAGCGGGAGGATGTCAGTGATTTGCCAACGCGGCGAAAGCGCCGCCTGTTCTGCGCGAATTTCATCGAGCTGAGCCTTCATCGCAAACACCTGCGTTGCGGTTGTGGCGAGCGGCTCGAGCAGTGAGGTGAAGTCGGCCAGACTTGAGAAGGCGCGGCAAATTGCAAGATCGGGCGACCGGGCGAGCGCCACCTGCTCAACTCGGCAGCCATGCACTCTCACCCGCCCGGAAAGGCCCAATTCGGCCGCGCTCTGGCGAAGAAAGGCGGCCTTTTTGCCCACCGGCTCCACCAGATCGGCTTCCAGCTCGGGCCAGGCGATTGCGAGCACGAGGCCGGGCAGGCCCGCGCCGCTTCCTACATCGAGCAAGGTGGGTGTCGCCGATTGGCTCGCATGCGGATCGATCGAAGCGCGTGCATTCAACTCCGCGGACTGTAGCGCGGGCATCACAGCCAGGCTGTCCAGCAGGTGCTGAACCAACATTTGCTCGGGGTCGCGGATTGCAGTGAGGTTGTAGACCCGGTTCCATTTCTGCAAGAGATCGAGGTATGTTAGCAAGCACTCACGCTCTCGAGGGCTCAATGCCAGTGCCAGTTCCTTGCAACCATTTTCGAGCAGATCGGCGAGATTCGAGCGGTCCGCGACAGGCCTGCTGCGGTGGTCGCGGCGCGCTCGCACGTCGACTCGCTCAGGCGGCCTGTTCATCGCTGCCGGGAAGCCGCCGCTTCTTCAAATGCACCAGCAATAGGGAGAGTGCAGCGGGCGTGATGCCCGAGAGGCGCCCGGCCTGTCCCAGGGTTTCGGGTCGGGCACGGTTGAGCTTCTGTTGCACCTCGATCGACAGGCCCCGAACCGTTGCGTAATCAAGATCGGGCGGCAGAGGCAGGGATTCATTGCGCGACTGGCGCTCGATCTCGGCCTGCTGGCGATCGATATAGCCCGCGTATTTCAACTGAATCTCGACCTGCTCGACGACGACCGGATCCATCGCGGCCAACTCGGGCGCGATGGAAGCGACGGCGTCGTAGCCGACCTCCGGCCGACGCAGCAGGTCGGCCAGCGAATATTCACGCTCGATCGGCTGACCAAACAGTTCGGTGGCACGCTCGGGTGACAGCATTCGTGGGTTGACCCAGGTGTCGCGAAGCCGCTGCAGTTCCGCATCGACCGCATCACGCTTGCGGCAAAAAGCGTCCCAGCGACGATCGTCCACGCAGCCCAGCTCGCGCCCCGTTTCGGTCAGTCGCAGATCGGCGTTGTCTTCACGAAGGCTCAGCCGGTATTCGGCGCGGCTGGTGAACATCCGGTAGGGCTCACTGACGCCCTGGGAGATCAGGTCATCGACCAGCACACCCAGATAGCCCTGGTCGCGTCGCGGCGTCCAGGGCTCGCGACCCAGCGCACTGCGCGCGGCATTGATGCCCGCGAGCAGTCCTTGTGCGGCCGCTTCCTCATAGCCCGTGGTGCCATTGATCTGGCCAGCGAAGTAAAGCGATCGCAGCGCCCGGGTTTCAAGCGACCGGTGTAAGCCCCGCGGGTCGAAGTAGTCATATTCGATCGCGTAGCCGGGGCGCAGGATATGCGCGCGCTCCAGACCAGGGATTGAGTGGACCAGCGCCAGCTGAACATCAAACGGCAAGCTGGTGGAAATGCCGTTCGGATAGAACTCGTGCGTATCCAGCCCCTCGGGCTCGAGAAAAATTTGATGCGAGTCTTTTCGGGCGAACCGATGCACCTTGTCCTCGATCGAGGGACAGTACCGCGGACCCACGCCTTCGATGACGCCCGTGTAGAGGGGACTGCGATCCAGCCCGCCGCGGATGATCTCGTGCGTGCGCGCATTGGTATGCGTAATCCAGCATGGCAATTGCCTGGGATGCTGGGAGGCATGGCCAAGAAACGAAAACACCGGGACTGGGTCCAGATCGCCAGGTTGCTCCTCGCACTGCGAGAAATCGATTGTTCGGCCGTCGATACGGGGAGGCGTACCGGTTTTGAGCCGACCCTGTGGGAGCTTGAGTTCTTTGAGGCGCTGACCCAGCGTGATCGCAGGGGGGTCACCCGCACGTCCCGCCGATTGGCGCGCCATGCCCACATGGATCAGCCCATTGAGAAAGGTGCCGGTGGTGAGCACCACCGCGCGCGCGTGAAAGCGGACGCCCAGCTGGGTGATGGCGCCCGTGACGCGGTCAGCCTCAACGATCAGGTCATCAACCGCGGACTGAAAGAGCCACAGATTGGGCTGATTCTCAATCCTGGAGCGGATGGCCTTCCGATACAGCACACGATCGGCCTGCGCACGGGTTGCACGAACCGCGGGCCCTTTACTGGCGTTGAGGATGCGGAACTGGATGCCGGCCTCGTCGGTCGCACTGGCCATTGCACCGCCGAGCGCATCAATTTCCTTGACCAGATGCCCCTTGCCGATGCCACCAATGGAGGGATTGCACGACATCTGACCCAGCGTTTCGATGCTGTGCGTGAGGAGCAGTGTGCGCGCACCAAGCCGCGCGGAGGCAAGCGCGGCCTCGGCGCCAGCGTGGCCGCCACCAACGACGATGACGTCGAACGAATCGGGAAACTGCATGATGTGTGGCCGGACCGCGGATCAAGAGGCGCGAATGCTAGCTCAATTTGTACGGAACGGCGAGCACTCGACCGGCTGTACGGGTCATCCGGCTGGTCGATCGCGCGCGGCAACGGCAGAGCGTCGCGCGGGCGAGACAGCGATGCGGGTCGTTGGGCAGGTCGTTGCGGGCTCGAGCGCGACGGAACCCTTAGAGCGCCGACGCGCCGCCCTGCCCGGCTTTGGTAGGCGGCGCCGGCGAACGGTGGGCTTTGGTAGGCGGCGCCGGCGAACGGTGTTTCACGTGAAACACTTGCGTGGACTTTTGAGCCGGTAGCCGACGGCGCACGACCGGTACGGGTGCGAGACGGGTGCGAGACGGGTGCGAGACGGGCGCGAGGCGGGTGCGCGCGCGCCCGGGTTTCCCCAAATGCACGCCCACCAACCGCCCCACCCCAACACACTGTTTCACGTGAAACGACCCGACCTCGGGCCGAGCGCTATCGACCCTCGTCGAGCCTTTGCCGCACTTGCTTCGCTATCGCCAGGCATGCAGTCAACCCGGGTGACTCAATGCCAAACAGATTCACGAGGCCGCCAACGCCGTGAACACCCACCCCGTCGATCCGAAAGTCAGCGGCCGCCTGGTCAGGCCCGACCAGCTTGGGCCGAATACCCGCATACGCCGGCTGAAGCGAACCATCTGGAAGGTCCGGCCAATACTCGCGAATCGCGGCGTAGAAAGCCTCCGCCCGCTCGGGCGGTACGTCGTACTGATCGGGCGCTGCCACCCACTCCACATCCGGGCCAAATCGCGCCTGACCAGCGAGGTCCAGCGTCAGATGCACGCCTAGCCCAGCCTCATCGGGCGTGGGATAAATTAATCGGCTAAACGGCGACCGACCCGCCAGCGAAAAATAATGCCCTTTCGCGTATCGCGTCACCGGGATGTACGCCTCCGACAAACCCTCGATGCACATCGCCACCGCACTTGCATCCAGCCCCGCAGCGTTGATCAACTCGCGGCAGCGCAGCGCTGTGATCACACCCTGACTCTGTACCTGCACCACGAACCCCCCCTGAACGACCGCCGCACTGGACAGCCGGCTGCATAGCGCGAACATTGCACCGTGCGCCTCTGCCTCGCCCAAGAGCGCGAGCATCAACCCATGGCTATCCACAATGCCGGTTTCAGGAGACCAGAGCGCAATCGCAGCGGACAGCGCCGGCTCCATTGCCCGAGCCGCCCCGCCCTCCAGCCACCTTAAAGAGGAAACCCCTGCCTGCTCTGCACGCGTCGCAATCCGCTCAAGCTGTGGGCGGCGGTCCAGCGATGGCGAAACGATCAGCTTGCCGCAGCGGCGATAGGCCACGCGATGCTGATCGCAGTACGCATAAAGCGCTTCGCGGCCCTCAACACACAACCTGGCCTTCAGCGAGCCCGGTGCGTAATAGATGCCCGCATGGATGACCTCGCTATTGCGTGAGCTGGTCACCGTGCCGAACGCATCCGCCTGCTCGAGCACAACCACCTCACGACCCGACACTGCGAGTTCGCGCGCGATCGCAAGGCCAACGGCGCCCGCGCCCACCACCAGAGACTGAACCTGATCCATGACTGACTCTGCAGCGCCCGACGCGACCACCCCTGGTCCGCTCGCGGTCAGGCCCTCCGCGCATCCTCCACAATCATCGCAGCAGCCTTCTCGGCGATCATCAGCGTTGGCGCATTTGTATTGCCCGAGGTGATCGTGGGCATGACCGAAGCATCGGCAATCCGCAACCCCGGCACACCGTGAACGCGAAGCCGGTGATCCACCACCGACCTGGGGTCCGAGGCAGGGCCCATTTTGCAGGTGCCCACCGGATGAAAGATCGTCGTGCCGATCCGGGTCGCCGCCTCGGCAAGTTCCTCATCGGTCTGACACGCCTCACCGGGCAAAAACTCTGACGGTGTGTAAACAGCCAATGCCGATCCGCCAACAATCCGACGCGTCAGGCGGATGGACTCGACCGCTACCCGCCTATCCTCTTCCGTTGACAGGTAGTGCGGCGTGATTTTGGGCGGCGCATCGGCATCAGCCGACACAATACCCATGACCCGCCGACCCCCGAGAGGTGGGCCTGAGATTGCACACCGACGCTGTGAAGGCCGGAAACTGATGCAGCGGCTCGCCAAAGCGATCCAGCGACAAGGGCTGGACGTGATACTCAACATTGGCACGGTCATGGCGGGGATCAGATGGCGCGAATGCACCCAGCTGACTCGGCGACATTGACATGGGCCCGGACCGGCTCGTGAGGTATTGCAGCCCCATGCGAACTTTGCCCCACAGGCTGTTGGCCTGCTCGTTGAGCGTGGGCACGCCCTGGACCTTGTAAATCATTCGGAGCTGCAGATGATCCTGCAGATTCTCCCCCACGCCCTTGAGCTCGGTGACCACCGGTACGCCGGCCCGCTCCAGCACTGGCGCAGGCCCGATTCCGGACCGTTGCAGGATCTGCACCGAGCCTATCGCACCCGCTGCCAACACCACCTCACGCGACGCTAGGAAGCGCTTGCTTTCGCCAGTACCCGCTCCCAGCCTACATTCGACGCCAACGACTCGCCCGGAACCGTCATCGGAGCGAACCAGCCGATCAGCGCTCGCGTCGCAAACCACTCGCAGATTGGGCCGATTTTCGACCGGACGCAGAAACGCTTTCGATGCATTCCACCGGACGCCACGACGCTGATTGACCTCGAAATATCCGCACCCGAAATTGTCGCCGCGATTAAAGTCGTCCGTGGGCGGAATGCCCGCCTCTCCCGCCGCCCGGCGAAACGCGTCGAGAATCGTCCAGCTGAGCCGCTGCCCTTCCACGCGCCATTCGCCGCCATGGCCGTGCAGCGCGTCGGTTGCGCCGTCATCGCGCCGGTGATAGTCCTCATGGCGCAAAAACCAGGGCAACACGTCCGTCCAGGACCAACCTGGATTTCCAAGCGCAGCCCAACCGTCGTAATCGGCCCGCTGGCCGCGCATGTAGATCATGCCGTTTATCGACGAGCAGCCCCCCAACACCCGGCCCCGGGGATACCGAATCGCCCGGCCCGCCAGGCCGGGGTCGGCCTCGGTGTTGAACATCCAGTCGGTACGGGGATTGCCAATGCAATAGAGATAGCCAACCGGAATGTGGATCCAGAGATAGTCGTCCCGCCCGCCCGCCTCGAGCAGCAGGACCGATACCGACGGGTCTGCCGACAAGCGGTTGGCAAGCAGGCAGCCGGCGGTTCCGGCGCCCACAATCACATAATCGTATGACTCGGATGCAGCACTCATTGGACCTCAGCCCATCATCATCACCTGGCGAATCGACTCGCCGCGCGCGAGCCGGTCAAGCGCCGGATTGATGTCTTCCAGCCGGATTCTCTCCGACAGCAGGCAGTCCACCGGCAACAACCCCTGCCGGTACATCGCAATGAACCGCGGCACATCACGCGAGGGCACGCAGGAGCCCACGTAGCTGCCCTTCAGCGTGCGCTCCTCGGCGATCAACGATACCGCCTGAAGCGACCAGCGCGCCGCCGGGTTTGGCAGCCCCGCCGTAACCGTGGTGCCGCCCCGCGCGGTCATCCGATAGGCAAGCTCGAGCGCCGCCACGTTACCCGCCATCTCGAAAGCGTAATCAACCCCACCGCTGGTTGCCTCGCGAATTTTTTCGAGCGCATCCGGCTCCGATGCATTGACACAAACCGTCGCGCCAAGCGAACGGGCAAGCGCAAGCTTCGAATCGAGCATGTCAACCGCCACCACCTGCCGCGCGCCCCCGGCGACCGCCGCCAAGAGCGACGAGAAGCCGACTCCGCCCAGGCCCACCACCGCCACCCGCGACCCGGCTTCCATTTTTGCGGTGTTGAATACCGCGCCCGCACCCGTGATGACCGCGCAGCCAAAAAGCGCCGCTTCGTCCCAGGGCAGCGTGGGATCGATACGCACCACCGACCGACGCGACACCGTGGCGTATTCGGCAAACGCCGCGCAGCCCAGGTGATGATGAAGCGGCCCGTCCGCGCGCCCATCGATGCCCGCATGCCCCACCGCAGACAGGCGCCGATATCCACCCAATAACGAGCCGGCAGCGTTTGACTCACCCCCGGGACCACAGAGCGCGGGCCGCCCAACCGAACAGCTGGCGCAGGCACCGCAGTTGGGCCGAAAGATCAGCACGACATGGTCACCCACCGCCAGGTCGGTAACGCCATCGCCCAGCTCAACGACCTCGGCCGCGGCCTCGTGTCCGATCACGATGGGCATCGGCCAGGGCCGGTCGCCGTTGATTGCCGACAGATCCGAATGGCAGAGACCTGCCGCATGAATACGCAGCAACACTTCGCCGCGCCCGGGTGGGGCAAGCTCGACCTCCTCAACGGAGATTGGCTGACTTTGCGCGTAGGGCATCGGCAGACCCATGTTGCGCAACACCGCCGCCTTGATTCTCATCGTGGACTCCCGCCTGATTGCCTGCGCCGCTGCGACACGGTCATGCGCCAATGCCGGCCAGACACAGATACTTGATCTCGAGATACTCATCGATGCCGTGCCGCGAGCCCTCGCGACCCAGCCCCGACTGCTTGACCCCACCAAAGGGCGCGATCTCGGTGGACAGCAGGCCGCTGTTGACGCACACCATGCCGCTCTCGAGTGCCTCGGCCACACGGAACACCCGACCCAGATCGCGTGAGAAGAGATAGGCCGCCAGACCAAACTCGGTGGCGTTGGCCATCTCGATGACTTCGTCCTCGGTCTGGAAGCGGAACAGCGGCGCAACCGGTCCAAAGGTTTCCTCGCGCGCCACCTTCATGGATTGCGTCACATTGGCAAGGATCGTGGGCTCAAAAAACAGCCCGCCCAACGCATGACGGCGGCCGCCCGTCAGCACGGTCGCGCCGTTGGCGAGCGCATCGGCCACGTGCTCTTCCACCTTGGCAATGGCGGCGGGCTCGATCAGCGGACCAATGGTGACGCCCGGCGCATCACCCGGCCCCACCTTGAATTGCGCCACACGCGCGGCCAGACGCCTAGCGAACTCGCCATAGACACCTGCCTGCACGTAGAGGCGGTTCGCACAGACGCAGGTCTGACCCGCGTTGCGGTACTTCGAGGCGATTGCGCCCTCGACCGCCGCATCGAGATCGGCGTCATCAAACACGATGAACGGCGCGTTGCCACCCAGTTCGAGCGACAGCTTCTTGACGGTATTGGCCGACTGCCGCAGCAGGATCCGACCCACCTCGGTGGACCCAGTAAACGACACCTTTCGCACTACCGGGCTTTCGCAGAGCGCGAGACCGATCTCAGGTGCCTGCGCGGCGTCGCCCGTGACGATATTGAAGACCCCCGGCGGCAACCCCGCCCGCTCGGCCAGCTCGGCAAGCGCGAGCGCCGACAACGGCGTGGCCTCGGCGGGCTTTGCGACCACCGTGCAACCTGCGGCAAAGGCAGGCGCCACCTTGCGCGTGATCATCGCAATCGGAAAATTCCATGGCGTGATCGCCGCGCAGACCCCGATGGGCTGTCGCATCACCAGCACCCGGCGATCGGCCGCGTGGGAAGGAACGATCTCGCCATAGGCGCGCTTGCCCTCTTCTGCGAACCACTCGATGAACGACGCGCCGTACGCAACCTCACCACGCGACTCCGCAAGCGGCTTGCCCTGCTCAGCGGTCATCAGCGCCGCCAGATCCTCGGTATTGGCAAGAATCAGGTCAAACCAGCGCCGAAGAATGGCCGCGCGATCCTTTGCTGTGCGCGCACGCCAGGCCGGCAGCGCGCGCTCGGCCGCAGCGATCGCCCGCTGGGTCTCCGCCGCACCCATGTCAGCCACGCGCGCAAGCGCTTCGCCATTGGCCGGATTGGTGACCGTAAACCGCGCACCACTGTCAGCCGCTGTCCAGGCACCCTCGATATAGCCCTCGGTGCGCAGCAGCGCCCCATCTTTTAATGCGAGCCCCATTGCGGCCCTCCCTGTTGCGTTCCTTGACTTCAAAACCGCAGTCGTTGCGATCGATTACTTCATGGTGGGCATCACGAACTCGGCGCCAGCGCGAATGCCTGCCGGCCAGCGCTGAGTGACCGCCTTGGCGCGGGTGTAGAACCGCACGCCCTCGGGCCCATGCATGTGATGATCGCCAAACAGCGAGGCCTTCCAGCCGCCAAACGAATGGAAGGCAAGCGGCACCGGAATCGGCACATTGATGCCAACCATGCCCACCTTGACCCGAGCCGCGAACTCACGCGCGGAGTCGCCCTCGCGGGTGAAGATGGCGCAGCCGTTACCAAACTCATGTGAATCAACCAGCGCGAGCGCCTGTTCGAAATTGGCAACGCGCACAATCGACAACACCGGCCCGAAGATTTCTTCGCGATAAATCTTCATCTCGGGGCGGACGTGATCAAACAGGCACCCTCCCAGGAAAAAGCCCTGCTCGCGGCCTGCCACGCTCAACCCGCGCCCATCCACGACCAGCTTCGCGCCTTCGGCAACGCCGGCATCCACATAGCCGCGAACCTTGTCGGCGTGCGCACGGGTCACAAGCGGCCCCATTTCTGCTTTGGGATCCATGCCGTCGGTCACGCGAATGGCTGGCACACGCTCGGCCAGGCGCGCCACCAGGCGATCGGCAACATCGCCCACCGCCATGGCGACCGAGATCGCCATGCAGCGCTCGCCTGCCGAACCATAGGCCGCGCCGATCAGCGCGTCCACCGCCTGCTCGAGATCGGCATCGGGCATCACGACCATGTGGTTCTTCGCACCACCCAGCGCCTGAACGCGCTTGCCGTGGGCCGCTGCCGTGTCATGGATGTAGCGCGCAATCGGGGTTGAGCCGACAAAACTGACCGCGCTCACCAACGGATGTTCAAGGAGCGCATCAACCGCAACCTTGTCACCCTGCACGACATTGAAGACGCCATCGGGAAGACCGGCTTCCTTCAGCCACGCCGCCATGAGCAGTGAGGCGGAAGGATCGCGCTCGGAAGGCTTCAATACAAAGGTGTTGCCGCAGGCGATCGCCACGGGAAACATCCACATTGGCACCATCGCCGGAAAATTAAACGGCGTGATGCCCACGCAGACACCCAGCGGCTGTCGGATCGAGTACATGTCGATGCCGGTGCCGACCTGCTCGCTGTATTCGCCTTTCAGAAGCTGCGGAATACCGCAGGCGAACTCCACCACTTCAAGGCCGCGCACCACCTCGCCCTGTGCGTCTGAGAACACCTTGCCGTGCTCGGCGGTGATGGCCGCCGCAAGCTCATCGGCCCGGCGCTCGGCGATTTCCTTAAAGCGAAACATCACGCGCGCCCGACGCAACGCCGGCGTGGCAGCCCAGGCGGGCGCAGCCGCCGCGGCAGCCTGCACTGCGGCATCCACATCACCTGCCGAGGCAAAACCGACCTCGCGCGCCACCGCACCGGTGGCAGGGTTGTAAACCGGCGCACGACGGCTGGCCGGGCTGGGGGCGACCGGCTGACCGCCGATCCAATGACCCACCAGGGTCTGAGAGAGGATGCTTTCGGGGCTGCCCACTTGCGGATTCCTTGGCTTTGGTGTTCAATAGGTTGAACGATCGTTCATATACACGAACGGACTGTGAAACCTTAAATGCCCGCCTCCACGCTGTCAACCCAAGCAAAGCGCCGCCAGGCGCCCCGCGCATCGGCCGCACCGGCCGCACCGGCCACGCGTCTGGTGCCCGCGGTCGAGCGCGCCGTCAGGCTGCTTGATGCGCTCGCGCGTGCTCGACGTCCGGCAAGCCTTGCCCAGCTGGCACGCGAACTCGACGCGCCCAAAAGCAGCGTGCATGGCCTGCTCTGCACATTGGTCGAACTCGATCTGGTGCGACGCGACGAGGCCGGCGAATTCTCACTGGGGCCACGGCCGCTTCAGTGGGCTGGCGCCTGGTCGCTCCATTCCGATGTCGCCAGCGTCTTCCACGAGCTTGCAAGCCGCGCGGGTCCTCTGGCCACTGAAACCGTCATGCTCGCGGTGCTCGAGGGACGCGAGGTGCTTTACCTGGGCTGCCGCCCTGGCACCCGCGCGCTCGCCGTCAACTTTCGGGTGGGCGGCCGTTTCCCGGCCAGTTGCACCTCGAGCGGCAAGGCCATTCTGTCGACGCTGGACGAGCACGAGGTGCGCGCCCTCTTTGCGGGCGAACGCAGTCTGCCCAAACCCACCCGGCACAGCGTCCCCAATGTCGCGGCACTGATGCGCCAGCTTGAGGTCGTTCGCACCCATGGCCATGCCGTTGATGACGAAGAAATGGCTGAAGGCATGCAGTGCTTTGGCGCACCCGTGTTTTCCGCTGCGCCGGGCCCGGCAATCGCCGCCGTGGCGGTCAGCCTCATCAAGGCGGGCACCAGCGAACCGCGGCGGCTCGAACTTCTGAATGCGATCCGCGCGCTGGCCGCCGAGCTGTCAGAGCGGCTGGGTGCGGTCGGCCGATCGCCGTCACCGGCCAAGGCTGCGACCCGCACGGCCGGCCGCGCTGTGCCACCCGCCCGTCGCACCACCCGCCGATCAACCATTGAACCAGCCCCCGCGCTGAAGCCTTCGAGGAGCCTCCCATGACCGCCCCCCAACCATCACCCCGAATCAATCCCGATCGACTCTGGCAAAGCCTCATGGACCTTGCGGCAATTGGCGCCACCGAACTAGGTGGCGTGAGGCGGCTGGCACTGACCGACCTCGACCGCCAGGGGCGGGACCTTGTGCGCGCCTGGCTGCACCACGCTGGCTGCCGCATTCTGGTCGATGCGATTGGCAACCTCTTCGCGATACGCCCCGGCGCACGCGAGGCTGACCCGGTGGGCATTGGCAGCCACATCGACACGCAGCCCTCGGGCGGCAAGTTCGATGGCAATTACGGCGTACTCGCCGGGCTGGAAGTGATTCGCGCGCTCAATGACGCTGCGATCACCACCGACCGGCCGATCGCCGTCGCGGTCTGGACCAATGAAGAGGGCAGCCGGTTCACGCCGGTGATGATGGGCTCGGGCGTGTATGCCGGCGCGTTCAGTCTTGAGCACTGCCTTGCGCGCACCGACCTCGAGGGCGTCTCGGTGGCTCAGGCGCTCGCGCAGATCGGCTATGCCGGATCCGATACCGCCCCGCGCTTTGCCGCGTTTTTCGAACCCCATATTGAACAGGGCCCCATCCTCGAGGCCGAGCACATCACCATCGGCGCGGTAGAGGGCGCACTGGGCCAGCGCTGGTTCGATCTCGAGCTTGTCGGCCAGGACGCCCACGCAGGCCCCACCCCGCTTGCCATGCGGCGCGACGCGCTGGTCGGCGCCGCCCAGGTCATCACGCAGGTGCGACGCATTGCAGCCCAGTATCCTCACAACGCGCGGGGCACCGTGGGCCAGTTGCTGGTGTCGCCCAACTCGCGCAATGTCATCCCTGGCCGCGTACGACTCACCATTGACCTGCGTAACGCCCAGGCTGACACGCTGGCAGCCATGGTCGACGACATCCGCGCCTGCATCAGCCGCATCGCAGCTGACGAACGGCTTGAGGCGCACCTGACTGAGGTCGTGCACTTCGAGCCGTGTCACTTTGACCCGCACTGGGTAAGCCGGATCGAAGCCCTGGCGCGCGCGGCGGGACAGTCGGTGCGCAGAATCGCAAGCGGCGCCGGCCATGATGCGGTGTATGTCGGCAAAACCTGCCCGGCCGCCATGATTTTCGTCCCCTGCGAGGGCGGTATCAGCCACAACGAAATCGAAAACGCCGAGCCCGGGCATCTTGCCGCGGGCGCACAGGTGCTGCTTGAAGCGGTGCTCGAGGCCGCCGGCCGAACCGCAACCCCCCACTGACGCAACCCAACCGACATGGCTCACACGCCTGCCTCGCCCGCGCCCATCGCCATCACAATGGGCGATCCCTGCGGCATCGGCCCCGAAATCCTGCTGAAAGCCATCGCGAAGGCGCCCGACCCGCAGGCGCTGATCGCGGTCGGCGATCCGCACTGGCTGGCCGCAGAGGCCCAGCGGCTCAAGCTGCCCATCCCGCCGCGCATCGAGCCGGCGGCAACCGTTCCCGCCGATCTGCAACACGGTCGGGTCGACCCCCGCGCGGGAGATGCCGCCTGGCGCTCAATCGTGCACGCGACCCGCATGGCACAGGCGGGCGCCGTGCGCGCGGTGGTCACCGCCCCGATCTCGAAAGAGGCGATGCAGGCGGCCGGCCACCACTACCCCGGGCACACCGAGCTGCTCGCGGAGCTGGCGGGCGGCGTCGAGGTCCGGATGATGCTCGCCAACGCCGAGCTCCGCGTGGTGCTGGTTTCCATTCATGTCGCGCTATCCGAGGCGGTGCGCACGCTGGATGCACCTTTAATCGTTCGCACGCTTCAGATCGCCGACCGGGCGCTTCGCGCCGCCGGACTCGCAGCGCCCCGCATCGCGGTGGCCGGACTCAACCCGCACGCAGGCGAAGCCGGTCTCTTCGGACGCGAAGAAATCGACATCGTTGCGCCCGCCATCAGCGAGGCCCGCGCACAGGGCATCGATGCACGCGGCCCCTTTGCACCCGATACCGTCTTCATGCGCGCACGTGGCCTGGCCGAATTTGACGCGGTCATCGCGATGTATCACGACCAGGGGCTGATCCCCATCAAGTATCTCGGTCTGGACCAGGGCGTGAACATCACGATCGGACTTCCGTTTGTACGCACGAGCCCCGATCACGGCACCGCCTTCGATCTGGCCGGCCGGGCTGGCGCGGACGGTCAGGGTCTGGCCGACCCGTCAAGCCTGATCGCCGCGATCGCTCAGGCAGACATGCTTAGCGCAGGCGCGCGCGTCAAAAGCAACTGACAGGCGACGCCTATGCCGGCTGCAGAAGCCGAGGCCCCGGCGTGCGCGCGTGGGCTGCCAGCGCGCTCAGCCGCTGCCGGTCACATCCCTGCAGCCGCAGTCCTTCCTCCCGTACCAGGCCGCTGCGTTTGAACTCACCGATCAGCCGGGTCACGCTGACCGGGGTCACGCCGATCAGCTCGGCCGCCGCCTGCCTGCGCAGCCGCGCGTCGTCGCCCATCGCCTCCAATAGAAACAGGATGTAGCGCGCCAGCCGCGCACGCGCGGGCCCGCTGCCAAAGGCCGCGATGACGCGATCGACATCATCGAGCGCACCCTGCCAGTGCGCGAGCAGCGCGAGTGCGCCCGCCGGTTCCTGCGCAAGTCGCTCGCGCAGTCGCGCCACCGGAATCCGGCAGGCGACACCGTCGCCCACGACGCGGGCCGAGTGCCGATGCGGCTCGCCCAACAGGGCGACAAGCCCCGTCACGCCCGAACCACCAATCAACCGGACCACGCGCTCGCCCTCTTCAGCGCCGAGCGTTTCCTTGACCAGACCGCCGTGCAGCGCAAACACCGCATCGCCCAGCTGGCCCGCCTGGTACAGCATCTGTCTGGCGCGAAGACGCACGGCAAAAACCGGCGCGGGGTGATTGCGCTCGGCATCGCCCAGCGACGCCGAGCAGAATGGCGGCGGATCGGCGCGACCTAAACAGGCCCCGCATGCAGGACACAGCGGGCCCGGGCCGCTGCGGGCAAACTCATGGAACGTGGCAACAGGCATCACCACCCGCAGCAAGTCAGACAGCTGACGACTGTAAAGGCCCGATGCGCGCCCGGCGCGCGTGCGCCTGCGCGCGCCTTTTGACCCGCGTCAGCCGATTGCGCGCCGCGCTGGCCCGGTGTGCCTTACGCGCTACGCCGCGAGCTTGAGCTCGAGCGCACGCTTGACCTCGAGCAGCTCGGCCGGCATGCGCCGCGCCAGCGAATCGAACAGCTCGCCGTGCAGGCGGAACTCCTCGCGCCAGGCCGCCAGATCGATTGAGGTGATCCGCGCAAACCGATCTTCGGGGAAGGCAAGCCCCGCCCAATGCAGATCGTTGTAGCGGGGGCTGATGCCAAACACATGCTCGCCACCCTGCGCACGACCCTCAACCCGCTCGACAATCCAGCGCAGAACGCGCATGTTCTCGCCAAACCCGGGCCACACGAAGCGACCGTTCTCATCGGTACGGAACCAGTTGACGCAGTAGATGCGCGGCAGCACCGCGCCACGCGCCGAGAGCTTGGCCCCCATCTCGAGCCAGTGGCGGAAATAGTCGGCCATGTTGTAGCCGCAAAACGGCAGCATCGCAAAGGGATCGCGCCGCACCACGCCCTGCTGGCCCATTGCCGCAGCGGTCGTTTCCGAGCCCATCGTGGCCGCCATGTAGACGCCCTCGACCCAGTTGCGCGCCTCGGTCACCAGGGGGACCGTGCTTGAGCGACGCCCGCCAAAAATAAACGCGTCGATGGGCACGCCTTCCACGCTGTCCCAGGCCGAATCGATCGCCGGGTTCTGTGTGGCCGCTACCGTGAAGCGGGCATTGGGATGTGCGGCCTTGCGGCCGGCTTTGCCGTCGGCCGGCGTCCAGTCGCGGCCCTGCCAGTCAATCAGATGATCGGGTGGCGTGTCGGTCATGCCCTCCCACCAGACATCGCCGTCATCGGTTAACGCGACGTTGGTGAAAATCGTGTTTGCAGCCAGCGTGGCCATGCAGTTCGGATTGGTTCGGACGTTGGTGCCCGGTGCGACCCCGAAGTAGCCCGCCTCGGGATTGATCGCGCGTAGCCGCCCGTCGGCCGTCGGCTTGATCCATGCAATGTCATCGCCGATGGTGGTGACCCGCCAGCCGTTGAAGCCCTCGGGCGGAATCAGCATCGCGAAGTTGGTTTTTCCGCAGGCAGACGGGAACGCCGCCCCCACGTGATATTTACGGCCTTCGGGACTGGTGACACCCAGAATCAGCATGTGCTCGGCAAGCCAACCTTCGCCATCGGCGGCGACATCCTGACGCCCCATCGTGGAGGCGATTCGCAGCGCAAAGCATTTCTTGCCCAGGAGCGCATTGCCGCCGTAGCCTGATCCAAACGACCAGATTTCACGGGTTTCCGGATAGTGAACAATGTATTTGGTGGGATTGCAGGGCCAGGAGACGTCGGCCTGTCCGGCGGCAAGCGGCGCGCCTACCGTGTGCACGCAGGGCACATAGGCGCCCGACTCGCCCAGCAGCTCATACACCCGCCGCCCCATCCGGGTCATCGTGCGCATGCTGACGACCACATAGGGACTGTCGGTAAGCTCGATGCCCAGATGCGCGATCGGGCTACCCATCGGACCCATCGAGAACGGCACCACATACAGCGTGCGGCCGCGCATCGCGCCGGTAAACAAACCGCGCATGGTGGCGCGCATTTCAACCGGGTCAACCCAGTTGTTGGTGGGGCCATCAACCGGGTCAACCCAGTTGTTGGTGGGGCCAGCCTCTTCGCGGCGCGCCGGGCACACAAAGGTGCGGTCTTCCACACGCGCCACGTCGGAGGGATCGGACCATGCGAGAAATGAGCCGGGACGCTTGGCGGGGTTGAGCGGGCGAAGCGTGCCGGCGGCCACCATCTGGTCGCACAGCCGTTTGTATTCGTCGTCCGACCCATCGCACCAGACCACGCGGTCGGGCTGGGCGAGTGCAGCAATCGATGCCACCCACTCGATCACCCCGCGGTGGCGGACGTAGTCGGGCGCAGCCACCGTGGTGGCATTCCAGACCGAATTCATCGCGGCAACCGCTTGAGCGTTCGATGCATTCATCCTCAGATTCTCCTGGCGATGCTTCCGGGAGACGACCCGCAACCTGTCGTGCAAGGTGCGAACGCCTACCAGCCTGTGTAACCGGTGTGTCTGCCTGTTGGTCTTGCGGTCAGACCGGGCTCCGGTGCGTTCTGCCGACATTCCCGGCAGAATTCGCATCCTGGAAATGCAATTCCGGAAACGAAAACCCCAACTTTACACTCCGGGCCGCGCCCGGGGCCACAATCCCGAATACTCCGATGAAACCTCTGACACCCGAGTTGCTGCTGTCGACGATGGACGCCGGCCAGACCATTCGTCGCGAGGACACCCAGCCGATCACCGACTGGGCGGAGGGCGAACGCATGGCGCGCGACATCGTCGTGCTGCGCGAGGCGCGTGGCGACCGTCCGATCGGATGGAAGGTTGGCCTCACCAATACTTCGGCCTGGCCGCGGCTGGGGATTGACCGGCCGATCTGGGGCCGGCTCTACGACCGCACCGTCAGACTGCTCGATTCCACCCAGGCGCTGTTCGTTCTGAACGGACTGTCGGCGCCCCGCATCGAGCCGGAAATCATCGTGGGGCTCGCCCGCACACCGCGGGCCGGGACGCCCGAGGCGCTGCTGGAGGCCTGCGCCTGGATCGCGCACGGCTTCGAGATCGTCCACACCCCGTATCCCGACTGGCGGTCGCTGCCCATGGAAAGCCACGCGGCGCAGGCAATGCATGCAGCGCTGATCGTGGGCCCGCGCCTGCGACCCGATCAGCTGGCGGCGAGCCCCGCTGCGCTCATCCGCGCGCTCGAAACCTTCACGCTCACGATGACCCGCGAGGGCGGCGAGCGCTGGTCAGGCCGCGGCAGCGTGGTGCTTGGCAGCCCACTCGCCTCGCTTGGCCGACTGGCGCGCGAACTCGGTGAGCGCGGTACCGCACTTGCGATCGGCGACATCATCACCACGGGCACGCTGACCGACGCGCAGCCGCTTGGCGAGCCCGGCCGCTGGAGCACGCAGATCGAAGGCATCGCGCTGCCCGGCCTGTCGCTTGTCACGCAATGGCGCGGCTGATCGCTGCAAGCGTTGGCCGCGCGGCGCCGCTCTTCGCGCAGGACGGCAGCGAGCGCTTCGCCACCCAAAGCGCCATCAACAAGCGGCCAGTCAGTACGCTCACCCAGCCTGACCCCTGCGCGGTGACCGAGCGCGGCCTGGACGGCGACGAGTCGGTCGAGCGCCGCATCCATGGGCCGCCACTGCAGGCGGTCTACGTCTATCCGCTCGAGCACTACCGGTTCTGGCAGTCGCTTGCACACCAGCATGGACGAGCGCCGCTGCCCGAGGCCGGCGCGCTGGGTGAGAACCTGACCATCGAGGGGCTCTCCGAATCGCAGGTCTGGGTGGGCGACCTGCTGGCCATCGGCAGCGTGCGCCTGCGCGTGACGCGCCCCCGCGATCCCTGCTTCAAGCTCAATGCGCGACTGGGGTTATCCATGGCCGCCAAGATGATGGTTCAGTCGGGCTATACCGGGTTTTACTGCGCGGTGGTCCAGACAGGCACACTGGCAGCCGGCGATCCGGTGGCGCTCACCGCAGGCGATCGGGCGATCACCGTGCTCGATCGCCACCGACTTGACCACCGCAGCCCGCGCCAGTTGCCGTTCTGAGACACTGTCCCGGGTCGACAACCCTTGGGTTTTCAGCAGACCGATGTTCGGGTAGATTGCGGTTCATGATCATGATTCAACGACAAGCCAGCCCCGCGCAGCGCACTGCGGGCACCGCGCGTATTCTGCTGCTCGCGGGTCTTGCATTCGCCCTGGAAGCGTCTTGCATTCGCCCTGGAAGCGCTCTGGCGCGATTCGGTCGGGCGCGTGCTCATGTCGGGCGCGTTTCTGTTTGCGGGCGCAAGCCTGCTCGTGTTCGCCAAGCGTACCGGTTGAGACACGCCACCGCCCTGTTCATCGACCCCCATCCGGTCGATGAGGCATTGTGCGACGCAAGCCACAGCGGACCCGAACTCGCGCACCTGTCCACCACCTACGCGGCAAGCCCACGTGCGCTCGTCTTTCGCGCGCCCTCCTCCGACTGGCGGCTGCTGATGCTGATGCTGCCGCTGGGTTCGCGGCTGTCGCTGATGACCCATCCGGTGTTCGCGCAGCTCACCCGTACCTGGGGTCTTGGCATTCGCTTCATCGGCGTTGACCGTGACCAGCTGGTCTACGATTTCCGCGCGCTCCTCAGCAATCGCACCTTGCTGCTGGTGGTCGACATGCTCGCCCGCAACGAGCGATCCCTCAGCGCGCCGACGGCGCTGCGCGGCCCAGGCAATTTGCCGCCCGACACCAACCGCGGCAACGCCGAATCCGCCTCGAGCGACGCCTCCGCCCCGCTGCTCGACCTGCTCTTTGAAGCGCTCGCGGGCGACATGCTCACCACGCTCGAGCGCCGCCGCGCCGACTGGGTGCGCCATCTCGACCGCGAGCATCGCCTGGACACCAGCACCGCCACACGATTGTTTGGTCACGACGATCGTTACCCGGATTTCACCGAGCGACTGCGTGCAGCGCTTCGCGATGGCACGATCGATCCCGCCTTCTATGGACGGGTGCTGCGCTCGGTCGATCAGCGTGAGGCGCAGGTCGATGCGCGAATCGCCGCCATCATCGAAGACGCGCTCGATCCTGCCGCGCTTGCGCTGCTCGCGCGAACCGGTGTCGGCAAGCATCTGGGCTGCTACAACTGGCTGGTGCTCGCGCCCCGCCACGCGGCCGCGCGCGCGCACCTGATCAGCCGCCTGCCCACGCTGGTGAATTTTCTGACCGAAACGCTCATGCCACTGGAAGCCCACGCGCGCATTGCGCACGGCTCGCTCGCGTCCGACAGCGACACGGCGCTGCCCGATCGCGTGCCCTCAGGCCCCAGCTATGAGCTGCGGCCCGCCATCGAGCGCCAGGCCTGTCTGCACGGCATCGAGCACACCGGGTGGCTGCGCCACGCGATCGACGCCGGACAGGACCGGCAGATCATCGATGCGCTCGCGGCACGGCTTGGCGTGAACGCCAACCTGGTGCGCCGGCTCTGGCGCGACCCACCCAGCGCGCTGGGCCAGCCGCCCGCCTGGCTGGCGGCCACGCTGCTACGCCATCTGAACCAGCTGCCCGAACGCGCCTGGCCGCATGATGACGACGGCTGGCAGCAACTGATCGAGCGCGCGAGCGCCACGCAAACCGGCTAGCCGCACGCAGCACCTCGCCTGCCCCGGCCGCGTATCCGCCACGTAAACCCCCCGCAACCGACCATGTCGCTTCGAATCATCACCACCGGCGGAACCTTCGACAAGCACTACGATCCGCTGACCGGGCAACTCGTCTTTGCCGACAGTCACCTCCCGGCGCTTCTTGCTCGTGCCCGCCTGGCCGAACCGCCGGCGGTGCAGGTGCTGATGGCGCTTGACAGCCTCGACATGACCGATACGCACCGCCAGTCGATTCTCGCCGCCTGTCGCGCAAGCGCCGAACCACGCATCGTCATCATCCACGGCACCGACACGATGGTCGATACCGCCGCAGTGCTGGGCCGCGCGACGCTCGACGCCACCATTGTGCTCACTGGCGCGATGGTGCCGGCTGAAATCGACGGCTCCGACGCCCTGTTCAATCTTGGCTTTGCACTGGCCTGCGCGCGTACGCA
>VGHA01000033.1 GCA_016868375.1 Betaproteobacteria bacterium | reverse complement strand
CCCTCGAGTCCGTTCAGCGTGCTTATTACGCTCGGCCTCTGCCTGGCCCCAAGCCCCTCTCGGATGAGCGCGATAGGATCGTCACTGGCGTCGCGATCCGATAATCCGCGCCTGGCCTCGAGCGAATCGAGTAACGCCACCACCTTGTCGGCGGGCTGAACGCCTGCGCGGAGCACGGGCGCAGCAACGTTGAACATGGCGGTAGAGCCCGACACGGATACCGTGTCGTCGGACTTGACAGGCGCTTGCGCCGGTGGCTGCGAGAGCCCCTGGCTTGGCGGCGCCGTCAGGTCAACCTGCCCCACGGTGCTGCCGGTGCCTGCCTGCCCCTGTCGCTCGAGGCGCAGGAGCCCGACCCCGAGCGCCTGCTCGCGGGTCATCGAAGCGCCTTTCACGACGATCAGCCGCTCAAGCTTGAATTCAGCCGCCTGTTCGCCAAGGCCGGCGAGCCGCTCGCCATGCGCTTTGCAGGCCCGATCCTGGGCGGCGTCGCGCGAGCCGCGCGAGTGCATCCGTCCGAGTTCGTTGGCCATCTCCCGCTCGAGGCTGAACTCGGCGTTCAATGCATTACAAACCGAGTCGTCGAGCCGCGAGGCTGCAAGCAGCAGATAGCCCTCGGAGTTGTCGACCTGCTTAAGCAGCTGGTCGAATTCGGCGCGTCGCTCTAGTGGTAAGCGATCAAGCTGCGCCTTCAGCCTTGGGTCGACGCCGCCTAATGCCGAGGTATCGAGACCCGGAACCAGTGGAACGGCAAACTCGAATTCAGCCTTGCGGATGCTGCCATCAAGCGCCTTCTGTTCGACCGATAGTTCGGCCTCATAGACCCGCGAAACGGATGCCTTCACCCCGCCCAGATTCGTATTGGTACCGGACACAGACGACTTGACCGCATGGTCGTCAACGCGAGAGGCCAGTGCGGGCTTGAGAACGTTCTCAGCGAGGGACGGGAGCTTCACTGTGAGCTCAGCGCCAAGCGATGCCTCGAGCTGATATCCGGTGGCGCGCTTCATCACGTGGACTTTTGCGTTGTCTTGGGTGGCCTGCGCCCATGCGCGCGACCAGACCGCCTTGGCCACGCTGACTGAGGGTTCTTGCACCAGAGAGGCGCCTTTTGATTCGAGCCCGGGCTTGAGCGCCTTGGCCGCATCGTCAGACTTTCCTTTCAGTGCCTTGATGATGGAGTCGCTCGAGAGCCCGAGTCCCGCCTCGATCATCAGCTTGTCTTCGTCCTTGGAAACGGTACGAATATCGCGCGCAGTGGCCAGCAGCGCCGCATCAACGGGCTTGTTTTCCAGGATGTGTTCGATGAACGCGATGCCCTGATCAGGCGAAAACTCAAAGGTACAGCCCTCGACAGAAGTTGAGGAGAGCTGGATCTTGCCGGATGCCTTGGCCACCTCTGCCAAAGCCGCGGGCGAGGCGCTTACGCCGGCGCGCGCGGACAGCGTGGAGCCCGCCCGAATGGATACGGTGAAGTTGCCGTTGGGCTGGCGCTTGACATCAAACACATTGCGGTCGCCCATGCCCAGCATCAGATCAAGTTTCAAGGTTCCGCTGGGATCGGCGGGCAGCTTGCTCAGGCCGATCTCCCCTTTGCGCGAGGCCTTCAAAAATACCCGGTCGCCAATTTGCATCTGCCGGATGGCGCCAAGAATGATCGCCCGATTTGCGTTGGCAACCGATGGCGTGTCAGGTGCCACGCGCGCAGCGGCCGTACCCGATGCAGGGGTTGGAGAGGGCAAGCCGCGCGCTGCCGCCATGGCGGCGCCTGCCTGGCTCATCGTTGCAAGCACGCGCTCGGCGCGCGACTGCTGCGTGTCCGAAATCCATTTGCCCAGCGCCTCTTCGTCGAGGTCGCGCAGCAGCGTGTCATCGATTTCCAGTGCGAAGGCGTCGGTATCGATGCCACGCGCATGAGCCCGCTCAATGAACGATTCGCGCGTGTTGGCAAGAACGAACTCGGCCGCGGGTTCGCCTGCGCTTGAGGCAGCCTGCAGATGGTCGAGGTACAGACTGGCCGCGATCGAGCGCAGTTCGGGTTGAAGTGCCGAGCGATGTGGATCGGGTAGCGCCTCGCGTCGCTGTTCGAGGAGTCGCGTTTGGACGCGTGCCGCTTCGCGAATCCGTGATTCACAGAGCCGGCTGCGAGCCGGTGCTAACTCAAGTGTGATGAGGGCTGAGGCGGCGTCTAGCACCTTATCAACGCCATTGACAGATTCACTCGAGGCGTCATTGACCCACTGCACCGCAGCGGTCAGGCTGGTCCCCTGCAACACCGACGCATGCGCGGCAATCAGCGGGTGATTGGAGCGGCGAGCTAACGCAGCTTTGGATTGCGTGAGGCCGTCGTGGATATCTTGCAGCTGATCTTTTAAGGCTTTCTGGTCCTGCTCGAGGGCTGCACGGGCTTCGCTACCCTGCGGCTGAAGATTGATCCCGGCTTCGAGCTTGCGGCCAACCACGCCCATCGCGGTGAAGAGACTTGCCAGATGCCGGAACTCTTCGAGCTGACGAGCGACTTCGACGGTTTTGGCATCTGTCGCGCTTAGCTTGAGCGAGGTTGGCGGTTCGCTGAGGGTGTTCAATGTTCGCTCGGCCTGTTCAACCTCAAGGTCAATCGCGATCCGGTCATCGTAGGCGCGCGCCAACGCGGCACCCGCGCGGTCATACGCTTCAAGTTGCCCGGCGGCGTTAACGGCCGACACCATGGATGCAAGCGATTCGATAAGGGGTGCTCGCCTGGTCTCGCCCGAGCGCGCGATGGCAACCAGTGCTTCGGCGCGCGCCTCAACGCCCGCAAGATCGCGAAGCCCTTTGGTGGCGAGCGTGTTGTCGATGAGTCGATTGCGTGCCTGGGTCACAAGTTGGTTGACCTGGGCCACGCCCTCGGCACTGCGCATGCCTGCTGCGCCCAGCGCGCTGGCGGCCTCAAGCAGACCGGCCAGCCGGCCATCGCGCTCCATCTGGTTTAGATCGGTGTCGCTGAACCCCATGTTCTTCAGGTCTTTGGTGTTGAACAGCGCCTTGACCGTCTGGTTCACAGGATCAGGGTCTGAGTCGTCAGCGTCGACCACGCTGGTTTCGCCTGCATCAAGCCAGGCCTGCTGATCATCCATGGATTTCTGCAGTGCGATAGCGTGGGCCACCAGCAGGTTGACGTCGCGCGTGTTGGTGCCTTGTACCTGATTGAGTGCGTTGCCGGGGCGTGTGGGCGCGAGCAGCGCTGCCATCAGTTTCGCGTCAATACGGATTCGGCTGCCCGCAACAAAGGGGGATTGGTTATCGCCGCCGTGCCGGGTTCGGATGGTCCAGGCGCGATCCAGATTGCGCACGGCAAGGCCGAGCTCGTGGCCGCGTTTGATCCAGTCGCGCTCGCCGTCGTTGCCCGCCGCAGCCAGCTTCAGCTGGAGGCGGGCGTCGTCAAGCGAACCCTCTCTGCCAAATTGGCGATCCACCTGCTCGCAATACGCCCTGAGCCGGGCAAGAGGCAGCCGCTTTTCCACCTGCTCGGACAGCTCGTTTGAAAGGTTGCTGGGGGAATCCTGGTGTGCCTTGACCCTGATGGCGTAGTCGTTGCGTTCTTTTTTGCTCAGTTTTCCGGTGGGCGCTTCGGGCGCGGGCGCGATCTCATTGAGCACCGCACGGCGAATCCGAGCATCGTTCTCAGACGAGGCGCCACGATCAGCCAGCATCGACAACAGCTGGCGTACCTGATAAAGCGCATCGAAAGTCTGAACCTCTGATAGCGCTTGCGATTTGCCGTGGGTGGCCTGAAGGGGGGACTGCTCAAACAGCCGATCGATCAACCTGGGGTCGATCGGCGCCGCGTTGGCGTCGGCAGAGGGCGCGGCGATTCGGGTAAGCAGATCGCCCAGCTGGCTCAGAAATGCATCCGCCTGTTGTACCGGCGAGGGCCACTGGCGATCGCCGCGGGCTTTACGGTCGCTGTCGGTTTCGGTGTCATTCAGTTTGGCAGGCAGATACTGGTAGCGCTGGTTGAGCGCCCGACGGGTGTCGTCGGTGTCAATGTCGGCGCGCAGTGGAGTCGCAATCGGGCCGTCCTCGAGCTTTTGCTTACCCTCTGGCAACTTCAGACTGAGCAGTTGCAAGGTGAGCATTTCACGGGCTGAGGCCGCAAGCTCGTCAGAGATGCCCTGACCCGACGGGTCAGACAGCAGACTGAAGTCGGCCAGAATGTCGCCCATCAGTTTGGCGTCGGCAGCGCGTCCTGTGAGCCTCTCCGCCGTGTCAGCCGACTGAAGCTGTGTGCGCGCGAGTTCGATGCTGGCGCTGCGTGATCCGATTGCCGTGAGCCGTTCGGTGCCGGTCAGTGCGCGTGTGTCGCTCGCTGATGGCTGTTCGCTGCTTTCCCCGGGCAGGGCGATGGGGGGCGCCTCGACAGCGGACGAACCGATGACTTCGGAAGCGGGGCTGGCGCTGCCGGATGGATTGGTTTTGACCGCCGCCGCAGCGCGGGCCTCAGCTAGGGCCGGGTTGCGTAATCGGCCGGCCAAATCGAGTCGCAGTTTTCCTGGGTCATTCTTTCGAGCCAGCAGGTAACAGTTCGTGTCGCCGCCGGCCTTCAGAATCGTGTGTTTCCTGGGCGAAATTTTTCGGGCGCAGCTTTTGAAAAAATTGACGAAGCGCGCGTGGAAGACTTTTTCCGTGCGTGTTCCACCGCCAATGCGCGTCGAGGCAACCCCACCTGCCTGCGCCACGGTGTTGGAGGCAGACTGCCCGGTGACCTTGATGCCGCGATTGAAGAATCCCCACGCCATGGTGGCTCCTCGTCGTTCAGGCGCGAACCATCATCGGCGGCGGCGTCGTGTTGGTGGCCATGGCCACTGGCTGAGGCAGTCCTGTGCAGAACTCGTCAACCAGACCGATGAATCCACCGAGAACGCCCAGAAACGTTCGCTCGTCGAGCAGCGCGGTGGGTGTCAGCGCGGACAGCACCAACATGTCGCGTGTGGCGTCCCACCCCAGTGAGGCGCCGCCCGTGCCCTGACCCTGGAGGTTTAGCCGCATTGCCTGTTGAAAGACGGCGCTGCGGTCGGCTTCGTTCACGTTAAACAGATCAGCGCTCAGCAGCATGATCTGGGCCTCATCATCGAGCTCGAGCCGTAGGGGCGCACCCGATGCCAGCTCAATATTCACTGCCCCTGTGTCGCCAACATTGGCGGAAATGTCAGCGGGTGCGGCGAGCTCATCCAGCCAGCGCATGACTGAGGATTGTGAACCAGGCATCCGGGACTCCTTAACGGCCGATACGCGGTTCAGCTTCCCTGGGGTCGGCCAGCCCCACCAGGCTGCGATGACTGACGATGCGGCTACGGCTGCTTGGCCGCGCATTCGCGGCAAAGGCCTTTCACCTCAATGCCCTGAGCGGTGAAACCGAATCGCTCGACCAGTTCAGCGCTCAGCTTGCCGGCAACCTCATGCGCGGCCTGTTCAACCACCTTGTCACAACGGGTACAGACCAGCATCAGGGCGTCATGACTGTGGTCAGGCGAGGCAGCCTCACCGTGACTGCAGGCAATGAACACATTCAGACTGGCGACGCGGTGGACGAGTTGCATCTGGATCAGGAAATCCAGTGCCCGGTATACGGTCATGGGCGCGACCCTGCCGTGGGCGTTGCGCATGTCATCGTGCAGGTCATAGGCCTTGGCAGCGCCCCCGCGTTCCAGCAACAGCTTCAGCACTTCGCGGCGCAGTGGCGTGAGCAGGGTTCCGCGATCATTGCAGAGTTGTTCGGCTTCGGTCAGCCGGCTGGCGATCAGTGCCCGTTGGGCACGTGACAGGGGTGCTTTGGCGGCGCCGGTCGCCTCGGCAGCGCTGGCAGCAGGCGCAACGGGGGTCGAGGGGGGGGCGGTGGGTTTCCGGGTTCGGCTCATCCCCGTAGTCTAACCGCAGCGAGCGCGCTCGACACGGCCGCCGTTGCGATTAACGCGAGCACGATCGCAGGCCCGCTCGGGGTGTCAAGCAGATAAGAGCCGGTCAGGCCCATCAACAACCCGATGACACCAATCAAGTAAGCCGCCCCGCGGGCACGGGGATGGCCTGCCTGACGGAGTCGATGGACGCCCAACGCTGGTGCGATCAGCGCAGTGAAGACCAGATAAAGCCCCAGGACTGGTACCGACAGACTCACCAGAATCGCGAAGGCAGGGTAGAACACGATGTCGCGATTCAGTGCCGTGGGATGTCGGAACGCTAGCGCTGTGAACAGCGCTGTGCCGACTGCGAGCAGCCAGAGCGAATCGGCTCCAACCCAGAGAATGTCGCCCGCCAACAGTGCACGCAGCTTCTGCGCACCGTGGGGATCCGAACTGACCCACAGTACCGCGGCGGCCGCGCCTCCGACATAGACCAGCCCGATCAACGCTTCGCGCTGCTCTGGCCAGGCGCGCGCGAGCCAGGCCACCAGCCCCGCGCCCGCCAGGGCCGCCGCCGTGCTCATCCACCAGGCCGAGAACGGGCCGTTGCCCCAGCCGGCGGTCAGCAGTACGCCGAGTGCCGCGATCTGTGCGATAGCGAGATCGATGAAGACGATGCCGCGTCGCAACACCTGCTCGCCTAGCGGCACATGGGAGGCCAGTACCAGCAACCCGGCTAAGGATGGCGCGGCGAGCACCGAACCGAGTTCGACTACACCATCCATCAACGCGGTGGGCGGCGCTGGGCATGCGCAGTAAGCAGCGTGCGAATCAAATGATCGAACAAGCCTTCGAGTGAACTGGTGCTACCGTCGGTCGTGACTGTGCTAGGGAGTGTCAGCAGCGGAATAGCCAGCTTGTCGGTCAGCCAGCGACCGGGCTGCGGATCCTGATACAGCGCCTGCAAAACCGCCAGCGGTGGGTCATCGCGGGCGCGCTGCAGCAGCGCCTGCAGGTGACTGACTGTAGGAGGCACACCGGGGACGGGTTCCAGATCGGCAGCCTGGTAGATCTCGAGCCATCGGAACAGGTAGGCGAAGCTGGAATGCTCGGCGATCACTGCCTCTCCGAATAGCGGCTTTGCAGCTTGCTGCCAAGCCTCGATACGGGAATTCCACTCGACAAGCCAGCCACCCAGGCGGCTACGGTAAGATGCCGCTCCGCCAGGATCCAGCGCCGCGAGGCGGTCCGCCATCCGAACTGCGACACGAGCGAGAAGACGCGGATCAAGCTGGATGTGAGGGTTGCCCTCGGGGTGGATGTGCCCCTTGTCGCGCGACGCGTGGTGATGGGCGTCCTCAAGAAGCGGTAACCCTTCGGTTGCCAGCAACATCCCCGCGGCCCCAGTCATCACACGGGCGTTGCCGGCCCGGCTCTGCAGCATGGGTAGCCAGCCCGCTTCCAGTCCGGCGCCAGTGCAAACGGCCATGTCAGCGCGACGCAATGCGCTGATCAGAGCTGGCCGGGCTTCAATTTCGTGAGGATCCTGGCGGGCATGCGTGGCTGAAAAAATCTTTGCCTCAGGTGCGAGCAAGCGCGCGAGCGCCGCCCACTCGGGCGCGCAGGTGAAAATGTTAAGTCGCGCCTGTGCGGGCAAGCTTAATCCGCCAAAACTTACCAGCCCGATGGCAACGGCGAGCGGACCCCACCATCGGCGCGGGCGCTGGTGATCGCGCACCCGATACTGCGGGTCAGTAGGCGTGCGCACCGTGTGCTCCAAAGCTTCTGACGAACTGAAGATGGACCGCATTGGCGGGTTTGATCTCCGATACCTCGGCGAAACCACCTCGATCCCGCTGCGCCGTGAACTGCAAGCGGACGGTGGTCATGTGATCGCGCTTCCAGGCAAGCGACACGCTGCGTTCCTCAAGGCGAGCCGGCTCATAGCCCTCTTCATGGAGCGCAAGTGCACTCAGCCGGTCAAGCCGAACCCCCGCTTCCCACTGGGGGCGAAACCGATACACCGCTGAAAGATACCAGGCGGTGTGGCGAGCGCTGGCGCTTTGGGCATCACCGAAACCGCTGACCCGCGCCATCTCACCGCTCAAGCGAAACTGCTGCGCGCGCGCATTACCGCCAGGGGCCCATTTCCAGACACCCTCGAGCACGTCCATCCGACGGCCAAAGAAGACTGCGCGATGACCGTGATGGGCGGCTTCAGCAGCGATGTCATGCCCCTGCTCCTCCGCTTCGTGATGGTGATGCGCCTCGCCCGCCGACCCCGTCGCGCCGCGGCCGTGCCTGAGCGTGGACAGCCCAAGCTGCCAGCTGCTGCTTTGGCTGATATCGCCACCGATTCGCGTTCCAAGTGTCCAGGCCCCAACGTTTGAAGTGGCCGGCGTGGTGGGAAGACCTTTTCCTCGAAGCATTTCGCCGCCCACACGCCAGTAAAACGACGTGGGCGCAACCCAGTTCAGCCTTAGCCCATTGTCGAAGTAATGTCCCCCAAGGAAGGCGCGGTGCAGAACCGGTCGCATCACGAAGTCATCGCCATGGGGATGGAGTTCGTTGAGGTAACCAAGCTGCGAGAGAAAGCGCCCCGCGCGAAGCTGGAGTCCACCGGGCAGGCCCGGGGCCTCGAGAAACGCCTCTTCAATTGTGGTGTCGATTTTGTGGTGATCGCTATGTGCGACGGCGCTGAAGCTTCCGCGAAGCCAGGGCGCGAACTTGGCGTCAAGCGTCAGATCGCTGTGGCCCAGGCCCAGTCCGCGATCGCGGTGCGACAGCGCCTGCGCACGCGACTGCCAGGACGGGTTCAGGACGGCACCAAGTTCAAACGCCGGTTCGCCGTGGGCATGCGCCTGGGGTTGACCGTGGGCATGCGCTGCGGGCTTTGGGGAAGGCTGAGCGGCTGCAGCCCAGGCGATGCAGGAGAGGGCGGGTAACCAAAGCAGAGACAGGCGGTTCATGGGTGGTTGCTCCGAGTGCTAGTGATGTTACTTTATCACAGTGTGATGAGATAATGTCACATACACCCGGGCTGGCGCGATCGAACCGAACCGGCTGCTTGCTCGGCTTATGCCGGGGTCAAACGTACGCTGAAGGCGCTGCCCGAATTGATGACCTCGAAGAGTCGGTCGATGTTGGGATGCTTGCCGGGGTGGGCGCGCGCGTCGGCCGTGTGCTCGGCAAACAGATCAAGCCCTTCTTTGGCGGCGGCCGCATCAATTTTTCCGAAGCGTGCTGCGAGCGCTGCATAGACGGTGAGCGACCCGGATTTGCCGGGCTTGTTCTCGATGCTGGCCACCACGGATCCGTTGGCAGCCAGCAGTTCGAGGGCGGCGAGATGCGCGATCGAGGGGAGCGTTTTCAGATTATCGGCAAATGCCATGGTGCGGATCTCACTGATTAGGGAGCGCCGATGATATCAACGCGACCAGCGCTACCCTTCTAACGGCTTCGGTTACGCACCCGCTCCACCAAGGGTGCGGTAACGGCCGGCGCCCCTGACGACGCGCCCTGAAGGCCCCCGCGTATCCAGCTGATCACCGAAGCGAGCTCGGTACTGGATAGCCCCAGCGCAAACGGCGGCATGCCGGGCGGTGTCGGATTGCCAGCGGTCACCGGGGTATAGCCACCATGGAGTACCGCAAGCACCGTATTGGTGGGATCCGATTGCAGTACCGCACGGTTGCCGCGCAGGGCGGGATACCTGCCAGGCTGACCTTCCCCCGAATCGCCGTGGCAATCGGCACACGCGGTCCGATACACCTCGGCTCCCGCGTTGGATCGCGTGCCCTCGCGCGCGGTGGCTGCGCGCGGCGCCTGTTCGCGCGCCCGGCCTTGCAGGTAGATTGCCATGGCGCGAAGGTCGCGCTCATCAAGATACTGAAGCCCGTGTTGAACCACCTCCGCCATGGGCCCGAGCGCGCTTGCGTGCGCGGCGCGGCCGGCTCCGAGCAACCGGATGATTTGATCGAGCGGCGTGGATGCAAGCCCGGTTTCGCTGTCGTCCAGAAGGTTGGGGGCGATCCATGCGGACCCCGGCATTGCGCTGCCGGACAAGTTCTTGACGCTGCGGGTGGCACCCAACCGGTTGCGTGGGCCGTGACAGGCTGCGCAATGCCCGATGGCCTCAACCAGGTACGCGCCGCGATTCCAGAGGTCGTCACGTCCCGGTTCGGCAATGAAGTTCGCCGGCTTGAAGTGCAGCAGTTGCCAGATCGCCAGAGCGGGTTGCGTACCGAATGGCCAGGTGAGCTGATGTGCAGGTTGCTTCGCACGCACCGCGGGAACGGTTTGAAGCCAGGCGTAGATCGCGTCGCTGTCTTCGCGCGTGATCAAGGTGGTGTGCTCATACGGGAATGCCGGGGCCAGGCGGCGTCCATCGCGCGAGCGCCCCCGGTGCAGGGCATTCCAAAAGTCTGCTGCGCTCCAGCGTCCAAGACCCGTATCGACATCGGGCGTGAGGTTGCTGCTGAAGACCACGCCAAAGGGCGTGTCGATCGGTCGGGCGCCGCTCATCAACGGTTGGCCGCGCATCGTATGGCAGGCGACACAGTTGCCTGCGCGAGCCAGGGTTTCACCGCGCGCAAGACGGGCTTCGCCCACGTCAGGGATCGGCTGCGCCTCGGGGCGCGATGGGCTCGCGCCGCATGGTAGGTCGGACGCCGACGGGGCAGTGCCGACGGTAGCGGGCTGTGGCCGTCCTTGATCGGGCACGGGCTGACTTGCAAGCCAGGATGTGACTGCGCTCACATCGGCGCCGACCAGTCGCCGTGCGATGTCGGCCATGCAGTCGGGGGCGTGTGCCTGGCGAAGCCCTGTGCGCCAGGCGCCGAGTTACGCGTTCAGGTAGTCAAGCGAAAGACCGAGCAGCCCCGGCACGTCCGGTGAGACGCCCGTCAGCGTTTACCCATGGCAGCTTGCGCAGGCTGGAAGCTTGCTGGACGGATCGCCGACCAGCGCGAGCGCGCGGCCACGTTGCAACTGATCGGCTGATGCCCGCGACGCGGGCGGTGCCGGGTAGGCAAGCGTGAGTCCCGCGAAATGGTCGGCGAACGCCTTCAGCGTTGGATCATCCAGCGACACCAGCAGGCGTTGCATCGCGGCATGGTGTCGTCGGCCCTCGGCAAAGTGCTGCAACTGCGCATACAGATAACCGGACGGCTTGCCAGCGAGCCTGGGGTAGTACCCATCGGGCCCCGCGCGCCCCTGCTCGCTGTGGCAGCCGACGCAGGCGCGCACCTGCTTTGAAACCGGCAGCCTGGCGTCGGCGGACGGTGGGGCTGCCGCTGCGATGCATTGCAGCGACAACAGCGCGGCGACTGCACCGCCGCGCAGGGCTGCAAGCGCAGTGCGACTGCGAGCCACGAGATTGCCCGGCATGGGTATTTTCTGCAGGGTGTTCAGCGAGGGTTGCGCCTTGCGGCCCAGAAGGTTGCGCCCTGTGGGCCGTATTTTTCTGCATGCCGGACGCCGCGCGTCAGCTGGAAGGTGTCGCCAGCTTGCAGATGCCGCGTGGTATCACCCACAGTCAGCCAGAACTCGCCTTGAACCACCAGCGCATCGGTGTCGAACGGGTGTTCGTGTTCCGGGGCGACGTGGTCGGGCCCCCACTCGCGAACCAGTACCTCGTCGTAGCCGCGTGCCGTCATGGTCGCGGTAAATTGTTCCAGGGACTGGTGGGTCATCGAGGGCTCCTTTGTCCAGATCAGATTGCGTTCGGGGTCGATATTGCCAGGCTGCGCGCCGGATACGATGCGCTGTGAGCGGGTATCCATGTCTCTTAGAAGGCGGCCAGTGATCTAGGGGCCATTTACGCGGGCCACACTGCGCAGATGCGCCGCCGTGGTCGTGGGCAGCCCAAAAAACTCGAGATACGCCGGGATCTGCTCGAACAGCATGTCCGTGCCAACCAGGGTCGGACACCCTATTTTGCGAGCGGCGGCTACCCATGAGGTGACCTCGCGCTTCAGTACCACTTCACCCACAAAGCTGCCGGCCGACAGGCGTGCCACATCGACCGGAAGCGGGTCGTTGTCGTTCATGCCAAGCGGTGAGGCGTTGACGACCAGATCGAATCCCGCCGGATCTTTGTCCCCGGTCATGATGACAAGACCGGTGTAGTGGGCCCGAAGCCGCTCGGCAAGTGCTTCGGCTGCGGGTGGGTTGGAATCAAAGAGCGCGATAACGCGGGCACTTGCCGCAGCCACGGAGGCTGCGATCGCGCTACCGACCCCGCCCGCCCCGATGATCAGCACGCTTTTACCGGCCGGATCAAAGCCTCTCCGGACGATCCCCCGCACGAAGCCGGCGCCATCAAACATGTCGCCCACCAGCTGCCCGTCTGCGGTCTGGCGAACGGCATTGCAGGCACCGGCCACGCGAACGGTTGCCGTGACCTCAGCCAGCAAGTCCACCACCGCGACCTTGTGCGGCATGGTGATCAGCGCACCAATCATGTTGCCCAGCGAAAAAACAGCCTTCAAGACTTGGGGAAAATTTTCAGTGGTGCAGTCCATGGGAACCACGACCGCATTGATTCCCGCCGCCTCGAAATACGGGTTGTAGATCATCGGCGACTTGAAGGTATGCGTGGGGTGTCCGATATGGGCGATCAGTCTTGTATTGCCGTCGATCACGGGCGTCAATCCAGAAGGGACTCGGTCAGAGGAGGCGGCCGTTATCGGAATCCAGGGCTGTGCCCGGGTGCGCCCCGCCCAGAAACAATCGCTCCACGTTGGGATCAGCGAGCACCGCGTGTGCTGGCTTATGCAGCACCAGGCGACCCGACTCGAGTGCGATCGCGTCGTCGGAAAATCGAAGCGCGCTTTTGACGTTCTGCTCAACCATTAGAACCGTGGTGCCTTGGTCGGCGAGCGTGCGCAGAAGCTTGAACACGTCCTGCACGACAATCGGCGACAGGCCGATTGAGGGCTCATCGATCAGCAGGACGCGCGGTCTGAGAAGAAGCGCGCGGCCCACCTCCAGCTGTTTCTGTTCGCCCCCGGACAATGAAGACGCCCGCGAATGCAGACGCTCTTTCACCCTTGGGAAAAATTCCAGTATCTCGGGAATCCGCTCGCGGGCGGTTTTCATCCCAAGCGTGATGCCGCCGAGCTCCAGATTCTCGTAGACGCTCAGCCTGCCAAACAGGTTGCGGCCCTGAGGAACAAACGCGAGCCCCTGCGACAGCAAAACAGAAGGTTTGATACCGGTGATATCGACGCCGTTGAGCCGAATTTTTCCCTGTCGTGGCGTGAGAAGACCGAACAGCGTTTTCAATACGGTGGACTTGCCTGCGCCATTGGGCCCAATGAGAAGCGTGATGCTGCCTGGTTGAACCGCAAACGACAGGTTGTTCAGGATCATGAAGTCTTTGTAGCCCGCCACGACATCGTCGAACTCAATACATGGCGTCGCGCGGGGTGTTGAGCGTGCGTCAGTCACGGGCGATCTCAACCATTCGATCAGTTGCCGAGATAAGCATCGAGCACCTGGCTGTTTGACCGGATTTCTTCGGGCGACCCCAGCGCCAGCACCTTTCCCTCAACCATCACCATGATCCGATGACACAGATCCATGACGAAGTCCATGTTGTGTTCGATGACCACGAAGCTGCCCTGGCGTTCGCGATTCAGCGCTTTCAGCAGCTGGCTGATCCCGCCGACCAGCGACGGATTGACGCCGGCGCAGGGCTCATCGAGCAGCAACAGATCAGGCTCGCTCATGAAGGCCATTGCGATGTCGACAAGCCTCTGCTGTCCGTAGCTGAGTTCGCCAGCTTTGCGATCCGCTACATGGCGGATGCGAAACTGATCGATCAAGGCATCAGCGCGCTTGCCCAGTCCTGAGTCGGACGGCGCAAACATTCGCGTGAACAGGGTTCCCTGATGCTCCTGCGCCGCCACGATCAGATTGTCGCGAACGGTCATCCGGCCAAAGACCTGCAGCGTCTGAAAGGTTCGGCCCACGCCGCGGCGGCTGAGTTCGAGCGGACCCAGGTGCGTGACGTCCTCGCCCTTGAGTTCGATGTGGCCGCTATCGGGTCGGATCTGTCCGAGCATGCTGTTGAAAAGCGTGGTCTTGCCAGAACCGTTGGGCCCGATCACGCCGAAGATTTCGCCTGGGCGCACTTCAAATGACACGCCGTCCACCGCGCGAATCGCACCGTAGTGCTTGCGGATATCAGTGACGCGCAGTACGGGCGCGTCGCTGGGTCGATTGGCAGAGCGTGGCGAACTCACGCCTTCGCTCCCCTGCCCATTGAATGGGCCGCCGCCGCTCTGGCGGCTGAGCTTTCGCGCGCCACCCGGCGGGCGCGCAGCCGATCGGGAATAGATAACAGCCCATCGGGTAGCCAGATCATCAAGACGACGACTGAGGCGCCAAATACAAACAGATACCAGCCCTGTGCGAATCGCAGCCACTCGGGTAAGACCACGCCGACCGCAGAGCCCAGTACCGGGCCCAGGAAGTAGCCAGCTCCGCCAACCACCACCATCAGGTACATCATGATGGATGCATGAACGGTGAACAATGCTGGATCGATGAACTGCACCTGCGAGGCGTAAAGGCCACCTGCGATGCCGGCGTAGGCGGCGCCAATCGCAAAGCTGAGGAGTGTGTAGCCGCGTGTGTCGATTCCCAGGCTTTCGGCACGGATCGGGTTGTCGCGCAGCGCCGTGAAGGCCTTGCCCCAGGGCGAGCGCAGCAACGCTGCAAGCAGCGCGGCCAGTATCAGGGTGATGACCAGCACGAAGAAGTAGTACGCAAGATTGCCATCGAGACTGATACCGACGATGGATGGCCGCGGGATATTGTTGATGCCAAAGTTTCCGCCTGTCAGCCATTCTTCGTTGCGCATCACCAGCCAGATCGCAGTGTTGAATCCAAGCGTGGCAAAGGCCAGATAAATCGTCTGGACGCGAAGCGCCGGAAACCCCACCACCAGACCCGTGGCAAAGCAGAGCACGGCACCCAGGGGCAGCGCGATCCAGAAACTGATGCCTGCCTTGAGCAGAATCGCCACGGTGTACGCGCCGATGCCAAAGAATGCGGCATGCCCCAGCGACTTCTGGCCTGCATAGCCCACCGTAAGATTCAAGCCCATCGTGGCGATGATGAACACCAGCCACGTGGTGAACAGATGGATGCCGTAGTTCTTGAGAAAGTTGGGGACGGCAATAAATGTTGCCAGTACCGCCAATCCAATCAGCCAGTTGAGGCGCATCACACCTTGCGCTCCTCGCGGGTTCCAAGCAGACCCTGCGGCTTGAAGAGAATCACGACCATGAACAGGATGAGCGCGACAGCGTCCTTATAAGCGGGCGAGATGTAGGCAGCCGCCAGATTTTCGCAGGCGCCCACGATGAGGCCACCCAAAAGCGCACCGCGCGAATTATTGAATCCGCCGATGATCGCAGCAAAAAATGCCTTCGTACCCAAGCCTTCGCCCATGTCGAACTTGGCCAGATAGGTGGGCGTGACCAGCAGAGCTGCTGCCGCGGCAAGCACGGCGTTGATGGCGAAGGTATAAAAAATCATTCGCGGTACGTTGATGCCCAGCACGGTGGCGCTCTCGGTGTTCTGGGCAACCGCCTGCATCGCACGGCCGGTGACGGTTCGCGCCAGAAACGCCTGTACCGCAAACACCAGGATCAGCGCAAAAACAAAGGTGCCGATATCGCTGCCCGATACCGTGACGCCAGCGATCTCATAGATCTTGTCAGGAAACACCTGCGGAAATGGCTGAGGCTCTGCGCTGTAGCCTGCACGAACCACATTTCGTATGGCAATCGACAGCCCGATGGTTGCCACCACAATCTGCATCATGCCAAAGCGAAACAGCGGGTCGACCACCCCGCGCTTGAAGGCCCAGCCCTGCACCAGAACCGACAGCGCGCAGGTGATGGCAAAGGCAATCCAAAGCGGTACACCCGAGTGAAGCAGCGCCACCATGGAGAAGGCTGGCAGCATGACAAACTCGCCTTGCGCGAAGTTGATCGTGCCAGAGGCCTGCCACAGAAGCGTGAAGCCGAGGGCTGCGAGGGCGTAGATGCAGCCGGTTGCCATGCCGCTAAAGAGCAGCTGGATGAAATCTGTCATGCGAGGATGTGACGGGGTGAAGGCGTGCTCACCCGCCCCATTCAGCGGGCCGCCTGCGCGGACCGCCAAACGGAGCTTGCGGCAGTCGGCTTACTGTTTCTTGACCAGACCCGCGGGTGGAAGTGTTGCGACCACTTCCGGGCGGCCGCCCTTGACTTCAACCATGAAGCTTTCTCGATCGAGATCGCCTTTATCGTCGAAACAGACGTCCATCAGGATGCCGGGATGCTGCTTGGCGCTGAAGCAGCTGTTGCGCAGTGCTTCGGCGGCGGCTTTGCGATCGATTTTTCCGGCTTTCTCGATCGCGGCCTTCAGGATATAAATGCCGGTATAGCCCTTGATACCGTTGTGATCGGATTCGCTTTTGTATTCAGACCTGTATTTGGCACCGAAGGCCTTGAACTGCGGCGCATCAATGGTCAGGCCCACATGCGCCTGCGCGCCGTTGGCTGCTTCGCCCGCAAGCTCAACCACCTTCTGACCCGTCAGCGTGGTTTCGCCGATCACCATTTTTCTCACACCCTGCTTGCGCAGTTCACGCAGCAGGCGGGCTGACTCCTCCTCATTCAGGTAGGCAAAGATGGCATCAGCATCGCTTTGCTTGGCGCGTAAAACCGCCGCTGAAAAATCGACCTGACCCGCGTCGGTGGAAATATCGGCGACGACCTTGGTGGGCGAGTTCGCCATCAGTTTCACCAGCGTGTCGCGACCGCCTTTGCCGAAATCGTTGTTCACGTAAATGATCGCAACGGTCTTGGCTTTCTCGTTGATGAAGCGAGCAAGCTTCGGAAAGGCAATGGTCTGACCGAATGAGGTGCGAAACACGAAGGGGTTGCCCTGCTGGGTGATCGAGGCCGCCTCGCCACCGGTGAAGTTGGGTACCTCGGCGCGGCGCGATTCGGTCATCGACACCATGATTGAGCCGGAGTACACCGGACCAAAAATCGCAAATGCGTTGTTGTCGACCGCTTTTTGCGTCAGGCCTTTGGCGACCCCGGGGTTGGTCTGCGTGTCTTCCGTGGTGTGCGCGATTCTGCGCCCAAGAATTCCGCCGGCTGCGTTGATTTCTTTGATCGCAAGCTCGACACCATTCTTGAACATGGTGCCGGCGGTCGTTCCCGGGCCTGACAGTTCAACGATGTTGGCGATGCGAATGTCCTGCGCCTGCAGGAGCCCGGTGGCAGTCAGCGCTGCTGCGAGCGCAAGTGTCTTCAGGGTGGCTTTCATGGTTGTCTCCAGTGCAATCAATGTTTCTATCTATCGAAGCAAAGAGGGCATTGTTCAACGACGGCAGGCGTCATCTGCCCCCAAGGACGGTCGGTATAACTGGACCGTATCCGACGAGGCGCGATGATCGCACGTCCGACTGCGATCACTGAACGCTATGAGGGTTATCCCGATTGGCGCGGCTGCGCCGCGACCGATGCCCTAGAAGCAGGTCCAGAGCTGGTTGGCAACCGTTATCACGAACCCCGGCTCGAGATAGGCCGCACTGACTGCAACCAGAATAAGCCCGGCCGCCGCGGCGAGCGCGAGCCGGCTGACAAATCGCCTGGCCATCGGGCTGTGTTGCGGTGAATCGAGCGTGATCATGCGGGAGCACCACCCGTGCGCCGCAGCGGTGTCTCGTTGACCGGCCAATTGACCAGCGCAGCCATGAGGCCGAGCAGAATCGCAAGATACCAGGCGAAGTCATAGCTGCCGGTGGTGTCATGCAGCCAACCGCCCAGCCAGACACCGATGAAACTGCCCAATTGATGGCTGAAGAAGATGAACCCACCCAACATCGACAGGTGCGCGACGCCGAAAATCTGTGCAACCGATGCGCTCGTAACCGGCACGGTGGACAGCCACAGCGTGCCCATGAACGCCGCAAACAGATACACGCTGGTTGGCGAGGGAGGGGCCAGCATGAAGGCGCTGATGCCGATGGCGCGCGCCAGATAAATGCCCGACAGAATTTTATGCTTGGGTAGTCGTTGCGCGAGCGACCCTGCCGTGTAGGTTCCAAAGATGTTGAACAGGCCAATGAGGGCCAGCGCGAAGCTGGCCACCTGGGGATCAAGGCCATGATCTTTGACGTAACTTGGAATGTGCACGCCGATGAACATGACCTGAAAGCCGCACACGAAATAGCCGGCCATCAGCAGTTGAAAACTTCGGTAGGTGAAGGCCTCGCGCAGCGCCTCGCCAATGGTTTGCCTGGACTGCGCGCTGCCGGACCGACTGATCTGCGGCTCTCGCATGCCGAACGACAGCGGGACTGCGATCAGCATCGCTGCGGCCAGCCACACCAGCGCCTGTTGCCAGCCCAGCGTATTGATCAACCAGCTTTCAAGCGGCATCAGGGCAAACTGCCCGAATGAACCGGCCGATGCGGTGACGCCCATCGCCCACGCACGCCGATTGGCAGGAACGTTGCGGCCGAGGACGCCGTAAATGACCGAATAGGTGGTGCCTGCCTGCGCCAGTCCGATGAGCACGCCCGCGGTCAGGCTGAACATCAATGGGGTATCGGTGAATGCCATGCCCAGCAGCCCTGCGGCATAGATCAGGGCGAAGCCTGCAATCACTCGAAATGCGCCAAATCGGTCGGCGATCATTCCCGAGAAAATGCCCGCGATGCCCCACACCAGGTTTTGCACGGCGATGGCAATTGAAAAATCCTCCCGCAGCCATCCGTGCGTCTGCGTGATGGGTTGCAGCCACAACCCAAAGCCATGACGTACCCCCATGGTGAGCACCACGATGGCGGCACCACAAAGAAGCAGCTGTGCGATGGGAATCGGGCGGGGGGAGTCGTTCAAGGCAGGGGCTCCATCGGGGAACTGCGCAGGTCCGGGTCGGGCACTGGCGTCAAGTCTACGCTAGCGCCTGCGGGGCGCCGCTGCTGCTCAGCCTTGGAGTCCCCAATCCCGCAGCACCTCATCGCGGTGGGCGTCGGGCTGGGGTGACCCCCCTCGCAGCGCCGACGGCGTGCGGCTGAAGCGGGGTGCGGGCGCGGGCTGAACGACGCCATCCTGCTCGATCAGCGTGCCTCGGCCCGCGTTGTGCGGGTGCGCCGCCGCCTCATGCATGGCAAGCACCGGGGCGAAACACACATCGGTGCCATCCAGGCGTTCGACCCAGTCTGCGCGGGTGCGACGCGCAATCGTGTCGGCGAAGGCGCGGCGAAGCTCAGGCCAGCGCGGTCGGTCGTGCTGCGCGGGCAGGGTGGCGGGGTCCAGTTCAAGCCGGGCGAGCAATTCTGCATAAAACTTGGGCTCGATTGCCGCGATGGTAATGAATTGACCATCGGCGGTGCGGTAAGCGCCATACCAGGGCGCTGCGCCGTCCAGGGCGTTGTTCTGCCGCTGATCATTCCAGATTCCGGCGGCCCGCATCCCGTAGGTGCTTGCCATGAGCAGGGTGGCGCCATCGACCATGCCCGCGTCAACCACCTGCCCCTTGCCAGACCGGCGGGCCTCGAGGACAGCCGCGAGAATTCCGACGGCCAGCAGCATGCCGCCGCCGCCAAAATCACCCACCAGGTTGAGCGGCGGGAGCGGCTGATCGGCGGGGCCGATCGCCGCCAGCGCACCCGATAGGGCAATGTAGTTCAGGTCATGCCCTGCGGCATGGGCCAGCGGTCCGTCCTGACCCCAGCCGGTCATCCGCCCGTATACAAGCCTGGGGTTATCGGCGAAACAGGGTTCGGGTCCCAGACCGAGTCGCTCCATGACGCCCGGTCGGAAACCTTCGATCAGCACATCTGCCGCGGCAATCAGTTGCCTGACGACTGTCAGATCGTCAGGGGATTTGAGGTCGAGCGCGATGGAGCGCCGTCCCCGGCCCATCACGTCGAACTTTGGCGCCATCGAAAAACCGAGTCCGGCGTCGACCCGGCGATCAACCCGCACCACGTCTGCCCCCATGTCAGCAAACATCATTGCGCAGAATGGCGCGGGGCCGATTGCAGCGATTTCAAGGACCTTCAGTCCGTTTAAGGCGCCCATAGCGTGTCTCACTTGAGGCTTGGTTGATAGCCCTTACTTTATCGTTTGAAAAAAGCGGGCAGGTTCAAATCTTCCAGGCGGGCAGCGACCAGTGGCGCAGCATGGCCAGTGCGCGCAGGGTAGTGGCGACCGCAACACAGGCGCTCATTGCGACCCAGGCGGGCGCCTCGAGCGCAGCAAGCAACAGGTAAGCGAGCGTGCCCGCAAACGCGCAGACCGCGTAGGGGCGGTGGTTGCGAAGCGTGGCGGGGATTTCATTGCAGATCATGTCGCGGAGCACGCCGCCGAACACCGCCGTGACCACGCCCATCATGATCGAGACCATGGGCGGCATTCCCAGCAGGTGCGCCTGATGGACTCCGGACGCGCAAAACAGACCGAGCCCGATTGCGTCAGGCCACTCGATCATTCTTTCGGTGATGGCCACATGCCTTCGCCGCATGAATAGCAGGGCAGCCAGGCACAAGAGAAAAACGCCCGCGAGCGCATATTGCTCCCGCACCCAGAAGAAAGGCCTCTGGTCGAGCAGCAGGTCACGCAGCGTGCCGCCGCCGAAGGCCGTGAGAAAGGCCACCACGCACACGCCGACCACATCCATTCGTTTGCGGGCGGCTTCGATGATGCCTGACAGCGCGAACGCAGCGGTGGCAAGCAATTCAAGCGCGGTGAGTGCAACGGATCCCCACCATTGCAAGGGTTCCATCATGATTTCCGTTTCGTTTTAGGGCCCGCTTCGGGGGGCGAAGGCTCGCGCAGCACGCCGGCCATCAGGTGGCGGATTTCGGGCAGTGCCAACGACTGTGATCGCCCTGCCAGAGTGACCAGCGCAAAGCGTGCGTTGGCGTTCAAGGCCGGGGTCACCGGGAGTTCGCGAAGCCCAGGTGCCGACGCCCGAATCGCGAGCAGGATCGCGTCAGATCGGCTGGTGACCTCGACCAGATGCGAGATCTCGTCGCTCGTCAGCCGAACCATTTCGTCAGGGTGCGCGCGATGGCCGTAGCGCTCCACCAGCACTCTCGCAAGCTCATCGCTGAGCGGGGTGGATACCACCGGATAGTGCAGCAGGCGATCGATTGTGACGCGCGCAAGCCGCCCAAGCGGATGCCCCGGACGACACATGAACGCGCCCGGCATTTCGAATGCAGGCTCGATCTCGAGATCGGGAGCAGGGCGCAGGGAGCGCGCGTCAACCACCATCGCGTCGATGCTTCGCTCGCGAAGCATGTGCGCCAGTGCGTGCGTGTTGGCGCGCACGAGGTCGACGTGAAAGCGGGGGTGGCAGTTGGCAAAGTGGCCGATGACCGGCGCGGTCAGCATGACCCCGGGGCCAGAGCTTAGACCCAGCCGAAGACGGCCTTCCGTCAGGGATCCGGTGCCGCCGCTGCTTTGCATGAGTTGCTCTGCAGCCTCCAGAAGCTGGCGCGCGCGTAGCAGCGCGTCGCGGCCGAACGAGGTGAGTTCGATACGCCGGCCAATGCGGTCAAAAAGCGGTGAGCCGAGTTCCTCTTCCAGCGCACGGATGCTGCGGCTGAGCGCGGGTTGCGTCAGGTGAAGCTGCCCGCTTGCGCGAATGAAGCTTCCTGCCTGGGCCAGCGCGCTGAAGTGCCTGAGCTGAACGAGCGTGATCATGTATGCGGAAAATGTATATACGAATGATTATTTATGCATTAGACATCAACATTATGCCCGCGCAGAATTGATTGTGCCAAGACCTCGGATTCGCCATAAACGCCGGCGCCCTTTCGCCGGAAACCTGTACAGGAGATTTCGATGACCTCATTTCTCAAGCGACTGCCCAGCGTGCTGGGTGCCCTGCTCGTCACCTGCACGGTGCAGGCCCAGACCTTTCCGTCCAAACCGGTTGTGCTGATGGTGCCGTACCCGGTGGGCGGCGTGTCCGACTTTATCGCCCGCACCCTCAGCAGCACATTGGCAAAACATCTGGGCCAGCCGGTGGTGGTCGAGAACCTTGGCGGCGCAAGCGGCGGCATTGCGGCGCAGAAAGTGCTGAACAGTCCGTCCGATGGTTACATCATCTTGCAGGGCTCACCCAACGAACTGATTCTGGCGCCGCTTGCCAATGCGTCCATCAAGTATCGAAGCGAAGACTTTCGACTGGTGCAGATGATCACGGTAAATCCGCTTGTCATGCTGGCGCGCAAAGATTTTCCCGCGTCCAACGGCGACGAGCTCATGGCGTATGCGAAGCGGGGCGCCGCGGCAGGAAAGCCCCTTACCTACGCAAGCGTCGGCCCAGGATCGTTTTATCACCTGCTGGGCGAGCACATGTCCAAGCTGACGGCGGTGCCGATGGTTCACGTGCCCTACAAGGGCGGCGCTCCGGCAGTGCAGGATCTGCTGGCCGGTCAGGTTGATATCTTCATGACCCCGTACGGCAAAGGGCAGGTGCAGCTGGTGGAAGAGGGTAAGCTGAAGGCCCCCGCTGTGCTGTCCGCAACGCGTCAGCAGCTGTTTTCAAAAGTGCCCACCCTTGATGAGAGCAATGCGCTCAAGGGGTTCGTGTTCGACATCTGGGCCGGCTATTTCGTGCACAAAAATACGCCTGAAGCGGTGGTTCAGGTGCTGCATAAAGCCTTGGGCGAGGTGGCGAACGATGCGGTGGTTCGTGGTCAGCTCGAGGCTCAGGCAATGATCGTTCCGACGCCCCGGCCGCTGGCAGAGCTATCGAAACTTTATGCCGACAACACCGCGCAAATGCGGGCGATCGCGCAGTCGATGAACTTGCAGCCTCAGTGAGATAGCAATGATTGAGGCGGCAGAACGCGAGGCCGAGGTTTCGCTCCAGCAATTCATTCGGATTCGGCGTGATATTCATGCGCATCCGGAACTCGGCTTCAAAGAGCACCGCACTGCCGCGCTGGTTGCGAAGTTGCTTACCGAGTGGGGCTATGCGGTGACAACCGGAATCGGTGGCACTGGCGTCGTCGGTCAGCTCAAGCGCGGATCTGGTGGTCAGCGGCTTGGGCTGCGCGCTGACATGGACGCACTGCCGATCGTCGAAAAGACCGGACTGTCGTGGGCGAGCACCGTCCCCGGTGTGATGCATGCCTGTGGGCACGATGGCCATACCGCAACTTTGCTCGCTGCAGCGCATGCAATCGCGCAGGCGCCGAATTTCGAAGGCACGCTTAACCTTATCTTTCAGCCCGCAGAAGAAGGCGCAGGCGGCGCCGTCCGGATGATCGAGGACGGTCTGTTCGATCGCTTCCCCTGTGACGCGATCTTTGCGATGCACAACATGCCAGGCATCGAAGCGGGCCGGTTCGTGTTTCGAAGCGGCCCCACCATGGCTTCGAGCGACGACGTCACGGTACGCCTGTCTGGTGTTGGCGGGCACGGCGCGATGCCGCACACCACCACGGATGTCATCGTCGCGGCGTCGGCGATCGTGCTTGCGCTGCAATCGATTGTTGCCCGAAACGTCGATCCGCTCGATACGGCGGTTGTGTCGGTCGGGGCGCTGAATGCTGGACGGGCAGGCAATGTCATTCCAGATACCGCCATGCTCGAGTTGAGTGTTCGTGCGCTCAATTCCGAGGTCAGGGCGCTGTTGCGCAGGCGGATTGTGTCGCTCATACAGTCCCAGGCTCAGAGCCTTGGGGTAGAGGCCCAGATTGACTGGCGCCCCGGATATGACGTGCTGGTCAATGATCCTGCTCATACGCGCTTTGCAGCGGATGTGGCGGCTCGTGTTATTGGGCGTGATCGCGTGATAGAGGAAGGACGACGCTATACCGCAAGCGAGGACTTTGCCTTCATGCTGCAGAAGGTTCCCGGCTGTTATTTCTTTGTCGGGAACGGTGTTACCGGGGGCGATGGCGGCTGCATGGTTCACAACCCGGGCTATGACTTCAACGATCAGATCATCGAGCCGGCGGCAAAAATGTGGGTCGAGCTAGTCAAGGCCTTTTTGCCGGCGCCAGCGTCCTGGCCAACGGGGAGCTGAAAGTCGGGTGGGTTGTCGCTGGGCCGAGGTTCAGGCAACATCGGCGCGCCCGTTATGGAACGGGTGCTTGCGAGCGGAATCTCTTCGCTCCCGGCAGCGACCGCACCTTGCCCCATGTCCCAATCGACCCTCCCCCAGCCCCCATCTTTCGAGCCGCTTCGCCGGGAGGATCACAGGCTGTTGACCGGCCGCGGTTGTTTCACCGCGGACGTCAAACTGTCCAACGCGGCCCACGTGGCGTTTGTCAGAAGCCAGCACGCCCATGGAAGGCTGCTGAGCATTGATGCCAGCGAGGCCGCCGCGCTCCCGGGCGTTATCGCGATTCTGACAGCGGAGGAACTCGGACCTCAGACGGTTCCCGCGATCAATCCGCTGCTGCCGCTCGAGCGCTCGGTGCGGTTTGATCTGCTCGCACGTGACCGTGTGATGTGGTCGGGGCAGCCACTGGCGATGGTCATTGCTGAATCACGCGCCGTTGCCCGCGCGGCAGCGGATCGCGTGATCGTTGATATCGAGCCCGAGCCGGCGACGGCTGATTTTCAGACGTCGGCGGATGAGGCGGTCGTCCGCGTTCAGCATCGGTGGTGCGCCGCGGATACAACCGGCGAGCCCGAACCTTCCCAACTTGAAGTTCAGGTCTCGCTTGAATCGCCGCGGTTGGTGGCCATGGCGCTTGAACCGCGGGCCGTTGCGGTGCGGATCGATGATGCCGCTGAACGTGTCACAGTGTGGCTGGCCTCTCAGTCGCCCGCGCGTGCGCGGGATGACATTGCGCGTGTTCTGGATGTCAAGAGTGAGCAGGTACGCGTGATGACGCCGGATGTGGGCGGCGCGTTTGGTGCTCGAGCGTCGGTCGTTCCCGAGGATCTTCTGGTGCCTTGGGCCGCCTGGCGCCTTCGCCGCTCGATGCGCTGGGTTGCCAGTCGCTCTGAGGAGTTCACCGCGGGCATGCACGGGCGCGCCTCGAGAATCGATGGGACGCTGTCTGTGTTGCCTGATGGTCGCTTGAATGAACTCACTGCGCAGCTTCGCTTCGCGCTGGGGGCCTGGATGCCGTTCTCGTCGGTGGTTCCCTTGCGAAATGCCGCGCGGATTCTTCCGGGGCCTTATCGCGTTCGCGCGCTCAAGGTTGACGGCGAGGCCAGTTTGTCCAATGCCTCGGCGGTCAATATTTATCGGGGTGCCGGCCGGCCTGAGGCGGTTCTGCTGGCAGAAGTGCTGATTGAACGCGCCGCGCGTGCGACGCGGATTGACCCTGTTGAGATTCGGCGCAGGAACCTGATCGACGCCAAATCGCTCCCCTACCGGACTCCCACGGGAGAAACGCTCGATTCGGGTGATTACGCTGCGCTGCTCGAACGCGCCTGTGAGCGCTTCGGCTACCTGGCGGCGCGCCGCGAGCAATTGAGTCGCCGCTCGCAGGGTGAATGTGTCGGTGTCGGCCTCGCCCTGTATGTGGAGCCCTGCGGTCAGGGTTGGGAGAGCGCACGTGTCACCCTTCATGCAGGAGGGCGGGTGACGGTTGCCAGCGGCTCGCCCGCGCAGGGTCAGGGACACATCACGACCTTTGCGCGCATCGCCGCCGAGACATTGGGGTGCAGCGAATCCGACATCGATGTGCTGTTGGGCGATACAGCTGTATGTCCTGATGGCGTGGGCGCGTTGGCCAGTCGCAGCACGGCGATCGGTGGCAGTGCGATCGTCGAAGCCTGTCGCGTGGCGCTTGCGCGCCGCGCAGCCGGGGAGGCTCATCCCATTACTGCGCAGGCGCGCTTCACCGGGCGCGAGGCCTGGGCGAGTGGCTGCGTTGTTGCTCAGGTTTGCATCGACTCGGAAACCGGGGCCCTCAGCATTGATCGGGTCGTATGGATAGACGATGCGGGCAGGGTGATTCACCCGACGCTTGCGCACGGGCAACTGCTGGGTGGTTTCGCGCAGGGCCTTGGCCAGGCCGTGATGGAGCGCGTGGTGTACGACACCGAGGGGCAACTGCTGACCGGGTCGCTCATGGATTACGCAGTGCCGCGCGCGGCCGATCTCCCCGATCTCGTGACAGAGAGTCTCCCGAATCCCACGTCTTTCAATCTGCTGGGCGCTAAGGGGGTGGGCGAGGCCGGCTGCATCGGCGTGCCCGCCGCCATCATGAACGCTGCACGTGACGCGTTATCCGTGTGGGGCGAGGCCGATTTGCAGTTTCCGCTTACCGCGCCCAGGGTTTGGCGCGCGATGAAGGCGCTGCGTCGCGATTCAGGCGGGGGCGGCCGTGAGTAGCCAACTGATCACGCTTCATATCAACGGACAGACACGGCAGCTGCGGGTCGAAGACTCCGAGGCATTGATCGACACGCTTCGCGAGCGCTGCGAGCTGACCGGGTCGCATCAGGGTTGCGACACGGCGCAGTGCGGCGCCTGTACGGTCGTGGTCGACGGGACTGCGATCAAGAGCTGTAATCGCCTCACGCTGCAGGCCGCAGGCGCAGCGGTGCTCACTATAGAGGGGCTCGCCTCTGAGGGTATGCCGCTGCACCTCATCCAGCAGGCCTTCAGTCGGCATCACGCGCTGCAATGCGGCTATTGCACGCCTGGGTTTGTCATGCGGGCGCTGGCGATGGTCAATGAAGCGGTTCCTGCGGAGCCGCAGGCGGTGCGTCATGCGCTGGCGGGCAATCTCTGTCGCTGCACGGGATACGAAGGCATCGTGAACGCCCTCTGCGAGGTCTTGCCAGTCCTGCGAGGGGCCGGGTTGATGTCGGTACAGCCAAATGACACCGCGCAGCGTTATGCCTCGCCATCGGTCAGCGAGCTGGCGCCGATGGGTGCCATGGAACCAGCGGCTAGCGCAGCGTCGTTTCAGGTTAAGCGGCCAGCAACACTCAAGCGCGCAATTGAATGGCTAGCACAGCATCCTGATGCCCGGCCGCTCGCGGGTGGGCAGAGCCTGCTGCCAGCGATACGTCTAGGATTAGCGGCTCCCAGCCATCTATTCGATTTGCAGGACATCAACGAATTGCATGAGCTTCGCGTCGATGAGCGCTCGCACCTGATCATTGGCGCCATGGTGTCGCACGCGCGCGTGGCAACCAATCCCCGAGTGCGCGCGGGTTGGCCGATGCTCGCAGCCCTTGCGGGTGGAATTGCTGATCAGCAGGTTCGTGCCGCAGGAACTCTCGGTGGGTCGCTTGCCAACCATGACCCGGCGGCCTGCTGGCCCGCAGGGGTGTTGGCGAGCGGGGCAACGATCATCACAACGCATAGGGAGATTACTGCCGACGCGTTTTTTACCGGGCTCTTCGGCACTGCGCTTGCAAGTGATGAGTTGATCGTCAGTGTGCGGTTTCCGCCTGCCGTGGCGGGGCGTTATCTTAAATTTGAGCAACCGGCTTCTCGATTCGCATTGGTCGGGGTTGCGGTGGTTCGGTTTGCACAGTGGGTGCGAGTCGCGATCACGGGCCTTGGGTCGGGTGTATATCGGTGGTCCAAGGCAGAGGCGCTTCTGTCGGAACGGTTCGATAGCGCGGCGTTGAAAGGCTTGACGCTTGATCCGCGAGTGGCCTCTGATGACCTTCATGCACCGGCTGAATATCGTGCGCATATTGCAGGCGTCTTGCTGCAGCGCGCCGTTGCAGACCTGCAGCGTGATTAGCAGGGGCTCGGTCCGCGCAGCTGGAACAGCCAGAAAGCAGGCGAGCGGGTTCGGGGTATTGTTAAGGTCAAGATTCGGCTCATTGACCTCTGAGGAGATTCTACGATGACACAGCCAGCGGGGGGTTCCGCCCCGATCGCCTCGACGCTTCGCTATGGCGCACCGATCAGTTTCGAAGGCTGGCTTCAGGCCCATTCACATCGGTTGAAGCCGCCGGTGGGCAACCAGCAGATCTGGCCGGATTCAGATCTGATCTGCACGGTGGTTGGTGGGCCCAACCAGCGGACGGATTTCCACGACGATCCGTTCGAAGAGTACTTTCATCAGTTCCGCGGCAACGCATCGGTGCTGATTGAAGACCGCGGCAAGATCGAGCGCATACCGCTACGTGAGGGCGATATGTTTCTGCTGCCTGCACATGTTCGGCACTCGCCCCAGCGCCCCGAGCCTGGCAGTCTGTGTACGGTGATCGAGCGTAGCCGCCCCGCCGGAGCCATTGATGCATTCGAGTGGTTTTGCGCCAACTGCGGCCATCTGGTGACCCGGCTCGAAGTGCAACTGCAAAGCATCGTGGAAGATTTACCGAAAACCTATGCGCGGTTTTACGACTCGTCGCCCGAGGCGCGCACGTGTTCGCAGTGTGGGACTGTGCATCCGGGGCGCGATTGGGCGACATGGCTTGCACACTGCGCGAAGACCTGGCCGCAGACGGCAGCGAGATAGGTTGTATTGCCGCACACGCCTGAGCGCTTCGGTTAGACGCCGCGGGTGTGTCGTTTCACGCCCGGGCGCGGGGCGGGTGCGCGCCAGCGCTCAGACGGCTGTCGCCGCCGCAGGCGGAGGCGCAGTCCGTTTAAGCGAACGGCCAGCGTCTACCCCGGCCCGGCGCGCGCAAACATCGACCGCCCTTAAGCCCCATCGAAACTCGCAAACTCCGTCACCGACGCCCGCGCCGTCCTGAACGAGTTCCACTTCGACGACTCGTCCGGGTAGCCCAGCGACATCCCCGAGTACAGCATGTGCGTCTCGGGAATCTCCAGATACGTGGAGACCGTTTTAGGCCAGCGCGCCCAGATCATCTGAGGGCAGGTGGCCAGTCCCCGTTCAACTGCCAGGAGCATGAAGGTTTGCATCATCATCCCAACATCGGCCCACTGGGGCGGACCGCAACGCCGGTCAATGCTGAAGAACAGTCCAACCGGAGCGCCAAAAAACCTGAAGTTTTCGCGCTGCATCTCAACCGCGCCGTCCGCGTCATCGGGAATGGCGGTCGCCTGAAATCGCTGCGACGCTGCGGTCGCTCGACGCGAATTAAGCGGCTCCCACAGATTGGGTGGATACACGTGATATTCACCCTTTTCGCGTATGCCCGCGTCGATCGTGGCTGCCATCAGGCGCTTCAATCCGGCCTGGCGCTCTCCGGCGATCACCTGCACGATCCAGGGCTGCAGATTGCCGCCCGATGGCGACTGAGCAGCGAGTTCCAGCAGTTCCCTAACCAGCATGCCGTCCACCGGACGATCGAGAAACGCACGAACCGAATAACGCTTGGCGACAGCATCACTGACATTCATCAACAGACTCCTGAAGTGGACGGCGGGGATAATAGCCAACAACGCGCATCACGTTCGCCGATATGGCAGCATTTTCGGATGACAACCACTCCTCAACCGCGCATCAGGCCTCCTCGGGGCGGGCCGCGGTCCTGGCGCTCAACCGCGCTAGCGGCCTTTCGTCCAATATGGTTCGCAGCGTCGGTCATGGTCGTTGCGCTCGTCGCCCTGCAAAAGGCGGAAGCGGCCGGCACCAGTGCATCGTCATCGGAGCTTCTCAAAGGAGCCGAACACCCTGCATCGCAGACGCTGCCGGCTATGACCGAACCCGCCTCCACGCCAGCTATGGGTACGACACCTGATCGCAATTTCGGCTTCAGGCCGCCCCCTGCGGGCAGCTTTGTGTCGCAGGCACTGGTGCGCTGGGTGAATCGCCGAACGGGCGAGCGTTTTACCGCCCCCACGGGAGGCTGGCTGCCGCCCTCGCCAGACTGGGTTGTTGAAGACCCGACTGAGTCAGCGCCTTCGCAACCCGCTACGCGCTCAGGAACTTCTCGATAACTTCGGGGTTCTGCATGAGCCGATCGGGCGTATCGTGAAACTGGATTCGGCCGGCAGACATGATGTAGATCCGGTCGGCGACGCTGCTGGCCAGCATCGCGTTTTGCTCAATCAGCAGCACCGTCAGCTTAAGCGCGCGCATCTTCTGCAGCGTTTCGCCGATCTGCTGAATCACGATGGGTGCAAGCCCCAGAGACGGCTCGTCAAAAATACACAGCGTCGGGTCGCCCATCAATCCAACCGATACAGCCACCATCTGCTGTTGGCCGCCTGAAAGCGTGCCAGCCAGCTGGTCGCGCCGCTCTTTCAGAATTGGGAACAGCTCATAGCAGGACGCCATCAACTCATCGCGCCGCGTGCGGTCGGTGAGTGAATAGCCCCCCATCAACAGGTTCTCTTCGACTGACATCATGGGGAACAGGCCACGGCCTTCAGGGACCAGCGACAGCCCCTGGCGTATCAGGTCATGAACGGGGACCTCAAGCGTGGACTGGCCCAGAAAGCTGACCGATCCGCTGGTAGGGCGCACCAGGCCTGTGATGGCACGAACGACCGAGCTCTTTCCGGCGCCGTTCGGGCCGATCACGCCCACAATCTCACCCTGGCGAACTTCCAGGCTGACCTTGTCTACCGCGAGAAACGGGCCATAACGAATTTCCAGATCGCGCACTTCAAGCATGGCGCGCTCCCAGGTACTCGTCGATGACGCGCTTGTTGCGCAGAATGTCGGCGGGCGGCCCATCAGCCACTTTCTCGCCGGCAATCAACACCATGACGCGATCGGCCAGTTCCCGTATGACGCGCATGGTGTGCTCAATTACAAAAATCGAGCAGCGCGCGCGCAGTTCCTTAAGAAGCTGAATCATTTCGATGACTTCGGTGACCGCGAGCCCGCCTACCGGCTCATCGAGCATGATCAGCTTAGGCTTGAGCACCAGTCGCATCAACAACTCGAGCCTGCGCTGTTCGAACAGCGTAAGACTGCCTGCGGCCGCTTCAAGCCGGGTGTCCAGCCGCAGCCACTCGGTAAGCTCTTTCAACTCCGCGCTGTTCAGACCCCGATGGGCGAGCAGCAGACGCGCGTTGTCGATGTTCTGCTGTACTGGCAGCGCTGAAAAAACCCGGACCGCCTGATAGGTGCGGCACAGTCCGATTTCGGCGAGTTCGTGAGGCGTTTTACCAGCGATATCAATGCCTGCGAACTGCAGCGTACCGGCATCGGGTCGGATATGCCCGCTTACCATGTTGACGAATGTCGTCTTGCCCGACCCGTTGGGGCCGATCATTCCGAGCGTTTCGCCCGCCACCGAAACCCCATCGACATTCTTAAGGGCCACCACACCGCCAAAGCGCTTCGACAGTCCGCTGACATTAAGGAGACGCTCGCTGCTCATACGCGGCTCTCCTGCACGCGCGCACTGTCAACGCCCGCCTGCTGCACGCGGCGACGCCTGGCGAGCCACGCACCATAAATGCCACCCGGCATCAGCAGCGTCACGACGATGATCAATACGCCGGACAGGATGTCTTTGAACGCCTGCAGATCCTGAAGCAGAAACGGTATGGGCGCGAGGATCGCAGTGCCAATGATGGGACCCGCGATGGTGCCGCGCCCACCAAAGGCCACAAACAGCCAGATGTTCATGGAAACGAGCACATCAAATGCGCGTGGCGAGACAAATCCGATGTAGACCGAGTAGAAACAGCCACCAACGCCTGCGTAGAGTGACACGATGAAAAACGCGATGATCTTGCAGCGGACGACCCGAATGCCGATGGCTTCAGCCAGGATGTCGTCTTCGCGAATAGCGACGAAACGCTGACCGAGTGGCGAGCGCGCAATCCAGGCGCAGATCAGGATGCCCGCCACCGTGAACAGGGCGATCATCAGTTCCAGCCCCAAACCCGACAGCCGTCCTCCGAACCAGTCGGGCGGCGCAATCTGGTTGATGCCGGTATCGCCGTTGGTATAGGTTGGGAAGAAGATGAAAGCCAGCGTGAGAACCGTTTGAATGACGAGCGAACACAACGTGAAATAAAAGCCCTTCAGCCGCAGCGACGGCAGGCCCAGCGCGACGCCGGCAATCGCCGCCATGAGGGTGGCAACCGGCATGGCAACCCAGAACGACCAACCCAGCTCGCGGGTGAGGTGCACTACCGCGTAGCCTGCAATGCCCGCCACGCCTGCGAACATCAGCGGCATCAGGCCCACATAGCCGTACATCAGATTCATGCCGGTGGCCCACAGCAGGCTGATATAGGTCATGCCCAGCACAAAGGCCAGAAACTTGTTGCCATCGGCAATAAGGGGCAGGGCGAGCGCAGCCGCGGCAAAGATCCAGAGCGCGCGATCAGAGACAGGCTTCATCGCTTGAATAGTCCGCTAGGCCGAAACAGCAGGATCAGCAGCATCGCGCCCAGGTATGAAAACGTGGCGGCGGTCGGGCTGGCAAAGATGCTGACAATCGCCTGGGTGAAGCCGAAGGTCATGCCGATGACCAGCGCGCCGACCACCGATCCGGGGCCGCCGATGATCATGATTGCAAAGGCAGTGATTGACATGGTCCAGGCAACCGTGAGGTCATAGCTGTAAGCGAGTGCGAACAGAATTCCACCCAGAAAAATGATCACCGACCCCAGGACGAAGGACAGTCGGTAAATGGCGCGCACGTTGACACCGCGAAGCGCTGCCGCCTCACGGTTCTGAAACACCGCCCGAAGCGCCCGCCCATAGGGGTGATAGCGGAGCAGGACAAAGAGCAGCACCAGCACCAACAGGCTGACACCCATGACAAACAACCGATTGTTGGGCATCGGAAATGGCCCAAACATCGTGATACCTTCAACGATCGGCGGCAGCGTGAACTGATCGCTCCACTTGGCATAGGTCAGCGAAAAAATGCCGGTCATGATCTGCGTGAGGCCAAGCGTGACGACGAAATAGGCCACGTTGCGGTTGGGCGTGTCATACAGTCGCCGGATCAGCGTCCACTCAAGCAGGTACGCCAATGCCGTGCCCAGAACCAATACGCCCACGGCGGCCGCGGCACTGGTCCAGCCGAACGAGGCTGTGAAGGTCCAGGCGGCAAGGGATGCCAGCAGAAAGAACTGCCCGTTGCTGGCATTGGGCAACCACACACAGCCGTAAACGATCGTCACGCCAGCCGCCACGAGCGCGAAGATCGCGCCAAGAATAAGCCCCGTCGACAACGTCGACATGAGGATAAGAATCTGAGCGTCGGTCATGGTGGGTGAGTAAGCAGGGAGCAACTACGCAGGGAGCAAGACAAGGCCCGCCGGTTGCGATTCCTGCACCGGCGGGTGTGTCCGACGACTTACTTCACCAGGTCGTAGACCGGGATGACTTCCGGGTCCCACTCAATATAGAAGCGCTGCTTCGACTGATACGAGCGCTTGCCGTTGACCGAGACGATTTCCTGGAAATACATGTACTCCTTGCGCGCCCCGTTTTTGTCGAACACGATGGGCACACCGGTCGTCTTTTCCTTGGTGTTGAGCGCCGAGAGCGCATTGCGCAGCTTTTCGCGGTCATCGCCCGTTCCTGCGGCCTCGATCGCCTCCTTGAAGATGTAAGGCGTGACGTAGCAGTAGTTTTCAACGTAGGACGGCGGGCGACCGTGCGCTGCATCGAAGCGCGCAATGAAGTCTTTGCCTTCTTTGGTCACGGAATCAAGGCCGACGTCAAAGAACGTGCCGTAGATGGAGCCTACGCTGCGCTGTCCCCAGCCAAACACCTGGGTGGTAATGCCATACGGGTGGATGATCTGCTGCGGCTTGATGCCCAGATCAAGCAGCTGATTGGTGAGCACGTTATCGAAGGCGCCGGCTCCGCTGACGATCACATAGTCAGGGGCTGCTGCCCGCACTTGGGCGGCCTGTACGGTGGCGTCGCTTGATCCCTGAGGGAACATGATGTCGGCCACGATATTAAGTTTGGAGCGCGGCGCCTGATACCGGAAGCCCGCCATGATTGCCCGCATCAGCGCGGCATCGGAATGCATCAGCGCCACCTTCGCGCCAGGCTTGATCTGCTCAATGTACTTCGCCATGGCGTAGCCCCAGCCGGCAGCGTCGGGCTCAATTCGGAATGTGTAGCGCGTGCCCGGCTTGGTCAGCTGTGGAAATGCGGCCACCGGCACCAGAAAGGGCAGCTTCTGCTGCTCGGCGTAGCCATACATCGCCAGCGCCACATCTGAGCTGGTGGGGCCACTCAGCGCCAGCACCTTGTCATTGATATCCAGGTTGCGCGATGCGGCAAGTGCCTGATCAGACTTGGTCTGATTGTCTGTGACGATGAATTCGAGCGGTCGCCCCAGCACGCCGCCCGCTTTATTGATTTCATCGGTTGCAAACTTGAGCCCGGCGACGCAACTGGTGCCAAAAAACGTCCAGGGGCCGGTGAGCTCGGTAACAAAGCCGATCTTGATTGGGCGGGGGGCCTGCGCCGCAACGGGCCTCGCCGCCAGCGCGGCCGCGGCAAGTGCAAGCGCGGTCACGCCAGTCTTGAGCTTCAGGTTCATCGTCTCCTCCTTGTGTGGACTGATTGTTCTGAGGCACCCATCCGATG
>VGHA01000032.1 GCA_016868375.1 Betaproteobacteria bacterium | reverse complement strand
GCTCGCCTGCGCTGGTGGTGGCGTACGCCATCGCAGGCACCGTATTGATCGATCTGCAGACTGAGCCGCTGGGTCAGGACTCTGAGGGGCGAGATGTATATCTGGCTGATCTCTGGCCCGATCAAGACGAACTGGCTGCGCTGACGCGGTCAGCCCCCACCACTGAATTATTTGAGCGGCGGCGAGCATCGCTCCTTGACGGTCCGGCGGGATGGTCAGCGTTTCCAGTGGCGGACGGCGCACGCTTTGCCTGGCGAGAGGGCAGCACCTTCATTCGCCGCCCTCCGTTCTTCGATCAGATGGGCTGCGAGCCGCAGGCGCTGCAAGACATCCTTGGAGCACGGATGCTCGCGCTGTTTGGCGACATGCTCACGACCGACCATATTTCGCCCATCGGCGATATTGGCGCTGAGTCGCCCGCCGGCCGATATCTGAGCGGGCTGGGCATTGCATCGGCTGATTTCGTCAACTACGGCGCGCGCCGGCTCAACCACGATGTGATGGTGCGCGGCACATTTGCCAACGTTCGCCTGCGCAACCGGCTGACGCCCGCGCGGCAAGGGTCGTCAACGCTCGTGTTCCCCGAGGGTGAGCCCCTATCGATTCACGACGCGGCAATGCGTTACCAGTCGCGGGGGGTGCCATTGGTGGTGGTGGCAGGGGCAGAGTATGGGGCCGGTTCATCTCGCGATTGGGCGGCCAAGGGCACACGGCTGCTGGGCGTGCGTGCGGTGATCGCTGAATCTTACGAACGGATTCACCGATCCAATCTGATTGGCATGGGCGTGCTGCCGCTGCAGTTCGCGCCCGGCGTTAACGCGCAAACCCTATCGCTGACCGGGCGCGAAGTGTTCGACGTGGTGGGCATCCGCGCAGGTATCGAGCCTCGCGCGCAGCTGCAGTGCACCGTGCATCGTGAAGACGGCAGCGCTCAGACGATTGCGTTGCTGGCCAGGCTGGATACCACACGCGAGGTGCAGGACTATTGCCACGGCGGGCTGCTGCACCGACTTGTCAGGCAGCGGCTTTCCGACAACAGCCCGAGTCTCAAGCGCTCACAGGCATGAGTATCGCCTGCCTGCACCAAGGCCCAGATCGTGCGCGGTTCGCAGGCCGGTTGGCAGCACTGGCGCTGTGCGCGCTGCTATTCGTGGGGTGCGAAGGAGGCCGTGCGCTTGCCTCCGATGCCGTGCCGCACGCGGCTCCCCGCAGTGGCTACGCACCGGGCTACCTGTGGCAGTCCGCTCGCGGCCACGTCTCGATCTGGTGGTCGGCGCGTTCAATCGAAGCGGTGCTGGCCGACCCGTCCACAGCAGCGAGCGTCAAACAGCAGCTTGATCTCGCGCGCAGAATCCGCCGGTTTGCAAGCGATCTGCTGGGCCTGCCCGACAACGGCAGCTTCACCCGCTACGCGCAACTTGATCGACCCTTTGTGGTGTGGAATGTGCAGGCCGCGCCTGAGTTGTCGCTGGATCCTATCCGATGGTGCTTTCCGGTGGCAGGTTGCGTGGCCTACCGCGGCTATTACCGTCGCGAAGACGCCGAGGCATTTGCAGACAGCCTGCGCGCGGAAGGCCTGGACGTGCAGGTTGCCGGCGTTACCGCGTATTCGACGCTGGGCTGGTTTGACGATCTGCTGCTTAGCACCTTCATCTCGCAGCCCGAACCTGAGCTGGCTCAGCTCATCTTCCATGAGCTTGCGCATCAGGTGGTGTGGGTGCCGGGCGATACGCGTTTCAACGAATCGTTTGCCACAGCCGTGGAGCTGATTGGCGTTGAACGCTGGTTGCAGTCCACCCATGCCGACCCGCAGGTTCGCGCGGCATGGCTTGGTCGTCGCGAGCGACGCGAGCAGGTGATTACCCTGCTTGCCAGCGTCTCGGCGCGGCTGCGCAGTCTGTATCAGTCGGCCAGTTCAGCCGACGATCAACGCGCGGGCAAGGCACGCATCATGACCGATCTGCGCGCCGAATTTGCGGCGCTTCGCGCTCGCCACCCAACTCTGGCGGCGTGGGACCGCTGGTTTGCGCAGCCACTGGGTAACGCGCATCTCATGTCAGTGGGCCTGTATCACGATCTGGTGCCCGCGTTTCTTGCGCTCTATCGCGCACAGCAGCAGGACCTGCCCAGGTTCTATGAGGCCGCCCGTGCACTTGGATCGCTTGCCCCTGATCAGCGCGCGGCGCGTCTGGCCGCGCTGGCTCGAATGGAGTAAAAAGCACATCAGAAACAATCACCACAGACTCGGCCGTTGCGTGTTCGTGCGCGAGCGCGGGTTACCACGGGAGGCACCATGCAAAAGTTCTGGCTTGCGTCGTATCCGGCCGGTGTGCCGCACGACATTGACCCCGGCGTATACGGATCCCTGGTCGATCTGATCGACGAGGCCTTTCGCGTGCACGCGTCGCGCACCGCCTATGTCGGGTTCGGTGTGTCGATGAGCTTTGCCGAGCTCGATGCGCGATCGCTCGCGTTTGCGGCCTGGCTGCAGTCCACGGGCTTGCGCCGAGGTGATCGCGTCGCGCTGATGATGCCCAACGTGCTTCAGTATCCGGTGGCGCTTGCCGGGGTGCTGCGCGCCGGCATGGTCATCGTCAATGTGAACCCGCTTTACACCGCGCGTGAGCTTGAGCATCAGCTCAAAGACTCGGGTGCGCGCGCCATCGTCATTCTGGAAAATTTTGCACACGTGCTGCAGCAGGTGGTGGCGAACACCTCGGTTGAGAAGGTGGTCGTGACCGGTATGGGCGATCTGTTGGGTGGCATCAAGGGCATGCTCGTCAATGCGGTGGTGAAGCACGTCAAGAAAATGGTGCCAGCCTGGGATCTGCCCGAGGCGCTGTCGTTTCGTGAGGTGGTCAGGCACGGCCAGAGCCTCGCGCTCGCGCCCGTGCAACTGGGCCATGACGACCTGGCCGTGCTGCAGTACACGGGCGGCACCACCGGCGTATCTAAAGGTGCGGCGTTATCGCATCGCAACCTGATCGCCAATCTGCTGCAGTCCGAAGCCTGGATTCAGCCCGCCGTCAATAATCCCAAGCGGCCGCTTCCGGCGGGCGAACCCATCACGGTGGTGTGTGCGCTGCCCCTTTATCACATCTTTGCCTTCACGATCTGCGCGCTGCTGGGCATGCGTATTGGCGCAAAAAACCTGCTGATACCCAACCCGCGCGATCTGGATGCGCTTGTCAAAGAGATTCGTCCGCATCGGGTCAACATCTTCCCTGCGGTGAACACGCTCTATAACGCGCTGGTCAACCACGAAGGGTTCCGACAGCTCGATTTTTCCGGACTGGTGGTCAGCAACGGCGGCGGCATGGCGGTGCAGGCGGCTACCGCTGAGAAGTGGCTCGCGCTCACGGGCTGCCCAATCTGCGAAGGCTATGGCCTGTCCGAAACCTCGCCATCGGCCACCTGCAATCCCACCGATACCGATGCGTATTCGGGCACGATTGGATTGCCGCTGCCCTCCACCGAGGTGGTCATGCTCGACGACGATGGCCAACCTGTCGCAATCGGCGAGCGCGGTGAAATCGCGATTCGCGGACCGCAGGTCATGACGGGCTACTGGCAGCGACCCGATGAAACTGCGCGCGTCTTTACGTCGGATGGCTTCTTTCGAACCGGCGATATCGGGGTAACCGACGAACGCGGCTTCGTGCGCATCGTTGATCGCAAGAAAGACATGATCCTGGTCTCGGGTTTCAATGTGTATCCGAACGAAGTCGAGCAGGTGGCGGCGATGCACCCCGGGGTTCTTGAGGTCGCGGCCGTGGGCGTGCCCGATGAAAAAACCGGCGAGACGGTCAAGCTGTTTGTGGTTCGGAAAGACCCCGCACTCACCGAGCAGGCTTTGATGGAATTCTGCGCGGAGCAACTGACGGGCTACAAACGACCGCGACAGGTTGAGTTCCGTAACGAGCTTCCCAAAACGAACGTGGGCAAGATTCTGCGCCGGGCCTTGCGCGAGGCCGCTTGAGAAAGTGGCAGAAATCCAGATAGAAACCGGGATAATCGCGTTTAATCTGTCTGGATTTTTGCCGAAATGACTGCTCAATGCACGATTCAGCTTCATGCCGGCGGTCGATGGCGGGATGCTGCGGTGGTGCGGCTTCGCAGCGATTCGGGCGCCGGATGGCGCACGGCGTTTCGCACTGGGTATGTTCCCGACTGGGCAATCGACCACCTGGAACGCGCCGATGCCTGCGCATTATCGTGCCGCCTGCCCGTAGGGCTGGACGATCATGTCGCCGATCACTGGCCGGTTTTTCTGATCGATTGCCTTCCCCAGGGGGTCGGGCGTAGGCAACTTCTTGTGGCGTTGGGGTTCTCTGAGCGGGCAGGCCCAGAGGCCGACTGGCCACTCCTTTTGAACGGCGCCGGTAATCCGGTCGGCAATCTGCGGGTTCGCGAGGCTGCGGAAAGAATGAATGCGCAGCCAGCACAGCATCGCGGTTTCAGCGTTGAAGAAGTCGCGTTGCGAGGCGATGACTTTAGCGACCACCTGGCGGCGCACGGTGTGTCAGTCGCCGGGGCTTCAGGTCTACAGGGCGAGTGGCCCAAGCTTCAATTGACGCAGGCCGATGACGGACTGCTTTACCTTGACCACGCGTTGAGCGATGACCAGGCGCGCACGCATTACATCGTCAAGTTCGGTTGGGCGCATGACGAGCGTTTTGGCTCAATCCTGCGACATGAGCGCGTTTACATGGAGCTTGCGCGAATGCTCGGGCTGCGTGTTCATGCCTCACTGGCGCTGCAGGGTCGTGCGCTATTCATCAAGCGGTTCGACCGTGTTCGAGGTCCGACGGGCGAACTGATTCGCCTGGGGCAGGAGAGCCTTGCTTCGCTCACTGACGAGGCGGGCTTTTCGCCAGCCCCAAGCCACGACGTTGCCTGCCGACAACTGCTTGACCATTGCAGCGATCCGCAAGGCGAGATTCTCGAATATCTGCGGCGGGACATTGCCAATCTGGCACTGGGCAACACCGATAACCACGCTCGAAACACCGCCATCCTGCGTGACTTCAGCGGAAATGTGTCGCTGGCGCCGGTTTTCGATTTCGCGCCCATGGTGCTTCATCCCGACGGCGTTGCCCGTTGCATGCGCTGGCAGGGTAATGATGGCGGGGCGCCGAACTGGATGCGCGTTATCGAGTCGCTCTGCGATGCCGATCGGGAGATCCGCGGCGTTAACCGCAAGGACGCGATTGACCCGCACGAGATGGTCCGTTCGCTTGTCGCTCTGGCGCCAACGCTTCGCGTTATTGCCGAGCGCGCGGAATCGATGGGCATCGAGCCAGATCTGAAAGCGATGATCGCGCCGCGCATCCGGTTGGCAGTGGATTCACTCGAGGCGTTGAGCAGCGTCTCGGGGCGGACTGGTTAAGCGCGCTTCATGGATCGACGCCGGCGATCAATGCCATCCGACGAACAGGTGGCGCTGAGGCAGCAGGCCATCGACGATGTGCTCGCACACCCCGAGTGGAGTCTTCGCGACGCGATTCGCCATCTCAAGCGCCATTCGCTGATTACCAGCGACGAGCTTGCGCGACTATCCGGCGTATCGCTTCGTGCTGTACGCGACATTGAGCAGGGTCGCAGTGAGGGCACTGTGCAGACCGTCAACCGGATCCTGGGTGTATTGGGATTGAAGCTCGGTGTAGTGTGGCGATACAAATTACTAGACTAGCCTATTAATTATAGAATAGAGGCCTAGCGTTTTGGTTCGGCACCGTGACATCACACTTTCAGCGTGCTTTCGTCAGCGAGTTGGCGCGGCGTTTCAGTCGCCCGCCCGCGTTTATGCAGGTGCTTGCCGGTCCTCGGCAGGTCGGGAAAACCACGGGCGTTCGGCAGCTGATCGCGCAGAACCGTTTCCCTTGCCACTACGCGAACGCCGACGATGTTCTGGTCAGTGATCGCAGCTGGTTGCTGCGCCATTGGCAGCAGGCGCTGATGCTGGGGGAGGGCGCTCTCCTGGTCATCGACGAGATCCAGAAAGTACCCAATTGGTCTGAGACGCTGAAGGGTTTGTGGGATGGCCGAAGGATGCCGCTTCGAGTGCTGCTTCTTGGCTCGAGCGCGCTGAGACTGGCATTGAGTGCAAGCGAGAGTCTCGCCGGCCGGTTCGAATTGCTGCGCGTGCACCATTGGACGTTCTCCGAACTTCATGCCGCTTTTGGCTATGACCTTGAGCGCTATCTGGCCTTCGGCGGGTATCCCGGTGCTGTTGCGCTCGAAGAGGAACCCGACCGCTGGTACGCCTACATGAAAGACGCCATCGTCGAGGCGGTGATCAGCAAAGACCTGCTTCAAAATCGAAGGGTCACGAATCCTGCATTGTTCCGCCAGGCCTTCGAGTTGCTGTGCGCCTACCCGGCTCAGGAAATCAGCTACACCAAGCTGCTGGGCCAGCTTCAGGACCGCGGCAACACCGACCTCATCAAGCATTACATTGAACTTTACGAGGCCGCGTTTCTGCTCCATGCGCTGCAGAAATACTCTGCGAAAGCATGGCTGTCGCGCGCGTCCAGCCCCAAGATCCTGCCGGCTTGTCCGGCCCTGCACAGCATGGCCACAGGCCTGACGGATATGACTGATGCCCAACGACGCGGTCGAGCATTCGAGCTTGCCGTGGGCGCCGAACTCAGGCAGCAGCCGGGCGACCTGACCTACTGGCGCGAGCGCGACAACGAGGTTGATTTCGTCTACCGCTATCGCGATCGTCTGTACGCGATCGAAGTGAAATCGGGGCGCAAAAAATCCACGCGCGGGCTCGATGCGTTCTGCGATCGGGCACCCAGCGCGAGACGGGTTGTGATTACGCCGGACAATTTCCCGCAGTTCTCAGACGACCCGGCTGGCTTTTTCGCGACGGTGGGGGTTTGATCGATGCTGCGCGAAGATGATTTCGGCGAGCATCCGCCTATCGCGAAAGCTGAAAGGCGGGTCTGAAGTCGCTCAGCTCGCGTCCCGATAGCCCGACCTCGTGCGTGATCCCCACCTCTTCCCAGCGTGACACGGCAGCGCTGACCTCCGCAAGAACGGACTTGGCGTCGTCTTGATCGAGCTCAAACCGGAATGCCTGATCGAGCAGTTGCTGAACCGAAGTGATCGGGCCGGTGTCTTCGCTCAGCCAGGTTTTTGATTCCCGGCTCTTGTCCGGGAAGGGGTTCAGATCGAACGCAGGCGATAGCCTCCATTGGTTGTTGGCGCTGTACAGAAACCCAAGGTTCTGCAGGTGATCATCGACGTTGTTGATCAGATGATTGAAGACAAGCCGGCGCCACAGCTGCCTTGCATCGGCAACGAAGTCTTCGCACATGGAGCGCATGACATCGACGATTTCGGTATACGAGTGTTCATCGTCTCGCTGGGCTTGCAAAAGCGTTGCGCCTGACAGGTAGGGAATTCGGTTGTATTCAGGGGTTCGATCAAACCTCCGAATGATGGCAACGGGTTGACCTTGAACCATCGTGACCCGCGCCTCAGCACTCTTGATGCCCGCCAATCTGGCGAGACGGAGTGCGAGTACTTCCCCGCGCGTCACCGAACGTTCGTCGGTCATGCTGGGAAATTTTCCGAGGGATAAGGCGCCATTCATGTCAACGATGCTGCACTTCGGGCGCATCCCACCCAGTGAGGTCGCTTTTCCCTGGAGATAAGCGAGATCCTCTGCGGTCTCCTGGCTGAGCTCTACTGCATGCGAGGCGAGCAGGATGCTTTCGAGTTCGAGGAGGGTGGGCGTTGAGCGTTCGCCGTCTGCGACCGTTCGCAGGTAGTGCCCTTGCGAGTCCTGAATGCGGATCGCTCCTACGCGACTGAAGTCGTCAACCGCAGCGAGATAGTCGATTTCAGTCAGTGGTGCGAGCGCTGCATTGGTAGCACGCGCCTTCGCATGAGCTCGGGCAATCACTCGACGGCCCCAGGCGTCCGGCGCGGTGTCAGCCAGTGCGAGAAAGAAGCAGGGGTCGTTTCTGGTGGGCGGTTTTCGAAGCTGGTAGCCGGGCTGACGGCTCAGGTCAGGCGAGATATCGAAGTAACTGGCATCTGACAGCCAGTCCCTGCTGTAGGCGAACTGCGAAAACTCACGCTGCCCGTCCTTGACGAATACAAGCCTACCCAGCGGCGCCGCTCCGCGACCGAGGCATACGTTGACCTCCACCCTGCTAAAGCCTGCGCGCGGCATGGACCGGGTCAACATCAAAAACCTCCAGACTCGGGCGTGCGGCGAGACTTCCGGATGCGTTGCGGCAGCTGTGCGTCCATCAGGACGAGCCCCACGGTATCCTGGGACGTTTCGAGGAGCTGCTCGAGTTTGTCGAGCTCGCCGAAGACCTGTAGTGCTCGCGCGAAAAGAACCATTGCGATGCCTGGGTGCCCCGCCTCCATCCGACGAACGGTATTGGCCGATGATCCGATCCTGGCGGCCAGATCCTGCTGCGTAAGATGACGGCGACGGCGTGCCAGGGAAATACCCTCACCAAGCCGCGCAAGGCAGCGTGAGACCGGTAGAGGGGGCGAGGCGCTGCGTTTCATTGAAACACTATAAATGAATTGCTAATATTGATAAAACTACATTTATAGGTGTCTATCGTGCCGAAAAGGACCGCAATCTGTCGATGGCGTTCGCGCGTGAACATGGCGATTTCGCGGACTACGCGCCGGTCAGCATGCGGATCAGATCCCGCTCGCGCTCGGTGAGTCTGCCCGGGTCAATGTGACGCTCGTTGCGGCGGTAAATCCCGGCAGCCTCATTGGCGGTAAGGCAATCAAGTCCTTGGACATGCCAGGCCAATTCGCGCAATTGAGGATAGTCCGCAAGCGGGATCATGTCGGGTGCCCCCGTTTGCCGAGGCGGCCTCTCCGGAGCTGCTTCAGGACCGGTGAGCGGCGCCACCGACACCTGAAGGTTGAGCGCGGTGAGCACCTCGAGGCAGGCTCCAAGCGTCACGGACGGATGTCCCTGTTCCAACCGATGCAAGGTGACCCGCGACAGGCCTGCCGCCTGGGCAAGGCTCGTGGCGCTTACTCCGAGCGCGAGCCGGCGTTGGCGGATCGACTGTCCCATGGCAGCGATAGCGCTATCGGATCGCGGCGAGCGGATGGAAATTTTGCGCGGCATGTTTCTTATTATTTACAAACACGCCTCCATTGTCTACGGCGCCCCTATTCCTGCCTCAACCTGAACCGCTGCAGCTTGCCGGTTTCCGTGCGCGGCAGGCTATCGCGAAATACGATCGACCGTGGATATTTGTAAGGGGCGATCGTGGCTTTCACGTAGTCCTGCAACACGCGAGCCAGCGCCTGCTCGCCGCCATGACGCGCGATCATGCCCGGCCGCGCCACCACAAAGGCGCGCACAATCTGGCCGCGCTCGGCATCGGGCGCACCCACCACGCCGCACTCGGCCACGGCCTCATGGGCCAGCAGCACGGCCTCGACTTCCGGGCCGGCAATGTTGTAGCCAGCCGAAATGATCATGTCGTCCGAGCGCGCCTGGTAATGAAAATAGCCGTCTTCATCGACCATGAACGTGTCGCCAGGCAGATTCCAGCCATCGCGCACATACTGCGCCTGCCGCGGGTCGGCCAGATAACGGCAGCCCGTGGGGCCGCGCACCGCAAGCTTGCCCACGGTATTGGGGGGCAGCGTGTTCATGTTCTCGTCGACGATGCGCGCCTCATAACCCGACACCACCTTGCCGATTGCGCCTGGCCTTACCTGAGAGCCGGCCGACGAGATGAAGATATGAATCATCTCGGTGGAGCCGATGCCGTCAATCATTTCCAGGCCGCTTGCCGCTTTCCAAAGCTGGCGTGTGGCGTCGGGTAAGGCCTCCCCTGCGGACACGCTTGCGCGCAGTGACTTCAGATCGAACCGGCCAAGGAGCGGCGCCATCTGCCGGTAGAACGTTGGCGCGGTAAACACGACCGTGGCGCGGTGACGTTCGATGGCAGCAAGGAGCTTCTCAGGCGTCAGCCCCTCGAGCACCAGCGTGGCTGCGCCCACCCGCATCGGAAAGCACAGCATGCCGCCCAGCCCAAACGTGAACGCAAGGGGCGGTGTGCCGCAGAAAACATCGGTTGCGCGGGGCTTGAGCACATGGCGTGGGAACAGATCGCACATCGCGATCACGTCGCGGTGGAAATGCATCGTGCCCTTGGGCTGACCCGTGGTGCCCGAAGTGAAAGCAATCAGCGCCACATCGTCAGACGCCGTGTTGCAGGCAGTAAACGGTGAATCAGCCTTGGGAAAATACGTTTCAAGCGCATCGGACGCACCGCTGCCATCGTTGAAAAACCGCGCCCCCTGCAGCCGCGCGCAGTCTCGCGCACCCACGTCGATCTCTTCGCGAAGCTTCAGGTCGCAGAGCACCGCATCGATCTGCGCCTTCTCTGCGATCTGCTTCAGTTCCGCTGCGCGCAGCAGCGGCATCGTTGCCACGGCGATAAGCCCCGCCTTGACCGTGGCAAGCCAGCAGGCCGCCATCATCGGATTGTTGCCGCCCCGAAGCAGCACACGGTTGCCCGGCACCAGACCCATCGGGCCGGTGAGTGCGTGGGCGATTCGATCGACCTGAGCACCCAGCTGCCGCCAAGTGCAACGCCCCTGGTCATTGATGAGGGCAATCGAGTCGCCGTGTCCCTTGGCGATCATCGCATCGAGCAGTTCGACCGCGGCATTCATTCGTGCGGGATAGCGCGTATCGGGCGACTCGAGAAAGTCTGGCCACTGCGAACGCGGTGGCAGATTGTCACGTGCAAAGGTGTCGACATGAGCCGAACGAGGCATGTCAGTCTCCGGAACGGTTCGGACGGGAATCAGGTGAGGGCGCGGCGTGCGTTGAAGCTGTGGCGGCGCCAGTAGACGCGCCCTCTGCGTGCAGACCTGCTTTCAGTTTGCCGAGCAAGTCTCGAAGCGACCGTTGCTCCGACTGGCTAAGCGAGGACAGCAATGCCACGACCCAGGTTTCATGTTCTGTTGCCATGTCGGCGAATTGCGCTTTTCCCTCAGGCGTGAGCTTGAGGCGGATTGCGCGGCGATCGCCGGGCACGGCCTCTCTCACCAGCAGGCCTTCATGCTCAAGCTGGTCCGCGATCCCGGTGATATTGCCGCCCGTCACCATGAGCCGGCGAGACAGCTCGCTCATGCGCAAGCCCATCGGGGCGCGGTCAAGCTGGGCAAGCAGATCGAAGCGGGGCAGGGTGGAGCCGAAGCCGCGCCGAAGACGCTGGCTGACCGAGGCCTCAATGAGCGTGGTACAGGTCAGCAGACGAAGCCAGAGCTTGAGCGCGGTATGGTCGCGCGCCACCACCCGGCTTTCCTGGTCCAGCGGCGCCGAGAGCGCCCTGGTGTCTTCCCGCTTGTTCATCATCGCGGGAAAGTTTAAGCCTGAATGATTCAGACTTGAAGGTCTTGTGGGCCCGAACGGATGTCGCGGGCGAAAAAAAGCCGCCCTGCGAACAGGGCGGCTTCGTTCAAGCGAGACTCAGTTTACGCTGAAGTCGATCAGAACAGATGTGTGACGCCAAGGCCCCAGGCCCTGCTGTCGGCGCCAGCTGCTGCAGCGCCACCTGAGTAATTACCGCCGTTCAGACCGTAGCCACCGGCTGCCTTGTTCTCGACGACGCGATATTGAAACTGAGCATGCGTACGGTTGCTGAGAACCTTGACGACGCCGAGGCCGTAGGACGTGGCGCCCGAATTGGCAACAGTAACGTTGTTGTCCTTACGATCCGATGCACGGCCGTAGGAACCGTTCAGCTGCCAGCCGCCCTTCAATCGGTAGAGACCAACCAGGGCGACCACGTTCTCTTCGCCCTTGGTGGCTGCCCCAGCGGCTGTCGTAACGGTACGCTCACGCTCGACATACTGAATCGAGATCGTGTTTGGGGACTTGGTGCCAGAAAAGCGATAACCTGCGCCGAGTTTCCAGGCGGAGCGCTCAGTTCTGGAGCCTGTCACGGCGGTAGCGGGGGTCTGAATGCCAGTGTCCGACGTTTGCATGTCAAACGAACCCATCAGCGCGCCCTGCGAATAGGCAACCTTTAAGCCCTGATATTTTCCCTTCGCGCTGTTGTTCGGACCAACGGCCTCGCCGTTGTCCTGACCGGCGCCGATGGGCGATGCGGGGTTGAGGTGCCCGCTGGCGCCCATGAAGCCCATGTACGCTTGCGAACCTGCGAACGCGCCAGTGCCAGGGCCAGCCTGGAGCAGGATCATGTTTTCACCGCGGACGGTGTATTGCCCAACACCCCCGGTCAACAGGTCGGTGATCGCATCTCCAGCGCTCCAACGGGCACCGATGACGTTGAGCGGGCCCTGGGTCCACCACACGTTTTGGCGGCCACCACGGATTTCGACGGTACGGTTACCGATGCCGACGTGACCTTCGCGCGAGCACCAGGAGGTGGTGTTGGCGTTGTTGGTGTTGGCCTGGCCGGTGGAGCTCCCGTTATCGATGTTGATGCCGGTTTCGCACATCACGAAGGCACGCAGACCGCCGCCCAGATCTTCGTTGACGCTGAGGGCGACGCGCGAGCCGACGTCGACCACGCGGGTACGAGCACGAAAATCTGCTGCTGGGCCGGCGGTGGCGCCGGTGGCCTGCCATTGACCGACTTCTAGTACCCCACGACCACTCAGGGTCACTTGGGCGGACGCTGCGAAGGAAGTGCCGAGCACTGCCAGCGCGATAAGTGATTTTTTCATTGCATGCCTCTTGAAGAGTTGTACACGTCTTTTTAGACCTCGGGGACGCTGGCTTGAACCGACGGCACCCGTGCCAACCTCCTGACGGGAAGTTATTTGGTATTTGAACAGAGCCCGGCGGGGGGCGCAAAGAAAAGCAGCTGTTTAAGGGTACGGGCGTTGCGGTTGTGCAACACCTTGCGGCGGCACCGCCCGCAGAGGTTTCCGCTTGACCCGCTGCAGTGGGGTGGTTTAATAGCGCGATGCGTTGTGTACAGTGGGCTGGTACGCCCGGGCTAACGGAAACTTTGCACTATGGACTCGCTTCGCCGCTTTTCAGTGCTGGACAGCCTTCTCTCAGGGGCGTGTCGCGCGCTTGCCACGCTTACTGACTCAGTGCCTGCGGGTCGGCCTACGCCCGGCGCCTCGCCGGCGCATGAGGTCGAGCTCAATGAATCCGAGCGACGGCTTTCGGGCGCGTTGATGCGCGTGAACCATGTGGGTGAAATCTGCGCGCAGGCGCTCTATGAAGGCCAGGCAGCCAGTGCGTCAGACCCGCGTCTGCGGGAAGCGTTTCTGCATGCCGCGCGCGAAGAGTTGGATCACCTGGCCTGGACGCGGGTGCGACTGGACGAACTGGGCGCCTCGCCGTCGCTTTTGAATCCACTTTGGTATGCGGGGTCGCTTGCGATGGGGCTGGCTGCGGGCCGGGCCGGCGATCGCTGGAGCCTCGGGTTTATGGCGGAGACCGAACGTCAGGTGGAAGCCCACCTGGGCTCACATCTGGAGCAGCTTCCGCCGGCTGATTCGCGGTCCAGGCAAATTGTGGAGGCCATGCAACGCGATGAAATGACTCATGCCCGCCGCGCCCGCGACCTGGGCGGTGCCGAGTTGCCAACAGTCGTGCGGCAGGGCATGCGCGTCACCGCGAAGGTCATGACGGCGGTGGCGCATCGGATCTGAGCCTGCCTGCGCGTTTCGAGCGACGGGCTAGTCTTCGATCACTTCCCAACTGGTGCTGATCTCAGCGGTATGCGCCAGCATGGCCGAGGCTGAGCAGTATTTGTCGTGTGACAGCTTGATGGCTCGCTCAACAATATTGGTTTTTACGCCCTTGCCGCTCACCACAAAATGGAAGTGGATACGGGTGAACACCTTGGGGTCTGTTTCGGCCCTGACTGCTTCCAGACGCACTTCGCAGCCGCGCACGTCAAGGCCGCTTTTTTTCAGGATGGCGACCACGTCGTAGGCCGTGCAGCCGCCGGTGCCGAGCAGCACCATTTCCATGGGACGAGGCGCCAGGTTGCGGCCGCCACCTTCGACGGCGCCATCCATGAGCACAGCATGCCCGCTACCCGTTTCGGCCACAAAACTCATGCCGCCGGGGCCGGTCCAACTGACGCTTGTCTTCATCACTTTGCTCCGTTTGGTGGGGTTGGGCCCGAAGCAGGGCGACGGGAATGACTTTACGCCGATTCACGGGCCAGCCGACCCTTGGGCGGCTTGCCTGCTCGATGTTGCGCTGCGCAATATTTGCCGGAAACTACGCTGTCAGGCCTAAATCTCTTTGGGGGTTTGGGCCGCAAAATGGCAACGAATCCCCCGAACTCACGGCTTCGCTTTGATAAAAATCATGAAGTTATAGAGTTTTGTTGCAGTTCTGCAACGGCCTTTGTGTGGGTGTGTCGGATATCACCATTTTGACAATGGCCGCTCTTGCGTTGCACAACGCGTTTCGCGTAAACTCTGTTCCGTTGATCGGTTATCCGATCTCTCGATGTCTCCTCCACCCTCCTCCAAAAGGTGGATTCAACCCGGCCCCCAAAGGGTCGGGTTTTTTTTGCCTGTGCGGCGTCACCCGTGCCAGTTCACCCACTGAAGCGCGGGCACCTGTGCAAATTCTCGGACGTTGCGGGTAACCAAGGTTGCCTGGTGGCGCAACGCGGTGGCAGCGATCATGGTGTCGTGAGCACCGATGGGTGTTCCCGCTGACTCCAACGCGACGCGCAACTGGGCAGCCTGCGCTGCGCACTGACGATCGAACGGCAATATCGAGACAGGTCTCAGGAACTGCTCAAGGGCTGCCAGGCGGGGCGCCGCGGCTGCTGGGGGCAAGCGCAACAGGGCGTATCGCAGCTCGTACTCAACCACTGCCGGGACGCCCAGATCGACCGGCCGTAACGCCTGCAACTTTGGGACGACCTGCGGATCGCCTCGAAAGTAGTAGCTGATGGTGTTGCTATCCAGAATCAGCATGGCGGGCGCCTAGAAGCCAAGCCTGGGTATGTCGGCTGGCGGGGTGGCGGCGCTAACACCTTGGTTTTGACGCCGCCCCCCTGACGTTGATATACTTGAAGGCTTTCCGCGAAAAGCGCCTAGGTTTTAGCGTGGTTCAACGCTGCAGGTGTCAGAGACGCGGGCGAACCCTGCCAGAGCAGATTTATGAAAACTTTTTCCGCCAAGCCGCACGAAGTCAAGCGCGACTGGTTTGTTGTTGATGCAACCGACAAGGTGCTCGGCCGTCTTGCTGCCGAACTTGCGCGTCGGCTTCGTGGCAAGCACAAACCCGAATTTACCCCGCACGTTGATACCGGCGATTTCATTGTTGTGGTCAACGCAGCGCGTATTCGCGTTACCGGCAACAAAGCTGAAGGCAAGCGTTATTTCCGCCACAGCGGGTACCCGGGCGGAATCACCGAAACGTCTTTCGGGAACATGCAAAGCCGCTTCCCGGGCCGCGCGCTCGAGAAGGCTGTGAAGGGCATGTTGCCTAAAGGCCCGCTCGGCTACGCAATGATCAAGAAAATGAAGGTCTACGCAGAGGGCACGCATCCGCACACTGCCCAGCAACCGAAGGCCCTGGAGATCTAACGATGATCGGCGATTATTACTACGGCACTGGCCGTCGCAAAACATCCGTTGCTCGCGTCTTCCTAAAGCGGGGCACCGGCAAGGTGGTGGTTAACGGCCGTCCGCTTGACCAGTACTTCGCTCGCGAAACCGGCCGCATGGTGGTTCGTCAGCCGCTCGAACTTACCCAAAACATGGGCCTGTTCGATGTCAAGGTCAACGTCCATGGTGGCGGCGAAACCGGCCAGGCAGGTGCGGTTCGTCACGGCATCACCCGGGCACTCATCGACTACGACGCGGCCCTCAAGCCCCAACTGTCGGCTGCGGGTCTGGTCACGCGCGATGCGCGTGAGGTTGAGCGTAAAAAGGTCGGTCTGCACAAGGCGCGTCGCCGCAAGCAGTTCTCCAAGCGCTGATCCGCGTGGGGGCGCGAGGCGCCCCGGTTCGGCACTTCATCGCTGCCGCACAAAGCCGCCTCTGCGAAGGCGGCTTTTTTTCGTGCGCTGCGGGCCGCGTGCAGGCGGCTTCGCAGTTTGCCCTCGGGAGCATCAGACATGATCAAGGTTGGCATTGTTGGCGGCACCGGATACACCGGGGTCGAATTGCTCAGACTGCTTGCGCAGCATCCGCAGGTTGACCTTCTCGCGATCACCTCCCGCAAGGAAGACGGCATGGCGGTCGCCGAGATGTTTCCGTCGCTGCGCGGTCATGTGTCCATTGCATTCAGCGAGCCAGCGAAGGCGCCTCTCACCGACTGCGACGTCGTGTTCTTTGCAACCCCGCACGGTGTGGCGATGGCGCAGGCGCCCGAACTGCTGGCAGCGGGTGTGCGGCTCATCGATCTGGCGGCAGACTTCAGACTGAGAGACACGGCTGAGTTCGAGCGCTGGTACAAGATGCCGCACAGCTGTCCTGACATTCTGGCAGAGGCGGTTTACGGGCTTCCGGAAGTCAATCGAGCGGCCATCCGGTCGGCGCGGGTGGTGGGCATGCCCGGCTGCTATCCGACCTCGGTGCAGCTGGGGCTGATGCCTGTTCTGGAGCCTTCAACCGCGCACGCTGACCCGCTCGTTGATCCCCTGAGCATCATCGCTGACTGCAAGTCAGGTGTATCGGGGGGGGGCCGCAAGGCCGAGGTACACACGCTGCTCGCTGAGGCCTCGGATAACTTCAAAGCCTACGGTGTCAGCGGCCATCGGCATTGGCCTGAGATTCGTCAGGGGCTGTGTGCGATCGCGGGCCGTCCGGTCAATCTGGTGTTTACCCCGCATCTGGTTCCCATGATTCGTGGCATTCACTCCACCATTTATGCAAGGCTGACACCCGCAGGCCTGGCCACCGATCTGCAGGCGCTGTATGAGGCGCGATTTGCTTCAGAGCGGTTCGTTGACGTGATGCCTGCGGGGTCCACGCCCGACACGCGCTCGGTGCGTGCCTCGAACATGGCGCGTATCGCCGTCCATCGGCCGCCAGACAGCGATCTGCTGATGGTGCTGGTGGTGGAGGATAATTTGGTCAAAGGTGCGTCGGGTCAGGCAGTGCAGGCGATGAACCTGATGTTTGGCCTCCCCGAAGAAATGGGATTGACGCAGATTCCTATCTTGCCCTGAGCTACACTCCGATTGATTGTCTAGGGAGAAAAACGCATGAATGCCGTCGCCGAAATGCCAGCGCCGCTTATCTTTACCGAAAGCGCTGCAAGCAAGGTCAAGCAACTGATCGACGAGGAAGGCAACCCCTCGCTCAAGCTGCGCGTGTTTGTCCAGGGGGGCGGTTGCTCCGGATTCCAATACGGATTCACGTTTGACGAGGAAACCAATGACGACGACACCGTGATGGAAAGAAACGGTGTGCAGTTGCTCATTGATGCCATGAGCTATCAGTATCTGGTCGGCGCAGAAATTGATTACAAAGATGATCTCGAAGGCTCGCAATTCGTGATCAAGAACCCGAATGCAACCACCACCTGCGGGTGTGGTTCGTCCTTCTCGGTCTGATGATCAAGGCGGTTTGCGCCGCCGGTAGCCAGCGCGCTATCGATGTGGCGCAAGCCGACCCAGCGGGTCGGTAATTGACCCCAGCACGCGGCTGGCCGACGCACCCGTTACCGCCGGCAGGTTTCCAGGCAGGCCATCAAGTCTTCTTGCAGCCAACCAGGCGAAGGCCGCGGCCTCGACCGCCATGGGCTCAATACCAATGGCGTCCGTGGTCCTTAGGTTGCACCCTGGCAGCCGGGATCGAATTCGGCCCACCAGGTCGGCGTTAAAGACGCCACCCCCACATAGAAATACCTGCGATGCATTGGCCTCTTGGCAGGCTTGAGCAATGGTATGGGCCGATAGCTCAGACAGGGTGGCCTGAATATCAGCGGCTGACAGCAGGCGTTGTGTGGCGCTCTGGTAATGCTCAAGGGTGCTGTCCACCCAGCTCAGGTTGAACTCGTCACGGCCCGTGCTCTTGGGGGCGCGTCTCGCAAAGTAGGGATCCGCCAACATCCTCTCGAGTAGCGGCTGATCTGGCGTACCGCTTGCCGCCCAGGCGCCATCGCGATCGAAAGCGCCGCCCTGGTGGCGCTCGTGCCACGCATCGAGCAGGGTGTTGCCAGGCCCGGTGTCATGGCCGAGCACCTGCAGGGCGCTTCCTGTATGGGTTGCGGGTAGCACACTGATGTTGGCGATACCGCCGATATTGACGATTGCGCGGGTGTGTTCCGGGCTGCCGAATACGGCTGCGTGAAACGCTGGAACCAATGGCGCGCCTTGACCGCCCGCCGCAATGTCAGGGGGGCGAAAGTCGTGCACCACGGCCATGCCGGTGGATTCAGCCAGCTGCGCGGCGTTGAGCAGCTGAATCGTGTAGCCGTCGGTGGGACGATGACGAACGGTCTGACCGTGCGCGCCGATTGCCGTGATCTGATCGGCTGTGCAGCCTGCAGCCTGCATGGTTTCATGCGCTGCCCGCGCGTACAGGCGAGCTAAATCAAGGGCCACGCGGGCCGCGCGTTCGAGCTCGTCGTGCGCAGGGGTCTGAAGCAGCTGGATACGCTCGCGAAGGTGGGCAGGAAACGCGCAGGAGGCGCTTCCAATCGTGTGAAGTGTGGGGAACCCTACGTCGCCATGCGTTGTAATTGACAGCACAACAGCGTCAACACCGTCGACGCTGGTTCCCGACATCAAGCCAATAAAGAGTCGGCGAGAGTGAGCACGCAAAAACTACCCCAGCGATACCGCTATTCGAACTTGGCGTGCGCGAGGGCGGTGTTGCCCGAGTGGGTGATTTGCGCCATGTGCTCGCGATACACCTCGGCGAGCGGCGCAAACCGCATGCGCTCAGACATGGACAGCTTGCGGCCTTCGGGCAGCGCAACCCGCATGGGGTCAACGTGTCTGCCGCCGACCCGGAATTCATAATGCAGATGGGGCCCGGTGGTCCAGCCTGTCATGCCGACCGTACCGATGACCTGGCCTTGCGTGACGCGGGCACCTTTGCTGATGCCCTCGCCAAAGTTGTTGAGGTGCGCGTAGAGCGTGGTGATTCTGCCCGAATGCGAAATGATGACGGTGCGCCCGTAGCCGCCGTTGTAGCCCGCGAAATCGACGACGCCGTCGGCGACGCTGCGTACCCGGGTTCCCACCGGTGCAGCGAAATCGGTACCTGTGTGGGCCCGAACATCCTGAAATAGGGGATGAAGGCGCGCGCCACTGAAGCCTGAGGTGATTCGCGTGTACTGGATAGGCTCGCGGAGGAACGAACGAACCAGACTTTGCCCGGCAAAGTTGTAGTAGGCGCCGCGGCCGTCATCGTGTTCAAACCAGACGGCCTCGTGGCGAAGCGAGCCACTTTCGAGCTCGATGGCCAAGACCCGTCCGGGAACGGGAAGATCAAGGCTGTCGGCTTCGCGCAGTGTTTCGTATACAACCCGCAGGCGAGCACCGCGTCGCAGATCTTTGCGAAGGTCGATGCTGTTGCTGAGAATATCGGCTGCGCGGGTTGCAACCGAATCAGGAATACCGGCTGAATCGGTAGCCGCAAACAATGTCGTGCGAACTTCAGCAAAACGCGCTTCGATGCCGCGGTCTACCGCAACGGTCTGTTCGGTGGCGACCAGGCGCCCGTTGTCTCGGGCAATCGTGATGCGAAGCGGCGCTTTACCGTCGATTTCAAGGTTGCCGTGACGGTATTGCAGGCGATGTACCACGCCGACATCATCGATTTCGGCGCTGACGGTGCGCCCCGGCTGCAGTTGCATCAGACGCCGTGCAACACGATCGGTACCGATGAATTGAACCAGCTGCGGATCATTGGCACCCAGCCGGGAAAGCAGGCTGGAAACGGTTTCACCCCGGTTGACGACCTCGGATTGGCTGATCCGAAGGGGCGCGATGACATGATCTTCAGTTGGCGCAGCGGGCGCCGCGAGCGCCACCGGTTCAACGACAAAACGCACGGATGGCGGGGCAAGGTCGGTTGCCGGCGCCACGGCAACGGCCGCAACCGCCCCAAGACCCAGCAGGCCACCCACGACGCCCGCGAACCTGCGAAACGTGAGCCGGGGGAGCGACGGAACATCGTCGTCGGAGTCTTCAGCGTCGACATCGGCGCGTGGGGATACCGTTCCGCCAACCTGGCTCGGCCCATTCAGGTCAATGGTGTGCAGCGCGGTGTGCGTACCAATTTGACTGGCGGACAGTTCAATGACCAGTTGGGCGGTTTCAGCCGCATTGTCAGCGATCAGAAGCGGGCTGACAGTGAGCGCGAAATCGGACGCGCAAACCATGTCGGGATCAGTGACCGGCGCCTCGACCTCGGGAGCCCAGGGCAGGGCGGTGGCCCAGTCGCACGCGATGAGGGCGGTGGCCGCATCGCAGGAGGCGATGGCGGCAGCCTGTTCGTTCATGAGCCAGTCGGCGGCGCCGCACGCTGCAGCGGCCGCCTCGATCGCATCAGCCCAGACCAATGGCTCGGCCCGCCATAACGGCGAAGCGGCAACTGACTCGGTTGATATTGGCGAACTTGGCATTGAACAAACCGGCTGAATCTGAATTGAAGCGAACAACGGAGCCACAGATTTTCGACGTTGGTATGGCGAGGTCGTGGCGGGCGAGCACTCAGATAAACTAGCGGGCTGCCTGCCAAACCTGCGGGGAAATTGAATCCTTCGGATTGGCTTTCGGGCAAACCGGGAGGCGAAGTCTACCGGAAAACTCTGGATTTCGTGAAATTCTCATCTGAACCCCGTTCCAGGACTCTCATGAATCGAACTGACGGTGCGGTAGCGCCACGGGTGGGCAGCGAGGTCGCGGCAGCCGCGCCAAGCGACCGCGTGCTTGAGGCACTTGCGGTATCACGGCGTGGCTGCGATGAATTGCTGGTGGCCTCAGAGTGGCAGGCGAAGCTGCAGCGAAGCGAAGCCACCGGCCAGCCGCTTCGGATCAAGCTGGGTCTTGACCCGACTGCGCCCGACCTTCATCTGGGCCATACGGTGGTTCTAAACAAGATGCGCCAGCTTCAGGACCTGGGGCATACGGTGATCTTTCTGATTGGCGACTTCACCGCGATGATTGGCGACCCGTCTGGCCGTAACAGCACCCGGCCGCCGCTGACACGCGAGCAGATTGAGGAAAACGCCCGCACCTACTTTAATCAGGCAAGCCTGGTGCTTGACCGCGAGCGCACCGAGATCCGCTACAACTCTGAGTGGAGTGATCCGCTGGGTGCTCGGGGCATGATCCAGCTTGCCTCCCGTTACACGGTGGCGCGCATGATGGAGCGCGACGACTTCTCGCGCCGCTTCAAGGGTGGCGTACCGATTTCAGTGCATGAATTTCTTTACCCGCTCATGCAGGGCTACGACTCGGTCGCGCTGCGTTCCGACATTGAACTGGGCGGCACCGACCAGAAGTTCAACCTGCTGGTCGGCCGCGAGCTGCAAAGGGAAATGGGCCAGGAGCCGCAGTGCATCCTGACCATGCCCCTGCTTGAGGGGCTGGATGGCGTCGACAAGATGTCGAAATCCAAGGGCAACTATGTGGGCATCAGCGAGCCGCCGGGCGACATGTTCGGCAAGCTCATGTCGATATCCGACGAGCTGATGTGGCGGTATTTCGAGCTGCTGTCCTTCCGCAGCCTGGATGAGATTGCGCGGCTGAAGGCCGAATGCGCGTCGGGCCGAAACCCGCGGGATGCCAAGGTGATGCTGGGCCAGGAAATCGTTACCCGCTTCCACTCGGCGTCTGCAGCAGAGCAGGCGCTGGCCGACTTTGAAGCGCGATTTCGCGCAGGCGCCATTCCCGATGACATTGCCGAGGTGACGCTCGGCGGGGCGCCGCTTGCCATCGCCACGCTGCTGAAACAGGCGGGACTGGTGTCGTCCACCTCTGAGGCAATCCGCAATATCGAGCAGGGTGGCGTCCGGGTGGACGGCGACAAGGTGGACGACCGGGGGCTGAAGCTTGCTGCAGGCACCTATGTGGTCCAGGTGGGCAAACGCCGGTTTGCGCGAGTCACGCTTGGCGCCTGACATCAGTGAGCAGACCTGCGCCAGGGCCGGGGCCGGTGCGCGCGTCCGCGCGGTAACGGGCACAGGCGCGCCATGCTGGCACTGATTCAACGCGTCTCGGAAGCTGCCGTACGCGTAAACGGCGACGTCACGGGTGCAATCCAAGCCGGCCTGCTGGTTTTTTACTGCGCTGAACGGGGTGACGACGAGGCTGGCTGCGAGCGCCTGCTGGGGCGATTGCTGAAGCTGCGGTGTTTTGCAGACGAGCAGGGCAAAATGAACCGCAGTGTGGTCGACACGGCAGGAGGGCTCTTGATTATTCCGCAATTTACACTCGCGGCAGATACCCGTTCAGGCACCCGCCCGAGCTTTACCGGCGCTGCCGCGCCCGATGAGGGCCGACGACTGTTTGACCGGTTCGTTGCGCTTGCGCGCGCTGCGCATCCCGAGGTTGCCACCGGGGTTTTCGGCGCCGACATGAAGGTGTCGCTGGTAAACGATGGGCCGGTCACGCTGTGGCTGCGCCATCCTTGAGCAGAGCATGACTGAACTGATCTTCATCCGGCACGGCGTTACCGACTGGAACCTCGAGCGCCGGTTCCAGGGCTGCATCGATATCGAACTTAACGCCGAGGGGCTCGCGCAGGCGCGGCTTACCGCTGAACGACTGGCCGGCATGCCGCTTGCCGCTGTCTACGCAAGCGACCTGCGCCGTGCCCGTCAGACCGCCGAGCCGATTGCCCGCGCAATCGGTGTATCGGTTGCGGTCGAGCCGGGGCTGCGCGAGCGCCACTACGGGGTGTTTGAAGGACGAACCCACGACGAGCTGTCGCGGGATCATCCGGAGGCCTACCAGCATTGGCGCGACCGCGTGCCGGATTACGCCTTGCCGGGTGGCGGCGAGTCGCTGCTCACGCTGCGTGAACGGGTGCAGGCACAGATGGACCGGCTGGCGGCCCGCCATCCGGGTCAGACGATTGTCGCGGTCACGCACGGTGGCGTGCTTGATTCCATCTACCGAATCGCAGCGGGTCTGGCGCCCGACGCGCCGCGACGGTTTGAGCTTAACAACGCCTCCATTAACCGTATCGGCTGGGACGGCGAACGCTTTCATGTGATTGACTGGGGCGATATTTCTCATCTGGGGCCGCTCCCCGTTTCGCTAAAATGAGGGTTTACCGCCTTACGTGGGCAGGAGTTTCCCGTGTTTGACCGCTCTCTCGGAATCGATCAGGTCGATCCCGAACTCTGGACCGCCATCCGTCACGAAAACCAGCGCCAGGAAGCGCATATTGAGCTCATCGCTTCCGAGAATTACACCAGCCCCGCGGTGATGGCTGCACAGGGCAGCCAGCTCACCAACAAGTACGCAGAGGGCTATCCCGGTCGCCGCTATTACGGCGGTTGCGAATATGTCGATGTGGCCGAGCAGCTTGCGATCGATCGCCTGAAGACGCTGTACGGCGCAGCGGCCGCCAATGTTCAACCGCATTCGGGCGCACAGGCGAACGAAGCGGTGTTCCTCGCGTTCCTGAAGCCCGGCGACACCATCATGGGAATGAGCCTTGCCGAGGGCGGACACCTTACTCACGGCATGCCGCTGAACATGTCGGGGAAATGGTTCAACGTGGTGTCGTACGGGCTCGATGCGAATGAAGTCATCGACTACGACGCGATGGCGAAGAAAGCACGCGAAACCCGCCCCAAGCTCATCATTGCAGGCGCATCGGCTTACAGTCTGCGAATTGATTGGGCGCGGTTTGCCGAGGTGGCCCGCGACATTGGCGCGATATTCATGGTGGATATGGCGCATTACTCCGGGCTGATCGCGGGCGGCGTTTATCCGAATCCGGTGCCGCATGCTGACATCGTCACCTCCACCACGCACAAGAGCCTTCGCGGACCGCGTGGCGGCTTCATCCTCATGAAGCCCGAGCATGAAAAAGCCATCAACTCGGCGGTGTTTCCGGGGCTTCAGGGCGGGCCGCTCATGCACGTGATCGCGGCCAAGGCGGTGGCGTTTCGTGAAGCGCTGGATCCCGGCTTCAAACACTATCAGCAGCAGGTGCTCATCAACGCCTCGGCGCTGGCACAGGCGCTGATCGAGCGCGGTCTGCGAATCGTTTCCGGCCGTACCGAGTCGCACCTCATGCTGGTCGATCTGCGCGCCAAGCGCATCACCGGCAAAGAGGCCGAGCGGGTGCTGGGTCTGGCGCACATCACCTGCAATAAAAACGCCATTCCCAATGATCCCGAAAAACCCATGGTAACCAGCGGCATCCGGTTGGGGTCACCCGCCATGACCACCCGGGGCTTTGGTGCCGATGAGGCGCGCAAGGTTGGGCATCTGATTGCCGATGTGCTTGATGCGCCGGCTGACGAGGCCGTGATCGCGCGGGTACGCGCGCAGGTGGGCGAGCTCACCGCGCGTTTTCCGGTTTACGGCTAAGCGCAACCGAACGGGATCGCGACCATGCGCTGCCCGTTCTGTGATCACGCCGATACGCAGGTCGTTGAGACCCGCGAAACCGACGACGGTGCCTCCACCCGTCGTCGGCGTCGCTGTCTGCAGTGCGACAAACGCTTTACCACCTATGAGCGCGTTGAGCTCGCGTTGCCGGCGGTGGTCAAGCGCAACGGCATGCGCGCCGAATTCGATCGACGAAAGCTTCGCGCCTCCATGTCGCTCGCACTGCGCAAGCGCCCGGTCAGCGCCGAAGCTGTGGATGCGGCCATCCATCGAATCGAGGAACGGCTGCTGAGCCTGGGCCTGCGCGAGGTGGGCAGCGAGCGGGTCGGTGAGCTGGTGATGCGTGAGCTTAAAAAACTCGACAAGATCGGCTATGTCCGGTTCGCATCGGTCTATCGCAGTTTCGAAGACGTCGATGAATTTACCGATGCGATCGAAGAGGTGAGCCCGCGCCGGCGTTAATCAACGAGCCTTGGCTGCGCTTCGAATGCGCTCAAGCGATTGGTTCGGCGTGATGTGCTGCGGATCAACGGTCAGTTCAATCAGCGCGGGCCGCCGCTCACGAGCCATGAAGTCAAACGCCTTCCGAAGTGCGGGCTCGAACTCGGCGGTTCGTGAAACGCGGGCGCCGAAGCCGCCGAACGCCTCGCAGTAGCGTGCGAAATCGGGATTCACCAATCGCGTGCCATGAACCCGCTCGGGATACTCGCGTTCCTGGTGCATGCGGATTGTTCCGTACATGCTGTTGTTGAACACGATGACCAGCGGCGCGCCGCCGTGCTGCACGGCGGTTGCGAGCTCCTGGCCGGTCATTAGGAAGTCGCCATCACCGGCCACGCACACCACGGTGCGCGACGGCGCAACAATGCTGGCTGCCACCGCCGCCGGCACGCCGTAGCCCATGGATCCCGAGGTGCTGGCAAGTTGGGTACGAAGCCCGGCATAGGGCCAGAAACGATGCGCCCAGGTGGCGAAGTTGCCCGCGCCATTGGTAATGATGGTGTCGGCGGGTGCCACGGTGGACAGTGTTCGCATCACCTGCCACAGATCCAGATCCGGTTCGATGCCCTGATAGAGCGCAGGCCGGCTTTGCCACGCCTGATAGTCGGCGCGAGCCTGAGCAAGCTCACCCGCCCACGCTGACGAATCGACTCGAATCTCGGCAAGCGCTGCCGCAATGTTGGCCATGCCGGAGGCGATCATCAGGTCGGCCTGATACACCGTACCGAGCTCATCCACGCCGGCATGAATGTGGATGATGGGTTGAGCCGGCCTTGGCGCCTCAAACAGGCTATAGCCCGAGGTGGTCATTTCGCCCAGCCTGGGGCCGATGACGAGCACGAGATCCGACTGGCGCACGCGCTCGGCAAGCTTGGGATTGATGCCGATACCGACGTCGCCCACATAATTTGGCAGGCGGTTGTCATACAGGTCTTGAAAGCGAAACGCGCACGTGACCGGCAGGTGGTTTGCCTCGGCGAAGCGCCGAATATCCGCGCAGGCCGTGGCGTCCCAGCCGGTGCCGCCAAGCAGCACGATCGGCCGCTTTGCTGCCGTCAGTCGCTGTGTCAGCTCGGCAAGCTGTGCCGGCGAGGCCGAGGCGCGCACCGGTCGGTGCCGGGCTGCTGGCCGTGCGCTGGCCGGCCTGGCAAGGATGTCCTCGGGCAGAGCCAGCACCACCGGCCCCATTCGGCCGCTGGTGGCCACCTGAAATGCGTGGGCGATGTATTCGGGAATACGATCGGCGCGCTCGATCTGCGCGACCCACTTGGCCATCGGCCCAAACATTCGGCGGTAGTCCATTTCCTGGAATGCTTCGCGGTCGGCGAAGTCGGTACCGACCTGCCCAATCAGCAGCACCATGGGCACAGAGTCCTGGTGCGCGGCATGAACGCCGATCGATGCATTGGTGGCGCCCGGCCCGCGGGTGACCATCACCACACCAGGCTTTCCGGTCAGTTTGGCGGTGGCGTCCGCCATGAATGCGGCCCCGCCCTCCTGCCGGCAGATCACAAAGCGGATCGACTCTTGATGGCGCCACAGACCGTCGAGCACGGCGAGATAGCTTTCGCCCGGCACGCCAAAAATTGTGTCGACCCCCTGCGCAAGCAGGGCGTCCGCGAGAATGTGTCCACCAATGCTGGACGCGGTGAAAGCGGGGTCTGAAGTCATCGTGACCATCCCGTAAAGCGGTAAATGAGCGGGCATCGCATTGTAGTGTCAGGCGTCGATTCCGGCCGATCGCGTTCAGCCCCCGTAGCCGTCGCCGACAGGGGGTATCGCCGCTCGGGTGATAATCGCGGTCCTGAATTGTTCCTGCCGTGGGTCAAACCCCGGCGTCAACCGGCTTCCGATGTTCACCTCCGATGACCACCGCTGGATGCTGCGCGCCATTGAGCTGGCCGCGCGAGGCATGGACACGACCACGCCGAACCCGCGCGTCGGATGCGTGATCGTTCGCGATGGCGAGATGGTGGGCGAGGGCTGGCATGTGCGGGCGGGCGAGCCCCATGCGGAGGTGATCGCGCTGGCGCATGCCGGGGCTCGCGCGCGCGGCGCAACGGTCTATCTCACGCTCGAGCCCTGCAGCCATCACGGTCGCACGCCGCCCTGCACCGATTCGCTGATTGAGGCGAAGGTTGCGCGCGTCATTGCGGCCATGGAAGACCCGAATCCGCTGGTCAATGGCGAGGGCCTGACCAAGCTCAGAGCCGCCGGCATCGATGTGCGCTGCGGGCTGCTGGGCGTTCAGGCGACCGAGCTCAATCCCGGTTTTGTGTCGCGCATGACGCGCGGACTTCCCTGGGTTCGAATGAAGGTTGCCGCGAGCCTGGATGGCTTTACCGCACTGCCCGATGGGCGCAGTCAGTGGATTACGGGCGAGGCGGCACGCGAGGACGGCCATCGCTGGCGTGCGCGGGCCTGCGCCATTCTTACCGGCATTGGCACTGTCCGCGATGACAACCCGCAGCTGACCGCCCGGCTGGAGGGCGTGCGCCGCCAGCCGCTTAAGGTGCTGGTCGACTCGCGTCTCGAAGTTGACCTTGAAGCGCGCATCCTGAAAGGGGGCGATGTGCTGGTTGTATGCGCTCGCGAGCGCGCAGAGGTTGCCGCGCAGCTGCGTGATCGCGGCTGCGAGGTGCTTGAGCTGCCCAATGCCGAGGGCAAAGTCGATCTGACCGCGCTCATGCTCACGCTTGCTGCGCGCGGATTCAACGAAGTGCATGTCGAGGCCGGGCATAAGCTGAACGCATCGCTGATCCGCGAGGGCTGCGTCGACGAACTGCTTCTCTATATGTCCGCCTCACTGCTGGGAAGCGGTCGACCGATGTTCGAGCTTGATGCGGTCGCCTCGCTTGATGAGCGAATTGCGCTCAACCTGCATGCGGTTGATCGTTTGGGTAACGATGTCCGTCTGCTCGCCCGCGTGGCGCGCGCCGGCTAGTCACTGGGAATCGGACCATGTTTACCGGAATTGTCGCGGCCCTGGGCCGCATCGAACGTTGCGAGCCTCTGGGTACGACCGGCGTTCGACTGGTGGTTGAGGCTGGCGGGCTTGGCCTTGACGATGTGTCAATTGGCGATTCAGTTGCCATACAGGGCGCCTGCATGACGGTGGTGGGCATCGAGGGCAGCCGGCTGTCCTTTGATGTGTCCGCAGAAAGCCTGGCGCGCACAGTGGGGTTGTCGCAGCCCGGCGAGGTAAACCTCGAAAAAGCGCTGCGGCTGGCCGATCGCCTGGGCGGACATCTGGTGTCAGGGCATGTGGATGGCCTTGGCGAGGTGCGCCGCTTTGAAGCCGTGGGCGAGTCCTGGCTGCTGGTGGTGCGTGCACCGGTTGAACTCGGTCGCTATCTGGCCTACAAAGGGTCGATTACCGTCAACGGTGTCAGTCTCACGGTCAACACTGTGGATGACTCGCCCTCGGGCACCGATTTCGCCATCAATCTGATCCCGCACACGATTGCGGTCACCACGCTCAAACATCTGAAGCCGGGCGATCGGGTCAATCTCGAAATCGACCTGATCGCGCGGTATTGCGAGCGTCTGTTGTCGGTCGGAGCGGGCGGCGCGCCCGGCGCGTCCGGCCCAGCGGCGTAGAATCGGGCAATCATGGCCTTATCCAGCATTACCGACATCATTGCCGACATGCGGGCCGGCAAAATGGTCATCCTTGTTGACGAGGAAGACCGCGAGAACGAAGGCGATCTGGTGCTGGCGGCCGAGTTCGTCACGCCGGAAGCGGTCAATTTCATGGCGCGTTTCGGGCGCGGCCTGATCTGCCTCACGCTCACCGAAGAGCGTTGCCGACAGCTTGACCTTTCGCTGATGGTCACCCGCAACGGCACCCGCCACGGCACCAAGTTCACTGTTTCGATCGAGGCTGCCGAGGGCGTCAGCACTGGCATTTCGGCTGCCGATCGGGCGCGCACCATCCAGGCGGCCATCGCGCGTGACGCACGCCCCGACCATCTGGTGCAGCCAGGTCATGTGTTTCCGCTGCGGGCAGAAAAGGGGGGCGTTCTGGTCCGGGCAGGGCATACCGAAGCGGGCTGTGATCTCGCCGCGCTGGCGGGGCTTCAACCGGCCTCGGTCATCTGCGAGATCATGAACGATGACGGCACGATGGCCCGGTTGCCCGACCTGATTGAATTTGGCCGCACGCATGGCCTGAAGATCGGCACCATCGCTGACCTGATCGGTTATCGAAGTGCCAACGAATCGCTAGTCGAGCGGATGGGCGAATCGACGGTGCAAACCGTGCATGGCGAATTTCGGATGCTCACCTATCGCGACCGGGCCGCGGGCGGTGCGCACCTTGCACTCGTGTGCGGCGCGCCCGGGCCGGGTAATGATGCGCTGGTGCGGGTTCAGGAACTCGCGTCCATCATTGATCTGATCGATACCAAGCGCGGCAGCCACTCCTGGTCGGTGCACAAGGCACTTGCTGCAATCGCAGCGTCTGGTTGCGGCGCTCTGGTGCTGCTCAACTGCTCTAACGCCGGGGCGCCGCTGGTCAGTGCGATCGTCGGTTCGGGGGTGTCGGCCGCGGCGACGGGTGCCGTGCCGCAGCGACCCAAGATGGACCTGCGTTCCTACGGAATCGGCGCGCAGATCTTGCGCGACATCGGTGTTGGCCGAATGAAGCTGCTGTCAAGGCCGGTGAAGCTGCCCAGCATGGGCGGATTTTCGCTGCAGGTCACCGGGTTCGCGCATGAAGCGGAGCCCGATATCGCGGTACCGATCAGCCAGGGGGAATTCAATGTCGGTTGAAGTGTTTCAGGCCGAGCTTGACGGCCAGGGCCTGCGGATCGGTATCGTGCAGTCGCGCTTCAATGAAGCCGTTTGTACGGCGCTGCGCGAATCGTGTCTGGCCGAACTGATCCGGCTGGGCGTTGCAGAGCAGGACATTTCGCTTTGCACGGTGCCCGGGGCGCTTGAAATTCCTTTCGTACTGCATCGCATGGCGAGCACCGGCGAGTTTGACGCGCTGATTGCGCTCGGCGCGGTCATCCGAGGTGAAACCTACCACTTTGAGCTGGTTTCCAACGAGTCGGGGCGCGGCATTCAGGCGGTTGCCAACGAGTTCGGCCTGCCGGTTGCCAACGCGGTGCTGACCACCAACACCGATGAACAGGCGGCCGTGCGCGCGCCGGTCAAGGGTGCTGAAGCTGCCCAGGTGGCGGTCGAAATGGCGCGGCTCGATGAGTGGCTGGACAGCTTCGGCCCGCCCGACGATTTTGATCTCCTCTCGCTCGAGGGGGGGCGCGATTGAATCAGCCCGCCGCGAGCCGGGGTACGCCAGCCAAAAGCGCCCGCCGGCGTTCGCGGGAGCTTGCGCTGCAGGGGCTGTACGAGTGGCTGGTCAGCGCCAGCGAACCCGGCACCATCGAAGCCCATCTGCAGTTCGACAATCCTGGCTTCGTCAAGGCTGATCGCGATCACTTTCAGGCGCTGCTCCATGGCGTGATCAGCGCCAACACGCTGCTTCATGAAGCCATCACGCCGCACCTCGACCGGCCGGTCGCCGAACTGAGCCCGGTCGAGCATGCGGTGCTACTCCTCGGTGTATTCGAACTGATGCATCACCCTGAAATTCCCTATCGGGTGGTCATCAACGAGGCGGTCGAGCTTGCCAAAACATTTGGTGGTACCGATGGCTACAAGTATGTGAACGGTGTCCTCGACCGCGTGGCGCTGAAAGTTCGCGCGGTCGAGATATCGCCACCCGCCTCCGATGGCGCTCGGTGAATTTGAACTGATCCGGCGTTTCTTCGAGCAGCCTGCGAAGCGGGCGCTGCTCGGCATCGGTGATGACTGTGCGTTGCTTGCTGCGCCAGCCCGTCATGCGGCACTGGCAGTCACCACCGATATGCTGGTGTGCGATCGCCACTTTCTCGCCGATGCGCCCCCTGCATCCATCGGCCACAAGGCGCTGGCGGTGAACCTGTCGGATCTGGCGGCGATGGGCGCAGCGCCCGTCGGGTTTACGCTCGCGCTTGCGTTGCCGCAGGTCGACGAAGCCTGGCTGGCGGAGTTTTCCGCCGGATTGCTGGCGCTTGCTTCAGCCACGGGCTGCGAACTGCTCGGCGGGGACACGACCCGCGGGCCGCTCACCATCAGCATCACCGCGATTGGCGAGGTGCCGCCCGGCGCTGCGTTGCGGCGCGATGCCGCTCAGGCGGGCGACGACGTGTGGGTCAGCGGATCGCTGGGCGCAGCCGCACTGGCGGTTCGCGAGGCTCTGGCCGGGCGGCCCTTACCCGAAGCCCACCCTGCGCGGTGTCGCATGGAGCGGCCGCAGGCGCGGCTGTCCCTGGGTCTGGCGCTCAGATCGCTGGCCCATGCTGCGATTGATGTGTCGGATGGCCTGATCTCCGATCTCGGTCATGTCTGTGATCGCTCAAGGCTTGGTGCCCATATTGATTGGAACGCCGTGCCGGTTGATGCGTCGCTTGCGGCGCTGTCCGAGGACGAGCGCAAGACGCTCGCCCTGTCGGGCGGCGATGACTACGAACTGCTCTTTACCGCCAAGCCGTCCCGGCGCGATGCGATCCAGGCGTTGCGGGACCGGCTCGGTCTGGCCGTGACGCGCATTGGGCAGATATCAGACCAGCCCGGTATCCGAATCACCGGTGCTGACGCCCGGGCTGTGGTGCTCGAGCGTGGAGGGTTTGATCATTTCGCCTGAACCGTCTGCCGCAGCCGAGGTTCGTGCCGCGCACCTTGCGCGATTTCGGCTCACTTCGCCAGCGCATCTGATCGCACTGGGCTTTGGAAGCGGTCTGTTCCCCAGGGCCCCCGGTACGGTGGGCACCTTGTGGGCCTGGTGCGTGTTCGTGGCACTCGAGGACTGGGTGTTGGTGCACGAATGGCTGGTCGTGATTGCGGTGGCGTTTCTCGTCGGCGTCTGGGCCTGCGGCCGAGCGGCACGCGACGTCGGTGTTGCCGATCACTCGGCGATTGTCTGGGATGAAGTGGTCGCGTTCTGGCTGGTGCTGGCGTTTCTGCCCACCGACTGGCTGTCGCAACTGGCAGCGTTTGCGGTGTTTCGCTTCTTCGACATCGTCAAACCCCCACCGATCGGGTATTTCGATGCACGGCTCAAAGGTGGCTTTGGCATCATGTTTGACGATGCGCTTGCAGCCTTCTTCACGCTGCTGGTGTTTGCGATCGTAAGGTCCGTTGGGCTCTGACTCTAACCTCGCTTGAGCCGCGAATGAATTCGTTGTCCGATCTCACCACGACTGCGGGGTCTGTGCGCCCCCTGGCGCAGGCGCTTGAAGCAGCCGGCGCGAAGCTGGCCACCGCCGAGTCATGCACCGGTGGGTTGATCGCGGCTGCGCTCACCGAACTTGCCGGGTCGAGCGGCTGGTTCGAGCGCGGCTTTGTCACCTACAGCAATGAGTCCAAGCATGAACTGCTGGGCGTGCGACTGGAGACGCTTGCCGAGCATGGTGCAGTGAGCGAAGCGGTGGCTGCGCAGATGGCCGAGGGTGCGCTCGCACGCAGCCGGACCGCGCTCGCGTTGGCGGTCACGGGAATCGCAGGGCCTGGCGGAGGCAGCGCGGCAAAGCCTGTGGGTACCGTGTGCTTCGGCTGGGCGGTCAGGCGCAAAGCCGACACCGAGTCGGCCGCCTCGCTGCAGGTCGTGGTTGAAACGCGGGTCTTCGCGGGCGACCGGCAGTCCGTCAGGCTGCAAACCGCCTCGTATGCACTGTCCCGGGCACTTGAGATTTTTGCAGACACGGGCGTCGGAACCGCGCAAGCCCCGTAACAGCCCTGCTGACTACCCCAAAAGAACTGATTGTTTATACAGTAGTTGCGTGCAATAATCCTCGTCACTTCAGCTTTCACTCTCCTGCCCAGACGAGGTCAACATGGAAAAAGTCATCAATATGGACGACGCAAAATCACGCTCCGACCGCGGCAAAGCGCTAAGCGCCGCGCTGGCCCAAATCGAAAAACAGTTCGGCAAAGGCTCAATCATGCGGCTGGCCGATGCCGGCGTCGAGCATGACATCCAGGTGGTTTCCACCGGGTCGCTCGGCCTAGACATCGCGTTGGGTGTTGGCGGCCTGCCGCGCGGCCGGGTCATTGAAATTTTCGGGCCTGAGTCGTCCGGAAAAACCACGCTTACCCTTCAGGTCATCGCCGAAATGCAAAAGCTGGGCGGCACCTGCGCATTCATCGACGCCGAGCATGCGCTGGATGTCCAGTACGCGGCGAAACTCGGCGTCACCCTTGACGACCTGCTGGTCTCACAGCCCGACACCGGTGAACAGGCGCTTGAAATCGCCGATGCGCTGGTTCGCAGCGGCTCGGTCGATCTCATCGTCATCGACTCTGTCGCAGCACTCACGCCCAAGGCCGAAATCGAAGGCGAAATGGGCGATTCCCTGCCCGGTCTTCAGGCACGGCTCATGTCGCAGGCGCTGCGCAAGCTCACCGCCACCATCAAGCGCACCAATTCAATGGTCATCTTCATCAACCAGATTCGAATGAAGATCGGCGTCATGTTCGGTAACCCGGAAACCACCACCGGGGGTAACGCACTCAAGTTTTACTCGTCGGTACGCCTTGATATCCGCCGCACGGGCGCAATCAAGAAGGGTGACGAAGTCATCGGAAGCGAAACCCGGGTCAAGGTCGTCAAAAACAAGGTCGCTCCCCCGTTCAAGGCGGCTGACTTCGACATCCTGTACGGTGAGGGCATCTCTCGTGAGGGCGAAATCCTCGAGCTTGGCGCCAATTCCAGCATCGTTGAAAAAAGCGGCGCCTGGTACAGCTATCAGGGTGACCGAATCGGTCAGGGCAAAGACAACGCACGCGAATTCCTGCGCGATCGCCCTGAACTCGCACACGAAATCGAAAACAAGGTTCGTGTGCACTTTGGTGTCGCCGAGCGCCCGGCTGGTGAAGCAGGCGAGGCAGCGGCCTGATCGGCGCCTCACGCCAGGCCATGCCCGCCGGTCGCCAGCCGCGTTCCCTTGAAGCCCGCGCGCTGGGGTTTCTTGCGCGACGCGAGTACAGCCGGGTCGAACTGCGTGCCCGGCTGGTGCCGCACGCGCCTGACGCAGAAACGCTTGAGGCGGTGCTTGACCGGCTCGCCTCAAAAAAGCTGCTGTCAGACCAGCGGTTTGTCGAAAGCGTCGTCCGGCGCCGGGCCGAGCGATTCGGCACGGCCCGCATCCGGCACGAGCTGCGCGCTCATGATCTCTCGGCCGAGCAGCTCGAACCGGCGCTGCAGGCGCTGAAGGCCTCCGAATTTGATCGCGCGCTCGAAGTCTGGCGCAAGCGGTTTGGCGAACCGCCCGACAGCCGAGAGTCGCGGGCCCGGCAGATGCGGTTTCTGGCGGGGCGGGG
>VGHA01000031.1 GCA_016868375.1 Betaproteobacteria bacterium | reverse complement strand
GGACAGCAGGTGGTCGTGGAAAACCGTCCCGGCGCGGGTGGGCTGATTGCGGCGGAAGCGGTTGCCCGCGCGCAGCCCGATGGTTACACGTGGGCATTGCTGCCAAGCGGCCATGCCAGCCAGGCGGCAATGCTTCGCAAGATGCCTGTGCACCCGCTTGACGACTTTGCATGGGTGAGCACGATTACCGTGTACCCGATGTTTTACTGCGTGGCGGCCGACTCACCGATCCGCAGTCTGCGCGATCTGATTGAACGCGCCAAGGCGAACCCGGGAAAGCTGTCGTTTTCCTCATTGGGTATTGGTGCAGCTCACCATCTGTTGGGCGAGTGGATCAACGCCGAGGCAGGCATCGACCTCGCCCATGTTCCCTACAAGGGTTCGCCCGCGGCGTTTGCCGATGTCGTCGCTGGCCGCGTTGATCTGATGGTGGAAACGGCCACGGCAGCCTTACCGCTGATTCGTGGCGGCAAAGTGCGCGCGCTCGCAGTCACCTCGCGTGAGGGCACTTCGCTGGTACCCGGTGTGCCGGCCGCCTCCGATACGATTCCCGGACTTGAATATGAATCGTGGCTTGGAATCGTCACCACGCCCAAAACGCCGCAGCCTGTTGTTGACCGGCTCAATCGCGCGATTCGTGAAGCGCTTGCGGATCCCGAGATCATCAAGAAGCTTGAAGACCTGGGTGGGCGCCCAGGTCCGACTTCACCCGAGCAGTTTCGCGATCGGGTTCAGCGCGACATCGACAGCTTTCGCAAAATTGTGAGCGGCCGCGGCATCCCGCAGTTCTGATCCGGGCCCTCTCTCGTCAACGTCCCTGGAGTTCGTCACCATGCGTCTCAACCAATCCAGAAGAGCGCTGCTCGCCGCACTCGCAGCGCTGCCCGCTTCAACCGCTCTGGCCCAGGATACATGGCCGACCCGTCCAATTTCAATGATCATCCCGTTCCCGCCGGGCGGCGTTGCCGATACCGTGGGACGCCCTGTCGCCGAGGCCTTGTCGCGTCTGCTCGGGCAGTCTGTGGTGGTCGAAAACCGGGCGGGCGCCGGCGGCGGCGTTGGCATGGCGCAGGTCGCGCGCGCAAAGCCCGATGGCTACACGCTGATGATGGCGCTGTCCTCGGTCACGATTCTTCCCGAGGCCGACCGGGTGCTCGAGCGTACGCCGATGTTCACGCTCGATCAGTTAACGCCGATCGCGCGCTTCACCGCCGACCCTACCGTGCTGGTCGTGCGCGCCGACAGCCCCTGGAAAACGCTGGATGAATTTATCGCCGATGCGCGTCAACGCCCTGGCGCAATCACGTTCGGATCGTCGGGCAACTACGGCACGATGCACGTGCCGATGGAAATGCTCAAACAGTCCACCAACACGTTCATGCTGCATGTGCCGTACACCGGCGCGGGTCCCGCCATTGTCGGGCTGATCGGCTCGCAGGTCGATGCGCTTGCCACGGGGCCCGCAACGGTGGTGCAGCACATCAGGGCGGGCCGACTCCGCGCGCTCGCGCATTGGGGCGATACACCGCTTGCCGCGCTCCCCGATGTGCCAAGCCTTGAGCAACGCGGGCTGAAGGTCAGGTTCTCGCAGTGGTCCGGGATTTTCGCGCCAGCCGGTCTGCCCGATGCGGTGGCCGCCCGCTTGCGTGAAGCAGCCGCTCGCGCGGCAACTGACGAGCGTGTGGTGAAAGCCATCGGCGGCGCCGGTACACCCATCCAGTACCTCGATAGCGCGGCCTTCGCGCGCTTTGTGAGTGACGACGCTCGGGTCATGGGTGAAGTGGTTCGCCGAATCGGCAAACAGTAAGCGCACGGCCCGCCGTTGCGCGGGCGTTCCCAGGTCTGTTTCAGACACGTTGCGGCAGCACCGCACCGCGATGGGTCATTTTTTGTTGACATTTGTCTATGTCAATCTATAATGACACTAGGCGAGTCCAGCAGCATGGACGAACCTGTTGCAAACAGGCTCCGCACTTCGGTGCGGGTTCAGCAGTGCACTTAGCTGTACCTTGCAAGGGAGCAACCAATGTCTGACAAAGACAAAGTCTGGCCGACGGGCTTGACCGAGGGAGAGTCAGAGGAAATCCACAGGCACCTGATTCAGGGCACGCAGATCTTCGGCATGATCGCCGCCCTGGCTCACCTGCTGGCATACCTCTACTCGCCCTGGCTCAAGTAAAAGGAGAGCCTCATGATCTACGGAAAAATGTGGTGCGTCGTGAAGCCCTCCGTGGGCATCCCGATCTTCCTCTCCGCTGTCGCTATCGGCTCGTTCTGCGTGCATCTCGCGATCACGACGAACACGACCTGGGTCAAGGATTTCCTGAACGGCAAGGCCAAGCCTGCCGCGACGGCTCCCGCCAAGTCGTAGGTCTCTGACCAGCCCGGGTCGGTGCTACAGGGCACCGATCCGACGTCACACGATGAACCGCGATACCCCCTCCCGCCGAGCGGCCTATCTGGCCTCGCTGGGAACGCGTTTCCTGCCGTTCGCTGACGCAGCCACCCCAGACCTTCCTCTGCCCCGGCTGCTCCGCCTTTCCCTGTTTCAAGTGTCTGTTGGCATGGCCCTTGTCATGCTGATTGGCACCCTGAACCGCGTCATGATCGTTGAGATGGGTGTCCCGGCCGGGCTTGTGTCGGTCATGTTCGCCCTCCCGCTTCTCGCCGCGCCGTTTCGCGCGCTGATCGGCTTCCGATCCGACCATCACCGATCCGAACTGGGTTGGCGCCGTGTGCCCTACCTGTGGATGGGCACCTTGCTGCAGTTTGGCGGTTTCGCCATCATGCCCTTTGCGCTGCTGGTGCTCGCCGGGGCGGGCCAATCCGCTGACGCGCCGCCCTGGATCGGTCACCTGGCAGCGGGCCTTGCCTTCCTGCTGGTTGGCGCCGGCATCCACACCACCCAAACCGTGGGTCTTGCGCTGGCAACCGATCAGGCGCCGGTCGAGTCGTATCCCAAGGTCGTGGGGCTCATGTACGTGATGCTGTTGCTGGGCATGCTGGTGAGCGCATTCGTGTTTGGCGAGCTGCTCACTGACTACACCCCGGGGCGACTGATTCAGGTCATTCAGGGCACTGCGGTCCTGACGCTGGTCCTGAATACCGTCGCCATGTGGAAGCAGGAGGCAAGAAACCGGCATCGCAAGCCTCGGCCGGGTGTTCCCGATCCCAGTTTTACCGAGGCCTGGCGCATGTTTCGAAGCGGCGATCAGGCCCTGCGAAGGCTCTGGCTCATTGGGCTGGGAACCATGGCCTTCGCCATGGAAGACGTCTTGATTGAACCCTATGGCGGAGAGATTCTCGGCCTCAGCGTGTCGGCAACCACCAGCCTCACGGCCACCCTTGCGCTGGGCGGGCTGATTGGGTTCGGCTATGCCTCGCGCGTTCTTACCCGCGGCGCAGATCCCATGCGAATCGCCGGTCTGGGCGCATTCGTCGGGCTGCCGGCCTTCGTCTGCGTCATGGCGGCCGCGCCGTTTCAGTCGGCAGCATTGTTCAGCACAGGCATTCTCCTCATTGGCATTGGCGGGGGACTCTTCGGGCACGGTACGCTTACCGCCACCATGAATCGCGCCACCCCAGGGCAAGAGGGCCTCGCGCTCGGTGCCTGGGGAGCGGTCCAGGCCACCGCCGCGGGTCTTGCAATGGCTGCGGGCGGCGTTATCCGTGATCTGGTGGCCGCAATGAGCGGCAGTCTGGCTGGGTATCTGAGCGTCTATGGGCTCGAACTCGCCATGCTGGTTTGCGTGCTCGCCCTGCTCCCTCCCCTCCTGGGTCGTGCCGCCGCCAGCGGCGCAAGCGTCAAGTAAGCATCGGCCTCAGCGCCGATCGAGCGAAGTCAAGGGTTTCTGATTGCGGAAATTCGCACCGGTGCGATCATTGGCATCACAATTCCTCCTCGGAGAACTGCCTTGAACGAAGCACTTGCAGTCATTCTGTTTGTGGTGTTTTGCGTGTTCACAGTCTCCAACTGGATGAACCGGTCGCGCCTGGACAAGCTCCGCAAGAAGTAATCGATTGGTTGCTCCGCACGACGGCGCCCATCATCGGGCGCTGGTGGAGGTTCTTCAGCGGCTGAACAAGCCGGAGCCACACCCCGCGCAGGTGACGGCGAAAGCCAGACTGCTGCTGCTGGACACGCTAGGCTGTGTGCTGTCGGGCCGTACTGCCCGCCCGGTGCGCCAGTTCGAACAGCAACTCGCCACGATTGAATCCGGAGCATTCCGCTTCCCTGAAGGGCCCAGCCTGTCCTGCACCGCAGCGGCCAGCGTTGCTGCGATGGCAAGCGCCTGGGATGAAGGCTGCGAGGGCTTGCCCTATGCGCATGGCCGGCCCGCTTTGGCGCTCATCGCAGCCTTATTGCCGGTGGCGGTGCAGCGCCAGGCCACACTTGACCAGTTGCTCCACGCGTTGATCACGGGCTATGAAGTTGGCGCCCGAGCGGGCGGTTGGCTGCGAATCGCGCCCGGGATGCATGTTGATGGTAACTGGCCCGCCCTCGGCGCGGCGGCAGGTGTTGCCTGCCTGATGGGCTTGTCGCCCGCAGCACAGTGGAACGCGGTATCAATTGCCGCATGCCAGTTGCCCGCCAGCCTCTATCTGCCGATCCGGACAGGCGATGATGCGCGCAACACGTATCCTGCCCACGCGGCAGTACTCGGGCTTCAGTCGGCCATCGCGTCGGCCGCAGGCATCACGGCGCCCGATCAGGCACTGCTCGACTATGCGCGCGACCATGCGCGTCCGGACGGGCGTGCCGCGCCTGAGCCCGACCGGTGGATGCTTCTGGAATGCTATTTCAAGCCCCATGCCGGCGTTCGTCACGCCCACTACGGCCTCGAGGCTGCGATGCGACTGCGCGCGAGGCTCGGCGGCCGCTCTGAGCACATCACGGGCGCCCACCTCCGGATCTATCCCGAGGCATCCACCTACGCGGGAAATCGCGACCCGCAGGCCCCGATCACCGCGCAGTTCAGCTTATCGCTGGGCGTGGCCGCAGGGTTGCGATTCGGTGCCATGGACCCCGATCTGTTCCGCGGCGGGCGACTTCAAGATGGCGAATTGCGCAGGCTCGAGAAGCTGGTCACCATTGAACCGGTTGAAGCGATGGGGGCAGCAGGCCGACGTTCAGCTGAACTGACAGTGCAGGCGGGCACTGACAGCTTCTGCGAGGCGATCGACGCGCTTGATGGAAGCCCCGCACGCCCGATGTCGCCTGAGCGAGTGGGCGAGAAATTTGTTCGCTACAGCGCCGAATCGGTTGGACCGCAGCGGGCCCATCAGTTCGCGGCCGAGCTGAGCGGCTGCTCGGGGCGTGTCGGCTTCACACAGCTCTGGCAGATTCTTGCTGCCTGAGCGGCTACACTGACCGCCCCAGGGTCGTGTCAGCGCGGCCCGACAGGCCGCGAGGACCCCCCATGCACAACGCCGCGTCACCCACATCCATCGATCCGATTCGTCCGCTGCGCGAGTTCGTCGCCGATATGACGCGACTGATTGAGCGCACAGATTCCGAGCGGGAACTGCTCGCGCAGGCGCGACCCATGCTTGCAACACTTATTCGGGACAGCAGCTGGCTTCCTCAAGAATTCTCTCAAGCGGAACCTGGCAGCTATCGGCAATACCTGTTGTATTGCGATGCGCTTGAGCGTTTCTCGGTCGTCAGCTTTGTCTGGGGTCCCGGTGCAACCACTCCCGTGCACGACCACACGGTCTGGGGATTGGTCGGCATATTGAAGGGCGAGGAAATGTGTTGCGAATACACCCCGGACGGCCCAGACCGCGTGCGTGCCGCGTCGATCGAGCACAGCCTGAAACAGGGAATGATCGAAGCCGTTTCCCCCACGGTTGGCGACTGGCATCAGGTTCGCAATCCGCTGAGCGACCAGACTTCAATCAGCATCCATGTATACGGGGGCAATATCGGTTCAATTCGTCGGCACCGTATCGACGCCGCCAGCGGACAGATGCTGGACTTCATCTCGGGTTACTCCTCGGCGTTGCTGCCCAATCTGTGGGATCGGTCTGCAGCGGTTCGCGCTGCCGCCCGCTGAGCCTCAACGAACGCGCGGGCAGCAATACCGATGGCCGAGATCAGTTTTGAGTTGGTCAATTCGGTGGGTTGGATCGTATTGAACCGACCGACCCGCGGCAATGCGCTGTCAGCATCGCTCGTGGAAGACCTCATAGAGGCTGTCCAGACCTGTATAGACAACGATACAGTCCATACCGTGGTGATTGCTGGCGCAGGCAGACATTTTTGTACCGGCTTCGATCTGGATGGGCTTGATCAATCCACCGACGCTGACCTGCTGCATCGATTTGTTCGCATCGAAAGGCTGCTTGATCTCGTGTGGCGCGCGCCGCTTCGCACCGTGGCCGTCGCACACGGCAGAGCAATAGGCGCTGGCGCTGACCTGTGCGTCGCCTGTGACCAGCGCGTGTTGACCGCCGACGCCAGCGTCCGTTTTCCCGGCGCGGGTTTCGGAATTGTTCTGGGGTCGCGTCGGCTGGGCTTGCGCGTGGGCGAGACCCGTGCGTTGCAGTGGGTGTCAGAGGGATTGACGATTGACTCAAAGCTTGCGCTCGAGACGGGCCTCGCAAGCCAGTTGGCGGCCGATGAATGTGATGCTGTAACCGACCGAATCCGAAGCGCATTGCCACTGCCCGAACTCGCGGTGGACCGGCAATCCTATGCAGCGCTGAAGCAGGCCATCCGATCCGCCAGCCAGGAAAGCGCCGATTGCGACCTCGCTGCGCTCGTTCGATCGGCCTCCCGGCCAGGACTGCAACAGCGCCTGCTCGCCTATCGGGACCGTCACGCGCGTCGATAGCGCACTACTGGTCAACGGAATTGCTGCGGCGCAATATACAATCGCAGGAACCATGAGTGCCTCGGCCCCGCAGCGCATGCCCGCGCTCGTTATCGCTTCGCTTGGCGTCGTGTTCGGCGACATCGGCACCAGTCCCTTGTACGCGTTTAAAGAGGCGATTGGCGCGCACGCTGCCGGAGTGAACCTCCAGGCCAGCGTCTACGCGATTCTTTCGATGATGTTCTGGGCCGTCACAACAATCGTGTCGCTCAAGTATGTCGTCGTCATGTTGCGCTTCGACTACCGCGGCGAAGGCGGTGCGCTGGCGCTTCTGTCCAATGCCCTCACGCTGACCCGCTCGCGCCCGGCGCTTACATGGGCGGTTTCCGCGCTTGGCATCCTGGCTGCGTCATTGTTTTTGCGGCGACGCGATCATCACACCCGCCATTTCGGTCCTCTCGGCTGTCGAGGGTATCGCCATTGCGGCGCCGGCCACTGAACGGCTGATCGTGCCGATTGCCCTCGTGATTCTGATCAGCCTGTTTCTGATTCAGCGCCGCGGCACCGCTCAGGTTGGTGCGCTGTTCGGCCCTGTCATGATCATCTGGTTCGGAACACTGGCTGCCTTGGGCATCAACAGCATTCTGGAAACTCCGGAAATTCTTGCCGCCATCAATCCGGTCCATGCAATCCGCTTTGCAGTCGAACGGCCAGGCCTGACCCTGGTGCTGCTGGGCGCTGTGTTTCTGACCCTGACCGGCGCCGAGGCGATGTACGCCGACCTGGGCCATTTCGGTCGCCGACCGATCCGCATCGGATGGTTCGCGCTGGTGTACCCTTGCCTGATGCTGAATTACTTCGGCCAGGGCGCGCTGGTGCTGCGCAATCCCGAGGCAGTCGGCAACCCCTTCTATCTGCTCGCCCCTGAGCCCCTGCTCCTGCCGCTCATCATCCTGGCAACGTTTGCCACCGTCATCGTATCGATCAGCCGCCGGGGGCTGTTCGGCTGGCGTCGATCGCTGTTTGGCTGGATGCTGCAAAACAGTTCCAGCACGGCAAGCTACTTCGCGCTCCCCCCGAACCGGGTGGTCGAACTCGGCACCCAGGTCGCGATTTAAATCCGCTAAATTCCGCGCATGGCCTTCAAGCTTCCAAAAAACTCGTTGTTTGCGATTCTGTTGCGATCGTCGTGGTGGATCAGCTTCGCCATCGCCGGCGCGCTGTCGCTGATTGCCATGGCCCTGTTACCCGAGGCCTATCGGGCGGTCGGCGCGCTCAGTTCGTTTCCATTCGTCGTCATCGGTGTGATCGCCCTCAGGCGCCAATGGAGCCTGCCTGGCTCCCAGGAGGTCGCCCGAACGGCAGAAATCCTTTCAACCTTGAACTGGCAGAGCTTCGCGCCACTGGCCCAGGCCTCTCTGGAAGAAACCGGGCGGGTGGTACGAACCTATCAGGGTGCAGGTGCCGAATTCGTTATCCACGATAACGGCGGATGCAGGCTGGTCAGTGCCCGTCGCTGGAAGTCGGCCAGGCTGGGCGTTGAGCCGCTTAGAGAACTGATCGGTGCCTTTGACACTGCCGGTGCCCGTGGCGGAATCATCATCTGCCTCGGCGATATTACTGAACCGGCGCGCAAACTCGCTCAGTCCAGTGCAGTCGACATTTGGGGCGCCGCCGAGCTGGCTGCAAGGCTGCGCGGCAAACTTCCGCCCCCCTAGTCCGAGCATTTTCAGGCGGCCCGGCTACCGCTGCTGAAGCCGGCTCAGATACTCCACCAGCCAGAGCAACCGGGTGCGCACATAGATCTCCGGGTCATACGGCACATCGCGGTAATACTCGGCGCCCTGAATTCGAGAGTCGCGACCCCAGATCGGCATCTCGCGTGTGCCGTGGGCGGCCACAGAGCCGCCCTCAATCGTTTGATAGACGCTATCGATCGGGAACACACCACCGTTGCGGCGACTGAGCTGCGTTAAATCGGGCGGCGCCCGCCGAAGCAGCTCAACGACCGGGCCATCGCCACGGCCTGCGCTACCGTGGCACACCGCGCAGTTCGGGCTATGCAGCACGCGCACAAGCTGGCAAATGGACGCCTCTGACGGTACGTCCTGGCGACACCCCGACGACGCTTTGACCCCCCTGTTTCTTATCTCCCCTCATTCAAACCAAGGAACCCACGATGGCAGCGAGCAAGACTTCCACAAAAAAATGGTCTGGCCAGAAACCCATGACGCGTGAGGACGTGACCGATCTGATTTATTCCTTCAAGGTGCAAAAGGGAATCAAGTGGGCTGATGTCGCGAAAAAAGTTGGGCACTCTAAAGAGTGGGTAACCGCTGCCTGCCTTGGGCAGATGACCCTTACTTCGGACCAGGCGAAAGCAATTGCCAAACAATTCGACCTTCCTTCCGACGCGGTCGCGCTGCTTCAAACCGTGCCGTACAAGGGGTCACTGCGAACCGCAGTTCCAACCGATCCACTGATCTATCGCTGGTATGAAATCGTCAACGTATACGGCACGACAATTAAAGAATTGATTCACGAAGAATTTGGCGATGGAATCATGAGCGCCATTGATTTTTCGATGGACATTACCCGCGAGCCCGATCCGAAAGGCGACCGGGTGAACGTCGTGCTTTCAGGCAAGTTCCTGCCGTACAAAACCTACTGAGTTCAATCCACCTTGATGCCGGCGTCGCGCACCACCTTGCCCCACTTGGCCACTTCACCCGAGATGTAGGCCCGCAGCGCTGCGCGATCAAGCGGCTGTGGCGTCAGTGACTGTTTGGCAAACTTCTCGACAATGTCGGGCGTCTGCAGTGCACGATTGAACTCACCGTTCAGGCGCTGCAGCACGGCCTGGGGTGTCCCCGCCGGCGCGAACACCGCGAACCAGGTGCTCGCCTCGAAACCGGGGTAGCCCGATTCAGCGACCGTGGGCACATCCGGAAGCACCGGGCTGCGCTGCAGCGACATCACAGCGATAGGGCGCACCTTGCCGCTCTTGGCATGCGGAACGACTGGCGGCATCGACGTACTGCCCACGGGAACCGCGCCACCGATCACCGCGACCGACGCGGCTGCCGGCTGATGCGGCACATGCGTGATGTCGACGCCTGCGAGGCTGCGAAACAGAAGCTCAGCACCCAGGTGGGTGGTGGTGCCGTTGCCGGACGAGGCGTATGCCAATGGCGTGGTCCGCGCCAGGGCAATCAGCTCGGCCAGTGTGGTGGCTTTGACCGAAGGGTTCACAAAGAGCAGGTTCGGGGTCACGCCGGCCATCGCAATCGGCTCGAAATCCTTCATGAGGTCATAGCCCGCATTTCGAAACAGAGACGGATTCACCGACACCGCAACGCTGTGAAACAACAGCGTGTGGCCGTCGGGCGCCGCAGCCTTCACCTGTTGCGTCGCGATGTTGCCACCCGCACCGGGCTTGTTCTCGATCACCATCGGCTGCCCCAGCGCCGTCCCGATTGGCTCGGCGAGCATCCGGGCAATGATGTCTGTGGATGCGCCCGGCGCAAACGCGACCGTCACCCGAACCGGCTTCTCCGGAAATGCGGCCCAGGCGGGCTGTGCGCACGCCACCCCCATCATCAGACACAGTGCACTGAGAGGTCTCATCGCTAAGGCTCCTGATTTAAACGGTTGCGACGCGCATCCAATCGGGCACGCGCCTGTGCGAGTACTTCATCGGTATGTTGGCCCTGCAGCGGCGCCTGGGTGCGCACCCGCGCGGGCGAGGCGGAAAAACGCACAGGAAAGCGGGCCTGCCGCAACAAGCCCTCCGTGGGATGCTCGACATCTGAAAATAATCCGACCGCATTCAGGTGCGGATCGTTGTAAAGGTCATCAAGCGTATTGACCCTGCTGCACGGAATGTCCGCCTCGCGAAGCGCAACCAGCCATGCGTCAGTCGTTCGGGTGGCGATGGTGTCGGTCAGAAACTGGCCGCAAGCCTCGGCGTGCGCCGTTCTTGCCTGCAGATCAGTAAACCGGGCGTCGGACTCAACCAGCCCGGGGGATCCCGCCACGGCAGAAAACGCCCGCCAGTGGTTATCGGTGTACACCACCACGGCAAGCCAACCATCAAGCGTTCGGTAAGGCCCACGATGACGGGACATCAGGCGGCCGTAACCGGCTGGCCCAATCGGCGGAACAAAAGCGCGGCCGCCCGCATGATCGCCCAACACAAATTGCGCCATCGTTTCGAACATCGGCACTTCAATGCTCTGGCCCTCACCGGTTCGCTGTCGATGGTGAAGCGCGGCGGTGATCGAAAGCGCCAGATAGAGCCCGACGATTCGATCACACATATTGACCGGCGCGTACCGCGGCTTTCCGTCAATTGCCAGAAAAAGACCCGCGATACCGCTTGCCGCCTGGGTCAGGTCATCGTAAACCGGCAGGCCGCTGGATGGGCCGCCCTCGCCATACCCCACTGCGCTGACATGAATGATCCCCGGATTGACCTCGCGCACCGCCTCATAGTGAAGGCCGAGCCTACGCACTGCCTGGGGTCGCACATTGCTCACCACGACGTCGCAGTCAGCGGCCAGAATCAGCGCCGCATCACGCCCTTCGGCTGTCTTCAGGTTGAGACAGACACTACGCTTGTTGCGATTGGCCTGCAGAAATAGCGGGCCCATGCCTGCGTGACGAAAAGGCCCCACCCGGCGCATCGAGTCGCCGTCAGGTGCCTCGATCTTGATGATGTCCGCGCCCAGATCCCCCAGAATCTGCGTCGCGGTGGGGCCCATGACCACCGTGGTCAGATCGAGGACCCTTACGCCCTGCAGAGGGCCGACCGGGTGGGTGGTGGACATTTGACGGGCAGCCGCGGTCAGTCGGCTGCGGCCACCCAGGTTTTACGTGCGGGGCTCTTGACCTCAATCTGAATGCAATCTTCAAGCGCCTCACTGAAATGCGGCACCCCGCGCGGGTGGATCCAGGAGTCGCCCGCTTCGGCGATGAATTCCTTACCGCCAATGACCAGGCGCATGCGCCCTTTGAGCAGATAAGCCACCGACTCATGGTCATCATGCTGATGAAGCGGGTCCTGCATACCCTTTGCCTTGAAGGCCTCGAGAAGCAGCATGTCAGAGCCCACCAGCAGCGCTTTCACGGTGAGCTTTCCAGGCTCTTCGACAACGCCCTCCACTGCGGCAATTCGTTCGGCGACGACCGACGCGCCCTTTCGGAAGAAAACGCCCGAGGGCTGCATCATCCGACTGTCACCTTGGGGTTTCATCGCACTCTCCTTGTTGATCGCGCGGAGTCTATGTCCCGTGTACTCAGCGGGTCAAGGGTGCGTCCCGATCGATTACAGAGGGCGCTGCGATAATGGTGCTTTGCTCCTTTCAGCGCTTGCCCAATTCCACGGAGCTCTCACCTTGCTGACACGCTATCTCGCGGAACGAGACCAGAAGCTGCGTATCGAACCGGTTGATGAACACCTGGTTCGTTTCATCAGCACGCTCACCGATACCTTTCGCACAGCGGAGGGCAACGATCTGATCCACTCACTCAAGCTCGAGGGCACGCTGTCGCTCCCCGATCTGGTGATTCAGTCCATTCACGCAAGCGCTCAGGAACAGCCGTTTGAAAGCTGCGCTGCGAGCGTCGAGCCGATGCAGCGTCTTGCCGGGCTCAAGATCGGGCCCGGCTTTCGGAACCGAGTCATCGAGCTGATCGGCGGCACGAGAGGCTGCTCGCACTTTCTCACCATGGCGCTTGATCTGGCTGCCTCGCACACGCTCGCAACCTATCTGCAGATGGAATCCCGCGAACCACGGCGGGCACTGGGCGTCAATGACGGGCGCTGGATCGCGGTCGGGCTGGACATTGAGCCGCGCCTGGAGAACGCCTGTATCGGGCTTCAGGCTGACGCGCCGATGATGCAATTGGCCCGCCGACACCGCCGCGCACAGGGCGCTGGATCGACGCCCCCGCCCGGCGTAGACTTGCGTGAATCCTCAACCCATCTGCCTCCACCAGCCGACCCATCATGACGTCATCTCAGCCCCCCGCTCAGAGCGCGCCCGCCGCCCGCTCAGGCCGATCGGTCATCATCACTTGTGCCGTCACCGGCTCCATCCACACGCCCTCGATGTCGCCCTATCTGCCGGTAACCGCCGAGCAGATTGCCACCGCTGCCATCGAAGCCGCCGAGGCGGGCGCGGCCATCGTGCACCTGCACGCGCGCGACCCCAAGGACGGAAGACCGGATCAGCGCCCCACCAGCTTTGAGCCGTTCTTGAAAGAAATTCATGCGCGCTCCAATGTGGTGATCAACATCACCACGGGCGGCGCGGCCACCATGACGGTTGATGAGCGACTGCAGCCCTGCGCAGTGTTCAAGCCCGAGGTGGCATCACTCAATATGGGCTCGATGAACTTCGGCCTTTACCCCATGCTCGCGCGATACCAAACCTTTCAGCACGACTGGGAGCGCCCGTATCTGGAAGGCTCTGACGACCGGATCTTTAAAAACACATTCCGCGATATCGAAAAGATTCTTCGAACATGCGCCGACAACGGCACCCGATTCGAGATCGAGTGCTACGACATCGGTCACCTGTACACGCTCGCCCACTTCGTTGACCGCGGGCTGGTGAAGCCACCATTCTTTGTGCAATCGGTGTTCGGCATTCTGGGCGGCATCGGCCCTCATCCTGAAGATGTCGCGCACATGCGCCGGACCGCTGACCGTCTGTTCGGCAACAGCTATCTGTGGAGCGTGCTGGGTGCAGGCAAGTCACAGATGGCAATCGCCGCGCAGTCGCTCACGCTGGGCGGCAATGTCCGCGTTGGGCTCGAGGACTCCCTGTGGTTGGGGCCCGGTCAACTGGCGCTCAAAAATGCCGAGCAGGTAACGCGTGCGCGCCAGCTCATCGAGGGGCTCGGCTTGTCGGTAGCGTCGCCTGACGATGCCCGTCGCATGCTTCAGCTAAAGGGCAAGTCAAACGTTGCAATCTGAGTGCACCAGCCCCATGGCCTGAAGGCCGCGGGGCTGTGCAGACGCCCTCAGGCCTTGCCGTGCTTGGCAATCAGCGCCTTGGCGGTTTCGAGCAGTTTCTTCCCGTCCACACCCCGCTTGCTGATATCCGCCACCCACTCGTCATCGACCTGGCTTGAGCGCTTGACGAACTCAGCGGCATCCGAGGGCGTGATCTGGTAGACGGTGTTGCCCCGGTCAAGGGCCGATTTTCTGCCGGGCACGTCGTTTTCCTGCTGAGTGCGACCCAACCAGGCGGATGTGTTGATGCCTGAATTGTCATCAATGACTTTTTTCAGATCAGGCGGCAGTGACTGGTACTTGGCCGGGTTCATGGCCATGATGAAGGTGGCGGTGTACAACGCAGGCGCGTTCGACGGGAACTCGCTGTGAAACTTCGTCAGCTCATGCACCCGAACCGACGGCACAACCTCCCAGGGAATCGCGCACCCGTTGATGGTGCCTTTGCTCAGCGCGTCGGGAATCGCCGGTAGCGGCATTCCCACCGGCGTGGCGCCCAGCGATGCCAGCAGCTTCGTGATCTGCCGGGTGGCGCCACGAATCTTGAGACCACGCAGGTCGGCGGGCGTGCGAATCTGTTTGTCTGTCGTGTGAAACATGCCGGGCCCGTGCACATGCAGTGCAATCAGATGGACCTCCTTGAACTCATCCGGCGTCATGGTCTGCACGTACTCCCAATACGCCTTCGAAGTGGCCTCTGCATTGTTCATCATGAAGGGCAGCTCAAACACTTCCACGCGCGGAAAACGCCCTGCCGTCCACCCTGGAAGCGTCCACACCACATCGACCACACCGTCGCGCACCTGGTCATAGAGCTGGCCCGGTGCTCCTCCCAGCTGCATGGCGGGGTAAGCCTCGAATTTGATTCGCCCGCCTGATTCTTTCTCCACCTTGGCCATCCAGGCCTTGTGCATGGTGAGAAACACCGCCGACTGCGGTGCCATGAAGGTATGAAACTTCAATGTGATGGGTTGCTGCGCGCGAACATGGACCGCAGGCGCGCCCAGAATGAGCGTTGCTGTGGAAGCCTTGAGAACGGAACGTCGGTCGGTCATTGGAATGTCTCCTAGTTGTCAGCCCACGAATTTAACCAGCCAAAGCGACAGGCCCGGAAAGAACAGAAGCAGCACTGTGCGAAGGACATCACTTGCCAGAAAGGGCATCACGCCCCGATAACTTTCGCCGATGGGCACAGGCGCTCCGCGTCCTTTGATGATGCCATTGACGACGTAAACATTAAGCCCCACCGGTGGTGCCAACAGGCCAAACCCCACCGTCATCAGCACCATGACCCCGAACCAGATTGCCGTGTGTTCACGACCGAGGCCGAAATCAAGGCTGGTAATGAGGGGAAAGAAGATCGGAACGGTGAGCAGAATCATGGACAGCTCATCCATCACCGCGCCAAGCGCCACATAAAACAGCAGGATGACTGCGACCACGGCAACCGGGGAGAGCCCCCAGCCCCCAACCACCTGCGCAAGCTGAGCAGGCACCTGCGTGAGCGCCAGCGCGGCGTTCATGAGATCGGCGCCCAGGAAGATCAGAAAGATCATGGCAGCGCTTTCCGCGGTCTGATAAAAACACTCGGCAAATTGCCCAAGCGTCATTTCACCCCGTGCAACGGCCGCAACGAAGGTTGCAAAGGCGCCCACCGCCGCGCCCTCGGTCGGTGTGAATACCCCACCGTAGATGCCACCGAACACCACCAGAAAAATGCAGGCGATTGGTCCGATGCCCCGCAACACGCCCAACAGATCCACCTTGGCAACCTGATCACTGACGGGTGCCTGCCCTGGCACCAGGCGAACATAAATCGCGATTGCCAGCATGTAGCCACCCATCGCGATGATTCCCGGGATCATCGCGGCCGCAAACAGCTTGGCAATATTCTGTTCGGTCAAGATCGCGTAGATCACCAGCGGCACCGAGGGCGGAATCAATATACCCAGCGTGCCGCCAGCGGCCAGCGTGCCGGTGGCAAGCCGTCCCGAATAGCCGTGACGCCGCATCTCGTCGTAGGCGACGTTGGTGATGGTGGCCGCTGTTGCCACCGATGAACCGCAAATCGCCCCAAACGCCGCACTGGCAAACACAGCGCCCATCGCCAGCCCGCCGCGTAATCGCCCCATCACCCCCGCAGCAAATTCAAACAGCGCTTTACTGATGCCGCCCTGCGTCGCGAAATGCCCCATGAGGATGAACAGAGGAATAACCGAAAGGTCATAGCTTGCGAAACGCGAAAAGGCCTGACTGTTCAGAAAGTTCGCCATGGGCAACCAGCCCGACTGCATCACATAGCCGAAAGCGCCGGCGATAAACATCGATATGGCGATTGGGACGCGAGCCGCCATCAACACCAGCATGACGGCGAAAATCGTGATGGCAAGCGCAATGGGCGTCATCGACGATCCTCTGCCTGGTCCTGCGCCAAGGCATCAGGGCCGCCCGGGTTGAAGCCGATCACCGCCTGTGCGAAGCCAATGACCGCCGTCAGCCCCAGCGCCGGCACCATCATCGAATACACAATCCACTCAGGAAAACCCATCATCATCGAACCCGACCCGGTGTTCCAGGCGTTCAGGCCGCCCAGCGCCGACCGCCAGGTCATCAGGCTCATCACCAGCGCCAGCAGCAAGGCCCCCAGGCGATCCAAGCGTTCACGCGAACGCGGCGATGCCCGGGTCGTGAAGAAATCAACGATGATGTTTCCGCGTCTGATCTGACACCACGGCATGAACAGGGCAATCGCTGCACCCGCTGCGAAGCCAACAAGCTCAAAGTCACCGTTGATCGCAGTACCGAACAGGCTGCGGCCCAGCACACTGCTTACCGTGAGACCGGTGATGCCGACAAGCACCGCACCCGCGAGAATCGCGCAGAGTCTGGCCATCAGCGCGAGAGCTCGCATGATGCCGCGGATCAGATGGTCAGAGTGCCGACGCTTGCACCGCCGCAGACGTAAAGCGTCTGCCCGGTGACAAAGCCCGCGCCGTCATCGGTGAAGAACTCGACTGCACGCGCAATGTCGGCTGCTTCGCCCAGGCGCTTGACCGGAATGGATGCGGCAATGGCGGCCTCGCGTGCGCTGCCAGGCTCCACCACCGCGTGAAACATCTCGGTTCGCACCGGGCCGGGCGCGATGGCGTTGACGGTGATGCCATCGGCGGCGAGTTCAAGCGCCCAGGTGCGGGCCAGCCCCAACAGCGCCGCTTTGGTGGCTGAATAATGGGTACGGCCCGGCAAGCCCAGCGCCGCTCGAGATGAAATCAGCACAATGCGTCCATGGCGCCGCGCGCGCATGGCGGGCAGCGCCGCCTGCGCAAGCGTGATCGCGGCACCCACATGCAACTGATTCAGTTCATCGAACTGCGCGACCTGTGCGTTCTCGAGCTTTGCTTCCCGAACGACGCCCGCGTTGTGCACAAACACTCCCACGTCGCCCCGCGCCGCCACAGCGGCTGCAAGCTGCGCAGTGGCCTCGCGGGAACTTAAATCAACGACACGGCTCTCGAGCAGCGGGTGGTCGATGGGGCAGGGAGCGAGCGCCGCAGATACGACAGCGTGGCCGCGAGCAAGGAGTCGGCGAACCACCTCCAGGCCGATACCAGTGCTGCCACCCGTGACCAGCGCCGCAGTGGGGCCCGAACTCATTGCGACGCCTCGACGAGCGCCAGCACACGGAGCGGACTGCCGCTTCCGTTCTGAATCTTGAGCGGCGCGCTGAGGATGACCGAGCCAGTGGGCGGAAGCTGATCGAGGTTGCATAGGCATTGCAGACCATATCGGCCCGTGCCATGCATCAGGTAGTGACAGGGATACGGCGGGCGCAGATGAAAGCCCTGCCCCGCATCAGTGCCGATCGCCTCCGACCCAAAGCCCAGCACGTGGCGCTGTTCGATCATGAAGCGCACGGCTTCAGCGCTGGGCCCGGGCGTGTGCTGGCCGGTCTCGTCATAGTTCTGATACGCGGCCGGATCGCGGCGCTTGGACCAGTCGGTTCGCATCAACAACCAGGCCCCCGCAGGAATGCGGCCATGCTGCTGCTCAAAGCGTTCAATGTCTTCGACTGACAGCAGATAGTCGGGATCTTGCGCGACCTGGTCATGGCAGTCGATGACCACCGCCGGCGCAACAAAATCAGCAACGGGAACGGTATCGACCGAGTTGTTGGCAAGCTCGCGGCCGGAGATCCAGTGAATCGGCGCATCGAAATGGGTGCCAGTGTGCTCGCCGCATGAAAAATTGTTCCAGTACCAACCGGGACCCCGCTCGTCATAGCGTGAAATTTCTTCAATGCGGAAGGGCCAGCACTGCCCCATTTCAGGGGGAAGCGAAATCTGCGGAAACTCCGGTGACAGGGTCTGCGTGAGGTCGATTACCCGCACCTTCGAACTTGCCAGCGCCGCCACCAACGCCGCGAGAACGCCCTGCCCCGGTTTGTTTGCTCCGCTCATGGCTGTGCACCTCCCAACGCCAATTCACGCTCAAGCACCTTGGGATTCTCGCGCCAACGCTCCAGCCACTCCTGCGCCACCTCGCCCGGATACACATCCTCCACACCATCACGAAGCGCCTTCACGATGGCCGATGCGACCGCTGCGGGCGCAAGTTTCGGCGGCGGCATCGTCTGATTCCACTCGTCGTCAATCGGGCCCGGAAACAGGTTGATGACACGAATTCCTGCCTGCCGCATTTCGGCCCTCAGGCACTGCGCAAGCGACAGTGCTGCCGCTTTCGACGCTGAAAAAGTGCCATGGGGTGGAAAGTTGCTGAGCGCATAAATCGACAACAGGTTCACCCATGCGCAGGCACTGGCGGGGCCGTCGGCTGCGCGCGCCTTCAGCGCGCCACCGAAGGCCTGGCTGAGGCGCAATAGACCGAAGTAATTCACTTCCATTTCTTCGCGCGCAGAGTCGGTGCCCGGACGTGACCCAATGCCAAAGTTGCGGTGCACCTCGGCATTACTTACCACGATATCGACCTTGCCCCCCAGTTCGCCGCCCAGGGTCTGCACTGATCTGCTGTCCGTGACATCGAGCGGCACCGCGGTTACCTGCGGCAAGGCGAGAAGCTCGTCGAAGCCGGGTGGCTTCTTCCAGGGTTCTGCCACGCCCACCCAGACGATGTCGGCGCCCGCCTTCACCATGGCGCGCGCAACTGCCTGCCCGACCGGGCTCTTGCCGTCGGTGACAAGCACCTTACGAAATTTGGGATCGCTGGTCATGTCGCGAAGCACGGAATCATCAGCCATATGGGGAACCTCCTGCTCGGGAAAGCCGATCAGCACGGCCTGCCCGGACCGGTCGAGTCGAGCCCCAACCCGTACGCGGGATGGCGCCTCACCGACATCGCCGTGAAGATGAACGATCAGCGTGGGGCCGGCATCCAGTTTCACCATGCCGATCCGCCAGGGTAATCGTTCGCGGAAATAAAGATCATTGCTGTGACGCAGGATGGTGACCGCGAGCAGTTCGCCCTCCCCGGTCTGGTCGTGCCAATGCAGTTCAGGCGACAGGCATCTTGCGCAGGCCTCGCGTGGCGGATACTGAACGGCCGAGCAACGCATGCACACCTGCAGCATCAGGCGCCCTTCAGCGGCTGCGGCGGTAAGACCCAGCGCCACTCTGCCGCGCGCCGAGGGCGGCAGATTCATCACACGGGTCCGCAGAATCGGATTCTTGCGCTTGGGGTGCATCATGGGCATTGACATCATGCGCTCCCGAGCAGAACCGCGCCGGTACACAGGCAGCGGTCGTAAGTCACCATACCGAAGCCGCTGACGAGCCCCAGCTGAGCCTGTCGCACCTGGCGATCGCCCGCCTGCCCGGTCAACTGACGCAGCGTTTCGGTAACCCCGATGAAACCACCGGCTGCGCCCGCCTGTCCGGCAGACAACTGGCCCCCACCCGTGTTGTTCGGGAAGTCGCCCACACAGCGAAGATCATGCGAGTCAATGAAGGCTGGCGCCTCGCCTTTGGCGCAGAAGCCAAGATCTTCAAACTGGATCAGGACGATCACGGGATAGTCATCATAGGTTTGAATGAAGTCGATCTGGTCAGGCGAGACACCGGCCTGCGTCCACAAATCATCGCGATCGACCAGCCAGCCCCCCCGCTCCATCACGGGATCGTCGGCGAATGCGTTGTGGCGCTCAATCGCGCCGCGCAGCACCGAATAGCGCAGCCCCTGCGCCCGCGCGCGCGCTTCGCTCATCACCAGAAAGGCTTCAGCGCCCGCACACGGCATCACGCAGTCGTACAGATGAACGGGATCGGAAATGGCACGCGCCGCGATGTATTCATCGAGCGACAGCGTCTGCCGGTGAAACACCGCAAGCGGGTTTCGGTTGGCATTGAATCGCTGGCTGACCGCCACCTTGCCAAAATGCTCGCGTCGCGCCCCGTATTTGCGCATGTAGTGCGCGGTGACCATTGCGAACACCGAGTTCGGCCCACCCGCACCGTACGGATAGCTTGCATCGCGTGCGAAGTAGCTGAATCCGCCCAACATCATTCGAAACGAATCAACATGGTTGGTGTCGCCTGCCACACAGGCCACCACGTCGGCATCGCCTGACTGCACGGCACGGGCCGCGCGCCTGAGCGCCATGACACCCGAGGCGCCGCCGTTTGGCAGGAAGTCCAGCCAGCGGGGCGATACCCCAAGGTGCTGCGTGATGCCAACCGCCGTATCCGGCCCGAGCGAAAAACTACTTACGGTCAGCCCGTCGATCTGATCCTTCGAAATGCCCGATTCCCGTACCAGCGCCTCGAGCGCCTGACCAACGAACCAATGCGCCCCGTGGGTGGAATAACGCCGATACGGCACCGTGACCGGAACCGCTACCGCGACGCCCTCATAAGACTGCCGACGCCGACTCATGGATCAGGCCTGCCGCTTCTTGAGCGCCCGGGTGTCAACGCAACGGTCGGACCCGGGAAGCTGCGCAGCCAAGGCCTTCAACTCACCCCGTTGAACCTTTTGCGATGCGGTCAGCGGAAGGGACTGAACGAAGGCCACATAGCCTGGTGCCTTGAAGTAAGCGAGCCTTTCAAGACACCAGTGCACCAGCGTCTCGGCCATGCGTTGACGCGCTGCCGCGTCCAGGGGCGGGTCGGCTGCAATCACGCATGCAAGCACCTCATCGCCGCGTACCGGGTCAGGGGCGGCAGCCACCGCAACCGCACGCACCAGCGGATGCTGAAGCAACACACTTTCCACCTCAACAGCAGCGATGTTTTCACCGCTTCGACGAATCACGTTCTTGCGGCGATCGATAAAGTGATAGAGCCCCTGCGCATCGCGCGAGACCACATCGCCGGTGTGAAACCATCCCCCCGCCCAGGCTTCATCGGTGGCCTGCGAGTCTTTCAGATAGCCAGAGTAGAAGCCGTCGCGGGGATTCGGGCCGCGGTGCCGCACCAGCAGTTCGCCCGGCTCGTCGACTCCCGCGTCCTCGCCGGTGTCAGCAACGATTCGTACCTCGACGTCTGGATTGTCGGGCCCAAAACAGTTGCTACCCACGGCGCGGGGGTCACGATGGGCGATCAGCACCGCACCCGCACCGGTTTCCGTCATCGACCAGCCCTCGATCAGCGGAAAACCAAAGCGCGTTTCAAAGGGCTCATGCAGGCTGCGATTGACGCCTGCGCCAAAGCCGAATCGCACTGTGTGCTCGCGGTCGGCGGCGGACTCGGCCGCCTTCATCAGCATGGCGGGCATGACGCCCAGGTAGTGAATGACCGTCGCGCGAAATTCACGAACCGCAGGCCACCATCCCTCCGGATGAAAACGGTCAACCAGGCTGATACAGCCGCCTGTGACGATCATGGTAACGACCGAAAACGCCATGGCATTCATGTGATTGACCGGCAGCGGCGTAATCATGCGTTCGCAGCCCACACGAAGCGATACATGCCCGTCGAGCTCGGCATACCACTGGGCGGCAAGCAGGTAGTAGCGGTTGCTGAGCATGCACCCCTTGGGCCGCCCGGTGGTACCCGAGGTGTAAAGCAGACCGCACTCGGTGGCAAGGCCGGGGCGCGATTGGTTGAGGGGCGGCTGGCTGCGGGAAGCGGGCGGCACATCGTCGGGTCCAATGACTGAAAGCCCGCACTGCGCAGCCTGGGCGGCAGACTGGAGCAGCGCATGCCGCGCCGGGGTTGCAATGGCCAGCTCGATACCGGAGTGCGCAATCAGGTATTCAAGCTCGGCCGACCGCAGCTCACCGCTGATGGGCACAACCGAACAACCCAGCCCGTTCAAGGCGATCCAGTGCAGAAGAAACGCCGGCCGGTTGTCAAGCATCAGACCCACACGGTGACCATGCCCGTAGCCCGCCTTGCGGTAGGCTTCGCGCAATTGCTCAACCTGCGTTTGAGCCTGCCGATACGACAGCACGCAAGGTGACATGCCGTAGGCGGCGGCGGTACCGCTCAGCATCTGGACAAACGGATGATCGGGCCAGCGCTCGGCCGCCATCTGCAAGGCCTGCGCCACGGTATGGGCCGCGCCGTTATCCAGGGCGTCGCCGGGCTGGGCACAGGCCAGCGATGCCTCGCTTACCGTTGAGGAAATCAACATACGCCTCACATGAAAAGACTGATATTGCCAAACGCCGCATCGCAATTGACCAGATCGACGCGTTTGAGCCGAATACGAAGCACGCCGTCGATCTCAACCAGATGGTGGCTTGCCCACCCTGCATAGAGCGTCTGCCGGTCGAGGCGGGTTTCGACGTAATGAAACGAGGTGCGCAGCCGGTATTCGCGCCTGTCGTGATCGAGGTGTTCAACGCGCGGGGTCTGCAACAGATGATGACAGCGCGAGCGCGGCTGCTCAGAATAGGTGCGTGCCCCGGTCAATCGCTCAATGCGGATCCGAAGCAGCAGTTTGTCTTCGTACATCAGCGAGTTGTGAAGCTTCGGGTCCGTTTGCCCTGGCGCCGCTGGCATCCAGTAGCGTGCGTCCTCGGTGAATAGGTCGAGCCACTCGGTGAATCGCCCCTCGTCCAGCAGGTGCGCTTCATCGAGCACGAAGTCGATCAGACGGTCGGCCGAACTCGTCATGGTGCAAGCTCCTGTGGCGGCGCCATGAAACGCAGCCAGGCGCGAAACTGGTTCCGCATCTGCGCCTCGCTCGTGCCGCGCACTACCTCTGCGTTCGCCGTACCCTCACCTGTCTGAAACAGACGCCCGACATTGACCCAGTCGCGAAACCCCGTTTGAAGGCCCTGCTGCGCGCGCTCGTACACCTCGAGGTCATCGTGGCCGACAATCGAGGCCGGCGAATTGATCAGGCGGTTGTACATGCAGGTTCGCTCAAACAGCAGGTCGGGCGCACCCACCAGGCGGAAGGTCCAGCTTTCAACCAGCGTTCGGTCCGCTGCGAGAGGCCTGAACACGCGCAGCGTTTGAATCGGCCCCTTCACCATGATGTTCGGGAAGTACACGGTGTTGTGCCGCACCTCGCCGAGAATGTGGCGGGTGCGCTCCTCACCATAGGCAGCCACCATCGCTTCATGGTAACCGGGGATCGGTGAGTACGCCGCATGAATTGAATCGGACACGCCTGTGTGGCCGTGCCCGTTGGGCCAGATCCGAATGCCCATGTTGTCAAAAAATTTGTAGGAACTGGCAAACGGCGCGAACTGCTCGACTGCCATGGGTTTGGGCGTGCCCTCGGGCTGCTCGTTCCAGATTCGTACGGTGGTACCCGCCGACGACTCGTGCGCCACCATGGGGTGGCAGGTGTCCGTCTGATTTTCTGCGAGCATCTTCCAGTTGCACTGGTGCATGTAGCGCAGTACCCCGCCAGCCACTTCCAGCCGCCCTGCGGGTGCGCGATCCACCATATTGTCGAGCGTGGAGAGCGACTCGCCGAAGTAGTCGTTGAAGCGGATGCCCTCGTCGTTCAGTCGGCAAAAAACAAATTCGCGATACACCTCGACTGCGCCCGCCCGAGCCAGTCCAAGACGCGCCTCTGCCGCGTCAAAGCCTGTGCCATCGTAGCCCTCGCGCAGGGGGATGTTTTGCAGCGCACCATCGGTACCAAAGGTCCAGGCGTGATAGGGACAGCGAATGAATTTGCCGAGATTGCCAGACCCCTCGCTGACCAGTCGAACGCCTTTGTGCGAACAGCGATTGATCAGTACCGAGATACCTCCGTCACCGCGGCGAACGATGACCACCGGCTCGGCGCCTACCGTGGTGGTGAAGTAGTCGCCCGCGTTGGGCACCTGGCTGGCATGGCCGACATAGGCCCAGCTCGCCCGAAACAGCCGCGCCATTTCGAGGTTGAAAATCTCGGGGTCGGTGTAAACAGCCCGATGAACCTCGTTGTCACGAATCAGCGCTCGCAGTTCAGCGCCGTTCCACCGCTTGGCCAAGTCACCCATCCCCCCTCCAGCATTTGCGTCAAATCAAATATAGAACTCTATCGCTGGCAAGGGCTCGGCCGCATGCAGCAGATCAACGCGTTTAAGCACGATCAGGAATCCAGCGCTGGATCGACGAAGCCGATGATGCGCAACGCCGGGCAGGCTCACGGTTCGCCCGCCACGCAACTCGGTGTAGACAAACGACGTGCGCAACCGATAGCAATTGTCGGCTTCATTGGCCTCGAGAACCTCGGGACTCTGCAGCAGATGGTGGCTGCGCCCCGGGGACTGCTGCGAGTGAGCATGCGCGCTGCGCAAGCGCTCGATATGGACCTGTCGGAGTAGTCGATCATCGTACAGGTGTGCGGCCTCACGCAAGGGATCGCTCGCCCCGACCGACGCAGGCAGCCAGTAATGGCCGTCGTCTGCGAACAGTGCTTCCCATTCATCAAGCTGCATGTCGTCAAGCAGACGCGCCTCGCGAACAACGAACGCATGAAGCGCGCGTTCGAGTTCGAAGGCATCCGAGGCTACGGTCATTGCTGCGCTCCCCGCGAGCCTGGGAAGTGCTCAGCCATCAGGGACGCCCAGGCCACATACTGGTTGCGCAGCAGCGCTTCATCGACCCCGCCGACATCGCGCGGGCCGGGTGGCGGTGCACCCCGCGCTTCGCGGTGCAGACTGACCCAGTTGTTCGGGCCCGAGCCAAGACTGCGCTGAATTCGCTCAAACAAATGCAGATCATCATGCGCGATCAGCGACAGCGGCGAAAACACCTGCCGGTTATAAAGCAGTGCGCTTTCCAGAAGCGAGTCGGGCGCGCCCACCGGCTGAAACGCCCAGGCCTCGACGACGGTACGGTCATGCGCAAGCGGACGCAGGACCCGCATCACCTGCGGTGCGCCTTTCAACGCCATGGCGGGATAGAACACGACGTTCTGCGGTGAAAAGTCCAACACCTTTTCGGCGCGCGCCTCGCCATGCGCCTCGCGAAGCGCCTGCCCATAGTCGCCCAGCGATGTGTACGACGAATGAAGGCTTTGCCGAGTTCCGAGCACACTGTGACCACCGGGCAGAATGCGCCCGCCCATCTGCTCGAAGAAGCTGTAGCCCGATCCGAAAGGAAGCAGCTGGCGCATTGCCAGTGGCGGCACGGTGCCCTCAGACGGCGATCCCCAAACCGACCGGGCAGACAGCGTGGCCGAGGCATGCGTGGTGACCGGATGCACCGAGTCGTTGATGTTTTCCAGGTAGACCTTCCAGTTGGCGCGGAACTCTGTTCGCAGCACCCCTCCGGCAATTTGCAGCCGGCCAACCGGCGACCGATCCGCAATCAGATCCAATGCCTCAAGCAGTTCACCCATCGACTGCTCGAAGGTACGGCCATCAGACTCTGCACGGGCAAATACAAACCCGCGGTGAACCGCCACCTCGCCCCATGGCGCCAACCCCCGTGCCGCCTCGCTATGGTTGAACGCCGTGCCTTCATAGCCATCCTTCAGCGGCATGCCAACCAGCGCGCCATCGGTGCCATAGGTCCAGCCGTGATAAGGACATCGCAAGACCCGGGCGATTTTGCCTGAGGCAGCACTGACGACAGGCGCGCCTTTGTGCGCGCAGCGGTTGTGCAGCACCGAAACACCCGCGTCGTCCCTGCGGAGCATCAGCACCGGCTGGCCAGCAAGTACACAGCTGATGTAGTCGCCGGCCGCCGGTATCTGGCTGTCGTGTCCAACAAAAAGCCATGCGCGACGGAACAGCCGTTGCTGCTCCAGCGCAAACACATCGGGACTGAGGTAGAGGTCGCGATGAATCTGGTCAGCGCGAACAAGCAGATCCGGCGACGTGGTCATTTACCCAACAAAACAGAGGGAAGCCAGGTTGCGATCGCAGGGAACCACCAGACGAGCGCGATCATCATGAAACCCATGATGACGTAAGGCATCACAGCGACAAAGATCTCCGAGGTCGGGATCGACGCAGGCGCGACGCTTCGCATGGTAAAAAGAAGCATCCCGAATGGCGGGGTCAGCAAACCCAACTGCATGCAGATCAGGTACAGCACGCCCCACCAGAGCGGATCCCATCCGTACAGCACAACAAGCGGCATGAAAAACGGCAGCGTGATCAGCATCATGCTGACCTGGTCAATGAAGCAACCCAGGATGAGCAGGATGACCAGCATCCCAGCCAGTATTCCAAGCGGAGGAATCCCGGCCTCACGCACCAGCGCTACCAGCCCGTTGGTGGCGCCCGAGAAGGACAAGATCTGCGAAAACGTGGTGGCGCCAACAATGATGAACAGAATCACGCCTGAAATCGCTGCGGTACCGGTAAGCGCCTTCGCGAGCGACGCAAACGTGAGAACACGGTACAGCAACGCAACCAGAACCGTTGCAAGCGCGCCGATTGCGGCACTCTCAGTAGGCGTCGCCCAGCCCGCCGACATCGCTGCGATGACCAGAACAAAAATCATCACCAGCGGCGTGACATTGATGACCAGCGGCCCCCAACGTGCCCAGCCCTCCGGTTCCTCCCGCGAGAACGACGGGGCCAGCGACGGATCTCGGCGCACGCTTAACAGGATCCAGGCCAGGAACATCGTGGCCAGGCAGATGCCGGGAACCACGCCCGCAATCAAAAGCCCAGAGATGGAAATGCCTGCGAGGCTACCCAATAACACCGTGATGGCCGACGGCGGGATCAGCATATCCACCCCCCCGATTGCCATGATGGGGCCCATCGCCATCCGAGGGTGGTAGCCCCGGCGCAGCATTTCGGGGAGCAGCAGGCTTCCAAGCAATGCCGTGGTGGCGATCGTCGAGCCGGAGATGGCAGAGAAGACGGTGCCCGCCACGATGGCCACCACGCTCAGCCGGGCCGGAACACCGCGGATCGCGCGATCGAAGCCGTCAATCGCCCGAATCGCCAGCCCGGTATGAAACAGCACCTCGCCCATCAGGATGAAGAACGGGATGGGGGTGAGCGAAAAATTAGTCACCGATGCCACGCCATTCCGAACGGCCTGCATCAGGCCCGCCTCGCCACCGAGGAACACCAACGCACCCACAAGGTTGATGCCCAAAAACGCGATGCCCGCAGGCAAGCCCGCCAGGAGCAGGACCGTAAGCACACCGAACAATAGCAGCAGGCTTTGCCACCAAATCATGACGGGTCTCGCTGAGGTGTCACATAAAGCCACGCCTTAGCGCTCATGCTGCAGCCCCCTGCTCGGACACCAACCCCTCGGGTCGGACCACGCGCCGACCGCATTCAAGCGCCAGCAGCGCGAACCCGATAGGAAACGGCACATACAGCCACCACTCGGGAAACACCAGCGCTTTGAGCACCACGCTGCCAGCCGCCTTGCTGTCGAGCACAGTCAGCGTGCCGTACCAGGTCAGGACAAGGCTTACCACAAGGCCCAGCACTGAGGCCAGGCGGTCAAGCCGGCGTTGCCCCTGCGCCGACAAGATCGCCCCCAACAGGTCGAGCCGAACATGCTGGTTGCGCCACATCAGCCAGGGCGCTGCGGCCAGGGTTGCAAGTGGCAGGGCGTATTCGGTCACCTCGTTGATCCAGGGAAGCGAACGGAGCCCCAGGTTTCGGCTTAAAACATCGAAACACACCAGCACCGTGATCACGCCAAAGGTGCTGGCGGCCAGAGCACCACATGCGCGCATCAGCCAGGCATACACTGTTCGCTCTCCTGATCTGATGCGGAATCAGGGGGCCATCAACTGCCGCAGCTTGGGGCCATGCTGGGGACTGGTTGCGATGACGCCAGCCCATCCCGCATCCAGCGACAGCTGCAGAAACTTCTTCGCTTCGGCCTCGGGCAGCCGAATCACTTCGATGCCTGAATCGGCCTGCCGTTTAATCTCGACCGGCGCCGCCTTGGTTGACATCTCGGCATTGAGACCTTCAAGCCAGCCGGCCTGCTTTTCCAGGAAGCCGCGCTGTGCGGGCGTGAGCGCATTCCAGCTCTTCGCACTGAAAACCACGCCAAGCTCGATATTGTAAAAACCGGGATCAACGCGAAACTTGGTTTTCTCATGCCAGCCCAGGTCGAAAATGCCGAGGAGCGGCCAGCCGTAGCCATCGACCACGCCGCGATCAAGCGCCGTGTACACCTCACCCGGGGCCACCTGCATCACAGAGGCGCCCAGTCGCGTGAAAAACTCGCGGTAAATCGGCGCGATACGAATCTTGAGGCCGGTGAGATCGGCCTTGTCGATCCGCTTGTTGAGATAGATGTGATAGGGCACGCCATCGCCTGTACGGGCGAAGTAGTAGAGCCCCTTCTCCATCATGAGCTTGTTCAGGAACTCAACCGTGCCGTTCCGACGCATCTCGGCCCAGGGCACCGATGCATAGTTCACCGACAGGGATTCTGGCGAGACACTGGCAATGAAAGAGGTTGTGGTGTTGGCAAGGTCCACCACGCCATTACGAAGCGCGGCCCCCTGCTCCATCGTGGGGATGGCCTTGGGACCGCCCAGGTAGTTGATCTGAACCAGGCCTTTGCCTTCCTGGTTGACCTTCTCAACGAAGCGCTCGAAATTGCGCGCGTAGGTCGTGCCCTCCTGAAAGGCATTGACCGCCCGCAGCGTCACCTGCTGCGCCGTGGCAGGCAGTGTCGTGGCGACTAAAGCGGCTCCCAGAGCAAGGCTAAGCGTACGTCGAGTCAACATCGGGTGTCTCCTTTATGAGGCCTTCAAGGGCCGTCGAGTCACGGCATCAGGAAATTGTGTCACGGGACGCGGGGCGAAAGCCACCCGCATGTTGAAGCATTCCCAAGGTGCGAGACAACACATCACGACGGTACGCGGCAATATCGCGGTCCTGGTATCGGTAAAAGCCCTGTCCCGTCTTCAGGCCGAGGTGACCCTCGGCAATCATTCGTCCGATCACTTCTGGCGCCCGATAGCGTTCCGCACTGACCGATGTCGACATCTCCCGACTTGCATGATGCAGGATGTCGGCGCCACCAAAATCGATGAACTCCACCACGCCAATCGCGGCAAAACGCAAGCCCATTCCATAGCGGGTTGCACGGTCAATTTCTTCAGCGGTGGCAGCGCCCTCCTCAATCATCCGGGCGGCCTCATTCATGATCAACGCCTGGAGCCGCGGAACAATGTAACCAGGGGTCGCGCCGCAAACCACCGGTATCTTGCCGATCGATTCCATCAAAGCACGGGCTCGGGCCACCACGGCAGGGTCGCAGGCAGGATGAACCGATAACTCGACGACTGGAATCAGATAGGCGGGATTAAGCCAGTGAATGTTCAGAAACCGTTCTGGTCTGGCCACCAGAGGCGCCAGCTCGGTGACCAGGATGCTGCTGGTCGTGGAGGTCAGGATTGCATCCGGGCTGCACCAGGCTGAAATCTGCTCGAAGGCCTCACGCTTGGCATCCAGCGTTTCAGGCACGCCTTCAAACACAAGCTCGGCAGCGCCAAGCGCAGCCTTTGCCGCATCGGCAGTGACGGGGTCGATGCGCGCCAGCAGCGCAGGCACCTGCTCAGCCTCGAGCGCACCCAGGTCAACCAGCGCAGCCAGATGCGCCCGCAGCTCCGCCTCGATCTCGGCAGCAAGCCTTGCAGCATCCTCTGCAGAGCGAGGCTTCAGGTCAACGAGGCTCACCCGGTAGCCTGCCCATGCGAACGCGAGTGCAATGCTGCGCCCCATCCGACCCGCACCCGCAGCAGCGAACCGCGGACGGGTCGCGGTTGCCTTTGCACTGCCCGAGGCGGATGACACCTGAGCGCCTGCGAGCGGCGCGCCCCCGGTGCTCATCGGTGCAGCCCGCTAAAGAGCAACTCGGACATGGCTGCGCGGCTCATCTGCGACAGTCCCAGCGCTTCAAAGCTGCGCGGCCCGGCGCGCAGATCACGGCCCAGCCATCCCCCAGCCACAGCTAGCAGCCCGTGGGTGATGGGCGCGTCAACCTGCGCCCAGCGCGCGACTGAGGCGAGCAGCGACAAACCAAGTTCGATGTCCTCAGTGACGTAACGGTGCTGGATCAGGTCGATGTGCTCGCGCCAGTCCCCGGATTTTTGGAGTTTGCGATGCGCATCGCCGTACATCCAGCGGTCGCTGCTGTAGTGGTCTGCAAGCGGATAGTGGGGAGCCGAATAACCCAGCGCCTCGCGGATCGCAATCCGCTCGCCATCCAGGCGGTCGGTGACGGCGCGCACAGCGGGCTGCGTGCCTTCCGAGTGGATATCCCAGCGGGCGTGGTGCTGAAGTGGCGCCGCGTTCATGACGACCAAGGGCGGGTGAATGATTGGGCCAGCGTTCATCAACGCCCCCGACAGCGCGTCACCGCACGGATGCACGCAGGGGTAGGCGCGTTGAATCACGGCTATCGCACGCTCGGCATCGCAGAGCGGATACACACCCGCGGGAAGCCTGACCGCGCGAATGGTCACATTGACTTCGTTCGGTCCATGCAGACGGGCGAGATAGGGAAGCGTACCGGTCTCTGCCCATGCAACGCGCGCCCCAGAGCCTGCCTCGCGAACCCACTGCGCCATCAGATAGGCACCAAAAGACCCTGGCGCAAGAAAAACCACCTGGCCGTCTGTCAGATGCGGCGCCATCAGCGTGGCGATATCGCGCTGCGCGGTGGCCGGCGTTGGCAACAGAACCAGTTCAGCGCCGCGAACCGCGTCGGCGATGTCTTCACACACGCGATCGATCGGAACGCGCCGCGTGCCGGCGGCGTCCTTGAGCACAATACCGCCAGCCGCTCGAAGGCTGGCCACTGCAGCGTGGTCGCGTCGCCAGAAGCGTATGCGATGGCCCTGCTCAGTGAGGTCAGCGGCAGCGGCGTGGCAGCCGTGGCCTCCGCCAAGAATCGCGATGTCCATTGGAAGTGCGTCCAATAACAAGATGCCTGCCGGAACGCCCGGCCCGGGATGGCGGCGAACCTTACGGACGCATTTGCAAGGTGTCAACCATGCCTCGAGTCCGGGACCGCGCGACTATAATTGCGCCCGATGGCCATGCCCCACCAAGCCCCCCCTCCCGAGTCGCTGTCCTGCGTCGTTCCATGCAAGAACGAGCAGGCCAACCTTTCTCGCCTGCTGCCGCTCCTGGCGGAAACGCTCGCGCGGTGTGCACCGCGCTCAGAAATTCTGGTCGTCGACGATGGGAGTACCGACGATACGGCTGCCTGGGTCGACGCGATGGTCGCTTCCGGCCAGATTCCTGGACTGGTGCTCCTGCGGCTGTCGCGCAATTTTGGCAAAGAGGCCGCGCTTACGGCGGGTATTTCCGCGGCCCGCGGCCAGGTTGTCGTCATGCTCGATGCCGACCTGCAACACCCACCGGCGCTGATCGAAACGTTTGTCGAGCACTGGCGACAGGGCGCCGAGATGGTCTACGCGGTTCGCGAGGACCGCAGCAGCGAAAGCGCCTTGAAGCGTGCAGGCACCGGCATTTTTTACCGCCTTCTGAACGCTGCCGATCGATTCGAGGTTCCCCCTGGCGCCGGAGACTTTCGGCTGATGGACAGAAAGGTGGTCGATGCGCTGCTGGCCATGCCAGAGCGCAACCGCTTTCTGAAGGGACTCTATGCCTGGGTCGGGTTCAGAACCGTGGCACTGCCATACACCCCCACCGATCGCACCGTTGGGGTGACGCGCTATGGTCCGCTGGAACTTCTTCGGCTGTCATTTGACGGCCTGACAGCCTTTACCAAGTGGCCTCTCCGGGCGGTCAGCCTGGCGGGATTGCTGCTTGCAATTCCTGCCCTGCTCTACGGCGCCTTCATTGCGGCCAGCTATTTTCTGTTTGGCAATGACGTCAGCGGCTGGACCACCATCGTGGTGGGATTGATGCTGTTCTCCGGCATTCAGCTGTTTTCACTCGGTGTCGTAGGCGAGTATGTCGGCCGGATTTTTGAAGAGGTGAAGGCGCGCCCGCTCTTTGTGGTGTCAGATCGGGTTGGGCGCGGACTGGAGCCCCCGCAGCAATGAGCCGGGTCCCACCGGCAGCGTTTGCATCCAGCCTGTGTGGCGCACCACCCAGCTGGATCATCGGATTCAGTCAGGCGGACGTCGGCCACTCAGCACTGCAATTCGCCCAGCGCATCCAGGACTGGCGCGACTCCACCTTGTGGCGCTTTGACCCAGCCGAGCCCAAGGCGGCGCGCTTCTGCCGGAGCCTTGGCCAGTGATGGATTCGCCAATACGCCCCACCCGACGCATCTGCCTGACGGCGGACGATTTCGGCCTGCATGCCGGCGTTGACACGGCGATCAGAGAACTGGTCGAGGCCCGACGGCTACAGGCTTTCGGTTGCATGGTGGGAGGCCGCAGCTGGCGCAATCAGATCACCTGGTTACGCGCGCTGCACAAGGGTGATGCCGACATCGGACTGCATCTCGATCTCACCGAGTTCCCCCTCGCCCACCCGCCGCAGGGCCTGGGCCGGCTGCTCGCGCAAGCCTATTCCGGGCAGCTCGATGAGCGCTCGGTGCGAACCGAGCTTCGCAGGCAATTGGATACTTTCGAGCACGCGCTCGGCCACGCGCCTGACTATCTGGACGGTCATCAGCATGTGCATCAGCTCCCATGCGTGCGCGATCAACTCATGGAGGAACTGGGTAGCCGCTACACGCCCGGCGAACGACCCTGGCTGCGGTGCACCGTCCCCTCTCGTGGGCTGCCAATGCGCCTGCGCTTCAAGGCCGGTGTGATCGCGATGCTGGGCGGACGCAAATTGCGCAGGTTGGCAACCGGTCAGGGTTATGCGATGAACTCGGCGCTTCTGGGCGTTTATGGTTTCGACCAACCCGCCTCGGGGTATCAGCGGCTGCTCGGGCACTGGCTTTCAGCCGCGCCGGATCAGGCACTCCTGATGTGTCATCCGGCCACCCTGGCTGACTCGTCCGACCCGATCGCGCAAGCGCGGCTCGCCGAGTATCAGGTGCTCGCATCGCCTGTTTTCCTGGATCTGCTTGCCCTGAATCGTATTGAAACCATGCCTATGCATCACGTGCTGGGCCTCCCGCGCTCCCGCCCATCGGAGACATTCCGTGTCGGACCTTGAGAACACCCCGAAGCCTCAGCCCGCCGATGCCTCACCCACCCCGACAGGGACTGGCATGCAGCGCGGCCTCACCAGTTATGGCGATGCCGGATTTTCGCTGTTTCTGCGAAAAGCCTTCATCAAGGGCGCAGGCTACACCGATGATGCGCTGTCGCGCCCGGTCATTGGCATCACTGACACTGCAAGCGGCTACAACCCCTGCCACGGCAACATGCCGCAACTGCTCGAGGCGGTTCAGCGGGGCATTCTGCTCGCGGGCGGGCTGCCGGTGCGGTTTCCCACGATCTCGGTCCACGAAAGTTTTGCGCACCCGACCAGCATGTACCTGCGCAATCTCATGGCGATCGACACCGAGGAAATGATCCGTGCCCAGCCGATGGACGCGGTGGTGCTGATTGGCGGCTGCGACAAGACAGTTCCCGCGCAGCTGATGGGCGCCGCCTCCGCCAACATCCCTGCGATCCAGCTGGTCACAGGCTCGATGCTCACCGGATCGCACCGAGGCCAGACGGTTGGCGCCTGCACTGACTGCCGTCGCTACTGGGCGAAATTTCGCGCCGACGAAATTGACGAACAGGAAATCGCCGCGGTGAACAACCAACTGGTTCCCAGCGTGGGTACCTGCTCGGTCATGGGAACCGCCAGTACCATGGCCTGCGTGGCCGAAGCGCTTGGCATGAGCCTGCCCGGTTCGGCCACCCCGCCCGCCGTCACTGCCGACCGCATCAGGGCGGCAGAACTGACCGGCACCAAAGCGGTCTGGCTCGCGCAGAGTTCGCTCACACCCAAGCGAATCCTCACTGAGCAGGCCTTCAACAATGCGTTTCGCGTTCTGCTTGCCATCGGTGGCTCCACCAACGCAATCATTCACCTCGCGGCGCTTGCAGGTCGAGTCGGTTTCGGCTTCGATCTTGATGCCCTCGATCGAATGGCACGGGAAACGCCGGTTCTGGTCGACCTGAAGCCTTCGGGCGAGCACTACATGGAGCACTTTCACGCCGCCGGCGGGATGGCTGCATTGCTTCGGGAACTCAAGCCGATGCTTGCGCTCGATGCCATGACGGTCACGGGTCGTACGCTTGGACAGGAACTCGACGATGCGCCACCCGCACACGTCCAGCAAACCGTCCGCGCGCGCGCCACGCCGATTTATCCTGAAGGCGGGATTGCAGTGCTGCGTGGCAATCTGGCGCCCGGTGGCGCAATCATC
>VGHA01000030.1 GCA_016868375.1 Betaproteobacteria bacterium | reverse complement strand
TCCAACAATAGTACGCCCGATAATCCGGGAGACGATCAGCTTGGCCGGGTTTGGCTGGATGGAAGTGAAAAGGTGACGGTTGGGGCCAGCCCGCTGAGTTCGCAGATGCCGCCGAGCGGAGGGACACCGCCCCAATTGCCTGCGAACGCGGCGAGCCTGTTGGCTGCGATTGGTACGGCGAACTCGGTGTCAGCGTTTGCGGCTGCAGTTACCGCGGCCAGTAAGGTCATGGACGTCCGATTCTGGGCGGACAAGGGCAGCGCGAACATCGACCTCGACAGCGCGAATGAGCCGAACGTCCAGGCGATGCTCAAGTACACGGCGCCTCAGAGCAACGCAACGCAAGTGTTGTTTGGGGCCGAAGAACCTCCTCCGAGTGAGACTGGAGGAGGAGGTTCGGGAGGGGGGCACAACGCTGGAGGAGGTCTGGGTATCTCGCCAGTGGTGCTGACGCAGTCGTTCCTGAAGGTGCCGGGGAGCACGACAACGGCTGCGTACTCCGACAACAGTACGCCCGATAATCCGGGAGACGATCAGCTTGGCCGGGTTGGGCTGCATGGAAGTGAAAAGGTGACGGTTGGGGCCAGCCCGCTGAGTTCGCAGATGCCGCCGAGCGGAGGGACACCGCCCCAATTGCCTGCGAACGCGGCGAGCCTGTTGGCTGCGATTGGTGCGGCGAACTCGGTGTCAGCGTTTGCGGCTGCAGTTACCGCGGCCAGTAAGGTCATGGACGTCCGATTCTGGGCGGACAAGGGCAGCGCGAACATCGACCTCGACAGCGCGAATGAGCCGAACGTCAAGGCGATGCTCAAGTACACGGCGCCTCAGAGCAACGCAACGCAAGTGTTGTTTGGGGCCGAAGAACCTCCTCCGAGTGAGACTGGAGGGGGTCTTTACCAGGGCGACGATATCCGTCGCGGCGGCGACGGCGCCGACACACTCGAGGGCGGCGGCAGCGACAATCTGGTGCTGATCGGTGCGGGCGGCAATGACCTCGGCCGAGGGCTCGCGGAAGGCGATGTGTTTGTCGGCGGGGCCGGCGTTGACACGGCGCAGTTGCCAGGGGCGGTGGGTGACTACGTGGTCAAGCTCGCTACCCCGGGGCAGCGGGCGTTGGTCCGCGGCCTGTCGCTAGACACCTTCAGTGAAGCGCAGTCGGTCTTTGCCATCGTGCCCAAGTCGGCACCGACTGGGTTGGTCCTGGTCCAGTCCGAGCTACTTAAGTTCGGCGACGCTGAGGCGGCCGTAGACCCCATGTCTCTCGTGGCAGGCGGCGCGCTGGTCGTGAACAACTCGGTATCAGGAGCATTCGGAAGCATTGCGGCCGCAATCGCAGCCGCCGCAAACGGTGCCACCATCATCGTGAGCGCCGTACATGTCGATCCCGCTGCATTCGCACCGATCATCGTCAACAAGAACGATCTTCACATCGTTCTCGAAAATGACACAGCGCCGCCACTCACCTTCCAACTGGCAGAGGTGTCAACCATCCGCGCGCTTTCGTTGTTCGGTGTTGGGGCAGCGAACCTGATCGGCAACGGCTTTGACAACACCCTCATCGGAAACGCTGGCCCCAACACCATCGATGGCCGCGGAGGTAACGACTGGCTGCTTGGCGAACGGGGCGACGACGAACTCTTCGGTGGTGCCGGTCAGGACTGGCTGGACGGCGGTGAGGGCGCGGACCGCCTGTTTGGCGGCTCGGGTAACGACGTCCTGCTCTCGATGGACGCTGCGGCTACTGGCGATATCCTGGTCGCAGGATCAGGAAATGACCTGCTGATCGCGGGCTCATCTGCAGCCCAGGGACCGGTCCGCATGATGGGTGGCTCGGGCTCCGATGTGTTCAGGATCGCGAGCGTGCGTGGTGCGTTGCCAGAGGATTCCGCCACCGATGCCGCGCCCAGCCGTGGCGTCAATGCATTCATCGCCGACCTGACCACGGCTGATGGGCTGGATCTGTCCGCTTTGAGGACCAGCGCGGACGGCTTGTCGGTGGTTGATCCGCTGCCCGCTGGCGTGACCGTGTCCGGAGACTATCGCATTGCGCTGGATACGCTCTACACCGCCGGGCTTGAGCGGGTCACCAGCGAGACCGGCGTTGCGCGTGAATCGGCGCCTATCGATGCGCTCGCCGTGGGGAGCAGTCTGGCCGTGGCGCTCGCCGGACCGTCGGAGATCGCAGCTGCGGTCGCGCGGACCCTCGCCGTACCCTCCATGCAGGAACTTGCCGACGCGATGCTCCCAGGTCTGTATCTGCCGCTGTCTGACTTTGCCGGTCAGCTGTATGCATGAACGACTGGAAGCAGACAATGGCCGACCGACCATCCCCGGTATTCCGGGCTTCTGGATTAACGTCGGAGAGGTCGGGCAACTGCACCTGATAGGCGGCAGCATCCCGTCAGCGCTTGCGCGAGGGCCGGGGCAGGATCCCGCCGCGCCGCATGTTGCACTTGGTGTTGAAAGTGTTGCTGAAACCAAGGCTGAACTCGAACGCCTCGGGGTTCCCTACTGGACCACTCGAGCCGCCAATCCCGAGTTGGAGCAGGTGTTCGTGAACGACCCCTGTGGGAACATGATCGAATTACATCAGGCAGGAAGTTGCCGCTGTACGCTCGCCAACCGCAGCCGCTAGACGAAAGCCCGCCCTCAGCCAAGCAGGTGCATACCAGGGCGGGCCCCCGTGTCCTCACCGCTTTCGAACACCGATTCACCGCCCACAATCGTGTAGTGCATGCCTCGCGAAGGCATGACAAAACGTTTCGCACCCCCGGGTAGATCAAACCGCTTTTGAGCACGCTCGTCGGAGCCCACGGTATCGGGATCAAAGATCGCCAGATCGGCCGCGAGCCCCTCGGCGATCACGCCTCGATCCCGCAATCCCATCAGCCGCGCCGGTTCCGAAGTGAGGCGCATCACGGCGTGTTCGAGCGCTATAGCCTTGCGTTCGCGTACCCAATGGCCCAGCAGGTAGGTGGGATAGCCAGCATCGCACAACACCCCCAGATGCGCGCCGCCATCGGACAGGCCAAGGACAGTGCCAGGGGTCCGGAGCAGGTTTGCTACCCCCTCCTGATTGGTATTGAGAAACGCCAACGCGAACTCGGTCTGCAAGTTGTCATCAATGGCGAGATCAAGCAGTGCATCGACCCCATCCTTACCCTGCTGCCGGGCAATCGCTGCAATGGTTTGGCCGTTGAAGTGCTCAAGCCTCGGTGATTTCGTTTCGGCCACCGCCATCAGGTCCCAGTTGCCGGTGAATTGCGCCGGGCCCTTCAACTCCTGCCGAAACTGGTTCCGAAAGGCAGGGTCTGCATAAACCTGCTTCTGCTCTTGGACCGAGAGATTGAGCGCCCGATGCCAGGACTTGAAGCTCATGAAGGAATGCGGAGTTCGGAGGTCCATGTCACGCGTGAGCGGTCGGGCACAAATTTGCGGAACCGAACCAAGCGCGGTCAGATGCGCGGCTTTGGCGAGACTCGCCGAACACGCATTGGGAATGTCGTCGCGATAGAGCAGCGCCAGCCAGGTGACGGGGCGTGCGCTCTCGCGAAGCAGAAATTCAAGCATCTCAAGGTTGCGGTCAGATAGCACCGACATCTGCTCGGTCAGGGCTACTTCGATGAACCCCCGTCCCGCATCTCGCAGCACATGCGCATAGTCGCGAAGCTCAGCCCGATCAGCCTGCCGACAGGCAATGGGTCGCCCGCGATGGCCCATATGGTTGGGCAGTTGAGTTGTTGAAAACCCCAGGGCACCCGCTTCGATTGCCTCAGTCAGAAGCTGACTGATCCTGGTCCGTTCATCATCGGTGGCCGCCCGTTCGATTGCAGCCTCACCCATCACGAAATATCGGAAGGGCGTGAGCGGCGCAAGAAACGCGACGTTGGCGGCGGGACGTCGATGCGCGGTTGCCCGCATGAACTCGGGAAAGCTTTCCCAGTCCCAGGTGATGCCAGCGTTCATCACGTCGTAGGGCATCCCTTCAACATTGACCAGATCCTGCATCGCAGGGATCCGGCCCTCACTGCGTGTCGGCGCGATCCCGACCCCACAATTTCCCATCAGGACTGTCGTCACACCGTGCCATGGCGAGGGGCTGAGCGAGGTATCCCAGCAGACCTGGGCATCGTAATGGGTGTGGGGATCAACAAACCCCGGCGCTACCACCAGGCCGCTGGCGTCGATGACCCGTGAAGCGCTTTCCTCAAGCTTTCCGATACTGACAATGCGGCCGGCCCTGATTCCTACATCCGCATACCGTCCGGGCACTCCTGTTCCGTCAATCACCAGCCCACCACGAATCGCCAGATCGAATGCCATCGAACCTCTCCCGGCTTGTCAGGGCCGCTATTGTTCGGGGTTAATGAAGCAGGGAAGTGTAAAAACCCCACTTGCCCGAGTCTTCGTGCGTTGCAGCATCGGGTGCCGTTTTAGGCCATTTCGGTGACTGGACCGGGGGCGACCCGTAGTACACGCTGCAAGGCCTCATTGTCGATCACGATTCTTCGATCCCTCAGGCGTCTTGTCAGGCGGATCCGATCGAAAAACTCTAAAACGTCGATACCGAGGTTGCGTCCGATTCCGGTGGCGCGACTGAAATCGCCCGCCCGCAAGTCACCTGATTCGGCCATCGATACCGCTGCGGCTGCCAGCGCTTCGATCTGAGCAATCGCGAGATATCGTTGCGGTGTGATCGAAACGGCATAGCCCTGCAAAGCGAGTCGATCAAGCGCCAGACGGACCTTGCCCAGCGGCATGGCTAGCATGTCAGCCAGTTCGTGCACGGATCGCGAGCGTCGCTCGGTGAGCAGCGGAAGGACTCGCAGGCGGAAGATCTCGTCCTCAGCACTGGGTGCTGGAACATGGTCGGGACGAAATATCCGATCGCCATGCCGCATCAGTTCGCCTGCCGCCTGTAGCGATGACAGTGCGATGCTTGCATAGCGGCGCGTATCGAGTCGGTCGAGTTTGCCCATCAGCTCGGCCCAGTCTATACCCAGGCTTTCAGGATGCTGCTGGTGCCATGCGTGCACCGCACCGCCCAGCCTTACGCGAACATCATCAAGTCGATTCTGGTCGAATAACACGCCGCGGCCGTCGTATTGAAGCAGGACCGCTCCCGCGCTCTTCCAGCAGGCCGTCGCTGCGTCGAGCGTGAGGCCCCAGGCCGCTGCGAAGCGCGCGGGCGCCATGCCGCCTGGCAGCCTTGCAAGCGCCGAGGAAAGCCATGCGCCGGGATGGGTTCGGTTGAGACCTTGAAGCAGGGTAACGTGGGCAGCGCCTCGCAATCCGTCCGTGGCATCAACCGGCCAGACCACCTCAGCCATGCCCAAGGTACGTGTCCCGTCGCTGCTTCGAAGAATCCAGCGATCGCCTACCACCGCACTCACCGGTCGAGCCAGCCTGAGCCGTATCCATGTGTGATCAGGACGTTCGGCCGCCGCAGGCACTGGAATCGCAGCGATCCGCGCACTGAGTCGGGCGGTACCCGCGTGCACCTGAACCTCGGCGGGTCGTCGGGTCGGGTGATCCGCGCCACTCCGACCGAGAGACGTGTGCTCCCACGCGCAGCGTACGCGTCGCCCGTCAAGGCTGCCTGCCTCAATCATCTGGACATCAATGATGCAGATCGGACGATGCAGCTCGCTCGATACGATCCAATCGCCCCGTCCGACCGATTGGCGATCTATCCCCTGCCCGGCCAGGTTCACAGCGCAGCGCGAGCCATACTGCACTTCAAGTAGGGACTGACCGGCCCTCTGCAGGCCCCGGACGCGGGCTGCAAGGCCGGCCGGGCTCACCCGTACGGCATCGCCAACCCTGAGTACCCCGGAGACCAGCACCCCGGTGACGACCAAGCCGTCTCCCGCGGCGATGAAGCTCCTGTCCACACAGAGCCGTGTAGCCTCGCCCGGCACCTGGTCCGCGATTTCCCGGTATTCACCCAGCGAAACTTCGGCAAGCAGCTGTATTCGGCTGGCCAGTTCGGCGATACCCTCGCCAGTATGGGCGCTCACCGGAATTACCTCGGCCTCGATCGCTTCGCTTTGGAGCCATTCCTGAATCGACGCCGTGCGTTCAGAGAGTTGATCCGAATCGATGCGATCTGATTTTGTGAGAGCGACTACCCATTGCCTGATGCCCATCAGTCTCAGGATCTCTGCGTGCTCACACGTCTGCGGCATGACCCCATCGTCACACGCAATCACAAGGAGCGCCGCACGCGCGCCCTGAATGCCTGCGACCATGTTGCTGATGTACCGCTCGTGGCCAGGAACGTCGACAAACGAGATCGGTGGCAGATCACTGGCATGTGCGCGACGCCAGTGGGCGAATCCAGCTTCGATGGAAATTCCGCGCCGGCGCTCCTCGGGCAGTCGATCCGTTTCAATACCAGTCAGCGCACGGACCAATGCGGTTTTACCGTGATCGATATGTCCAGCGACCGCAATGATCAGGCTCATGATCGTTGGCAGTGACGGTGGCCGGGCCTTCGCGCAGAGACCTCCCGCGCTAGTCCTTGAGCGTCTGAGGCAGCCACAGTGCGAGCTCGGGCCACACCGCCAGCACCGCGATCATCAACAGCATCAGCAGTACATAGGGGAAGGAGCCCGCCGATACATCGGAGAACTTCGCGCCGTCCGAAATACCGTGAATGGTGAAAAGATTCAAGCCGACTGGTGGGGTGATTTGACCGACCTCGATGATCACCACCATGACCACACCAAACCAGACCAGGTCGAATTCCATGAACTTGATGACCGGCAGAAGCACCGGCAGCGTCATATACATCATCGACAGACCATCGACGAAGCAGCCAAGCACCAGGTACAGAAACATGACCGCGGTGAAGAACGCCCACTTCGACAGCCCCAGAGCCAGCATCCACTCGCTCACCTCGCGGCTCACACCCGAAAAGGTAAGCGCCGTGGAGAGAATTTGCGCGCCAATGATTACCAACGAGACCATACAGGAGGTTTTGACAGTGGCGGTGAGGGCTTGCCTGAACATGGCCCACGTGAGCCGACGATAGGCAGCCGCCAGAATGATCGCGCCCAGCGCACCCACCGCGGAGGCTTCGGTTGGGGTCGTAAATCCGCCGTAAATGCCGCCCAGCACCACAAGGAGCAGAAGCAGGATGGGAACGAGATGCAGCACCGCCCGCCGCCGTTCGGCCGCTGGCATTCGGTCTGCGGTGGGTGGCGCTACAGAGGGATTCACCATCACCAGAACAGCGATGTAGACGATGAAAAGTGCCGACATGATCAGGCCGGGCACCACGGCCGCCACAAACAGCTGCGTAATGGATTCGTCAACCAGCGCGCCGTAGAGCACCAGCACAATGCTTGGCGGGATCAGAATCCCCAATGTGCCGCCGGCAGCTAGCGAGCCCAGCAGCGCGCGGTCGTTGTAGCCCGCCTTTCTAAGTTCGGGGATGGCTACAGTGCCGACGCTTGCGGCGGTGGCCACGCTTGATCCGCTGACTGCCGAGAACACTGCGCAACTTGCAATGTTGGCGTGAAGCAATCCGCCCGGCAAACGTCCCAGAAGAGCTACACCACCCGCGTAAAACTTCGAACTCACACCGCTTCTAAGAATGATCTCGCCCATCAGAAGAAACATGGGTATCGAGATAAGGATGTAACTGTTCGCTGAGTTCCAGACCACTGAGCTGATGGAAGTAAGCCCAATCAGACCCTTGCTCAGCAGCAGCACCAGAACGCCGACTGAGCCCAGAGCAAATGCGGTCCATTGGCCAAGCAGCAGGCAGCCAAAGAGCGTGACCAGCATGAGGACTGAAAGTGCGCCGGTATCCATCACAGAAATTCATTGGCCACGCGCTTGGGCGGCCGGAAGGTAAGGACGAGCAACTGGAGTACCAGCATTACCAGACCGATCAGCATGAGCGACTGAGGAATGTATTCGGGGGTTTGGAGGATGCTGGTGGACCGCGTATTCATTGAGTAAGCGTAGCCGATGTGGAGCCAGATAAACCAGGCGATAACTGCCGTAAAGGCCAGGCTGATGAGGCCGCAAAGAATATCGACCAGCCGTAGCGCGGCACCGCTCAAACGCTCGTAGATCAGTTCAATCCGGATGAACCCGCCTTCGCGAAGCGTGTAGGACATGCCCAGAAAGACGATTGCAGCATTCAGATAGGCGCCCAGCTCGTCGGCCACCATGGTGGAGCGATTGAAGAGCCTGAAGAAAACTTCTGCGCAGACCAGCACAAGAATCAGGACCACACTGATCGAAGCCATGATCTCGCCGAAATCGATGATCGCGTCGATCCAAGACCTTTTTCTTGAGGGGCGCGTGATCGGTTGGACCATATGAGTCTTCATGCTTGATCCCAAGGAAGGCCAGCGCCGTATGCGAGGCGCTGGCCGGGCGTAAGAAACAGAGCGAGTTCAGCGGCCCAGAACTTGCCGGATTTCCTTCAGCGCCGCGACCGCATTGGGTCCGTTCTGTTGGGCCCAGGTGTCCCAGTAGGGAACCATCCTCGCGGTCATCCGATCGATCTCAGCAGCCGATGGGGTAAAGATATCCACCCCGTGCTTTGTTTTCAGAATTTCACGGTCTTTCTTCTCGTCTTCCAGGTTCTGCTGGGTCATGCGTGGTCCCCAGATTGCAGCGACCTCATCGACCACCTTTCGCACCTCGGCAGGAAGCTTGTTGTACGCGGCCATGTTGATGAGCATGTAGTCGGGACCGCCGACATGAAAGCCCGGGGTGTAGCCCCACTTCACGAATTCATACCACTTCGCGCCCACCACATTGAACCCTGCTGTGAGAAAGCCCTCAACCACACCACGCTCAACCGCGGCGGGTACTTCCGCAAGCGTGAGCGATACCGAGGCCGCGCCAAACTGACGCAGCATTTCCGTCTGTTTCACATCGGTCGTTCGGAATTTCCGACCGACGAAATCTTCCAGCTTCTTCACCTGCGGTCCGCGACCCCACAGGTTCTGATCGGGCCACTCGAAGTAGAACAGGGTCTTGACGCCAGCCTTGCGGAATTCCGGCTCAGCGTATTTACTAATGATGGGATAAATCTTGGTCAGCTCCTCAGAGGTTCGGACCAGGAAGGGCAGGTTACCGATCGATGAAATAGGCACTGCCCCCGATATGAAGCCCGAGTAGGCCTCGCCGATTTGCACCTGACCCAGGCCTGTGGCGCGAACCACCTCTGTGGCCTTGAATGGCAGTTCGCCCTGCGGTCGCACAGTGATGGTGAGGTAACCGTTGCTGCGCTTGCGCACCTCGTCGGAAAATTCTTTCAGACGCAGGCTGATCGGGTGGGTGGCGCCAGGGAACACGAACATGTCCCATTTCTCTGCTGCCTGTGCAGGCTGTGTGGGACCGACAGCCAAAGCGGCGGCGACGAGTGCGGCGCCTGCCGCGAGCCGGGTACGGCGGGACGGGTTGAACATGGGTGTCTCCTTTTTGTGGGAATGATGTCCGTGATAGTGACGGGCCTGGATCGTTCGGCATTCAGTATCCGCAGGCCGGTGGCGCTTGACAAGCATGACGGCCATCTTCCGGAAAGCGCCAGATCGGTCGGGGGCGGTTACGACTAAGCCCCTATCATCGGGCTGCAGGCCTTCGTCGTAAACGCCGACGCACCGGATGCGCTGGCAACCCGCTGCCAGAGCGCAGTCACCAGCAGTCGAGAGATACTCCATGAAATCGCTCAGGGTGGGCGCGGTTTCGCGCAACTACTTCAATCTGCCGCTCTGGCTGGGTATCGAAGCGGGTTTTTTCAGCTCCGAAGGCCTGTCCCCCGAGATACACCTGATCGAAGCGATCGATCAGGTGACCGAGGGGCTTGCGAGTGGGGCGCTCGATCTGGCTCTCAACGTCACTGAAAACACGCTCCTCAACCGTGAGTCGGGCGGCGATCTGACGATCATTGGAGGCAACGTCAATCGGCTGCCGTTCTCGCTGATTGCCCGCCCCGGCATTCACACGGTGGCTGATCTGCGGGGCGCAAAAATCGGCGTGTCATCGCTTCGCGCAGGCAGTTCCTCCCTCGTCATGCGTCTGCTCGCCGATGCCGGTCTGCACTACCCGGCCGACTACACGTTGGTTGCAGTCGGTCCGATTCTTTCGCGATGGGAGCGGCTGCGCTCGGGCGAAATCGACGCGGGATTACAGGGCGCGCCCCTGAACCATATTGCGATCGATCTGGGGTTCTCCGATCTCGGCAGTCCGCGCGGTCTCTTTCCAGATTTTCAGTTCACGTCCCTGGATGCGAAACGTTCGTGGCTGAAGACGCACGGCGACACGGCAACCCGCTTCATGCGGGCATTCCTTCGGGCACATCATCTTTTTTATAAAGATCCGAATGCGGTCGCGGCGGTTGCCTGCCGCGAGACAGGCGTGGAGCGCCGTTACGCCGATCAGGCCTGGGGCGAATACACGCGTGACACAATCTTTCCCCGCGACGGACGTGCGGCGGCTGCCGCCGTGCAATCTCTGATCGAAGTGAGCAGTCTGATCCGCGATCTCCCCACCCGGGCTTCGATGCGCGCCGAGACTTACATTGATCACGCGTTCCTCGATGCCGCCGAGCAGAGCCTGCGCCCCGCGCAATGAGCGCAAACGAGTAATCAGAACTCTGATAAAAGCCGGGTGAACCCGCGCATCCGATCGGTAATGCCGTTGGTCCGCAGAGCATGCCAGTAGGTGGCTACGTTAACGCTGATCACGGGTTTGTCGAGCCAGCGCTCGGCCTCATCAGCCAGCCTGCCCATGGGGAGGTTGGCACCAAACTGAACAATTGCTTCGATGTCATCACCATCGATCGATCGCATCGCGCGGATCATGTCCTGCGCCGTCAGAATGGAATAGGAAGCGGGATTACTGCCGCGCATGTGATTGAAACGCAGGATCTCGTAGCCATAGCTTCCGAGCACGCCCTGCAGTCGAGATTCAATCGAGGGGTAGTAGGGTTCCATCACCGCGATCTTGCGTCGTACACCATGGGCCTTGAGCGCCGCGACCACCGCGTCTGAGGCGAGGGCAACCGGAATATTGCGGCCCGCCACCTTGCGGATTCGGGCTTTGAGGTGTTCGCCCCACTCAACGTTACCGCCCCAGACGGAGAGCGCCGAGATCCCAAGCACGAACGCATTGGGTTGCGCATCCATCACGCCTGCCACGGCCGGCTCGAGCGAACGGTCAATATCCTCCACCAGCTGGTTGAAGTCCTCCGAACTGCTGACCGGACGCTCGCGAATTACCATGCGACCCAGATGATTGGTGACGCCCGCCGGTCGCATCTCGTCGTACTCGGGCTGGACCACGGTATTGGTAGAGGGCGTTGCCACACCGAACGCCATTCGCCAGGCAAGATAGTCGCGCATATCGGTCCTTGTTTTGCTAAGGCAAGCCCTGAGTCAGGTGGCGGCGCCTGCGGCGAATTGCGCCGCGAGGGTGGCCTCGCCCATCGCAACAACGAGCCGCCCCGAATAGCCGCTACGAAGTGCGCCCACCGCATACAGCCTGGGGGTACGGGTCTGGAACTGCGAATCGGCAATGACTGCGCCCTGGGCATCACGATCGACCATCGCGCCCAGCCAGCCCGAGCTGGGCGAGAGCCCGACGTACGCGAATACCGCATCGCAGTCGATCCGCTCAGGTGCGCTGGCATGACGATCGCGGATCATGACACCGTCAAGTACCTCAGAGCCTTCAATCGACAGTAACTCGCTTTCCCACCGGAACTCGATCGACTCGACATCGGCTGCGCGGGCGGTAAAGCCCGGGCGGGCGCGCAGCGTATCGCCGCGGACCACCATCACGACGGATTCTGCATAGCGAGCGAGGTGAAGCGCCTCTTGAAGTGCAGAGTCACCTGCGCCCACCACGACCACCCGCCGACCGCGAAATAGCCCGGCATTACACCAGGCGCACTGCAGGAGCCCGCGATTTACAAAGCGCTCTGCGCCAGGCACCGAAAGAGGCTTCAGCGCAGCCCCCGTGGCGGCAACCACCCATGTCGCCTGCCAGCGATCCTGGGTGCCCGCGAGCGCAAAACCGGCGGCATTGGATTCGAGCGACTGGGCATCCTGGGCCACTCGCTCGACACCTGCGTCAAGCCCCTGGCGCCCAAGCGCGTCGATAAGCTCAGCGCCAGACACCGGCGAGGGCGCGCCCGGATATCCTTCGAGCGCACCAATGTTGGCAACGAGGCCGCCTGGCAGCGCGCTCCCAGCCAGATGCAACACGCGCATGCCGGCGGACGCGGCCTCCAGCGCTGCCACGTAAGCGGCCACGCCACCGCCCACCACCGCCAGATCAACCAGACCGCTCATCCGTTCTCCTCGATGATTCGAGTGATTCGACACGCCGGGTAGCCCCAGGCCGGGCACCAGGCGTGCTGGGGAACCGGTACGTCGCCACCCGCAACGACAAGCGTGAGGTCGTCGGGCGACGCAGTGACCGGAATCGCGCCACGCGAGGCCGCATCCTGCACCCATTGGGGCCATCTTGTCTCGTCCCCTACGGTCCGATAAAGCCACGAACTGCGCCACTGCGCAGTGGTCCAGCGACCGCGGTCATGAAGGAGCTGGCGAACCGCTGCTTTATCCAAACCCTGATCGGAGAGCATTCGTGCGACCACAGGCGCCATGATGACTGTGGAGATGCCATTCCAGCGCATGGAGAACGCGGAGCTTGCGCTTGCCATTGCACTGGCGATTTCCTCCAGCCCACCCGTCACGTTGATGACGGTTTCGGCTCGAAGCAGCGTGACTGCGCTCACGTCGGGCGCTAGCCCAAGGTCGCTATGCAGCGATGGCCAGGGGCTCGCTGACTCGTCTTCGGCAATGCACAGCGAATAGCGGGCGGCCTGGCCCAGGCCCGCGTACGACACCGCACCCGGCCAGCCACCGCCGATGTTTTGCATCACAAGCCGAATCGTGCGACCGATCGACGCGTTGGCCCGCCAGCCTGGCCCGAGCAGACCGAACCCACAATTGATGCCCAGGCGCTTCACGATGGGGCCGCTTACCACCAGAAGCGGAGCCACGTTCTCGTCGGTGGTCTGAACGCCTCGCAGATTGAATGCTGGATCGAGCAAAGCTTCAACCGCAGCGACCACTACCGGAAAATGCTCGGGGCGACATCCGGCCATCACCGCATTGGCGGCAATTTTTTCCAGCGTGGCCTCACCCTTCAGTGGCTCAAGTTCGCCCAGGACGGTACTTGCTGATCGGGAGCTGCCAAGGAGCATGCGCTTGACGGCACCGACCTCGGGGGCAACGATTGGGAGCCCGTCGGTCCAGCCGCGTTCGCCATACAGCTCGTTGATCTGGGCAGCCGGGTGGGCCGCAGTGATCACCTCAACCCGCTGCCTTGGAAACTGCCCCACCCTGGGCGAGCGGGCGAGCAGGCAATCGCGGGCCTCGCTCTCCGCGATTCGCGCGGCGACGGTGTCATCCACCCAGGCACCGCCCGCTTGCTGGCCGACCGGAATCAACAGCCACTGCGCCACAGGGCGGGCATCGCTCATGGCTCGCGCGGGCCGACGCCCCTCACAGGGATCCGACCCGCTGCTCCCAGCCCTCGGGCAGTCGAATAGGTTTGACGGTCGTAAAGCCCAGCATGCCGTTGTGCGGCATGAACATGCAGTTGGAGCGCAGCGGGTCTCCGCATACCGCGATGATGATGTCCTCGGGTTTGCAAACGACCGGAACAAGCCGCTCCGGGTCTCGCGACTCGCCGAACAGCTTGGGGGCCTTGCCGAGCCGGGTCAGCTCGAAGAGCCCGCGCTTTCCGCCTGGTACCAGATTGGTCCAGTGCGTCATCAGGTTTTCGAATCGCCGGGCCGGCATTCGGGCCCGCTCGAAAAGCTGCTGGCGCAGGTCGGCCTTGGAGAGCCCTGCTCGCGCCAGCATCTCTGCGATCAGTGGGCTAAGCACCAGAAGCGGCTGATAGGTGCCGTTGGCCATGCCCACCACGAAGATCACTTCCCACGTGGTGTGCGTGACTATCGCGTCGGCCAGATAGGGCAACACCTTGTCGGGACTATCCCCAAATACGGAGACAATCACATTACGCCCAGTGAAACGCGAGATGGTGACCGCATTACTCCCGGCCGGTTGGCCAAGGTCTTGCGCAACGCTGCTCCATCCGATGCGGCTTAGCGCTACCTCATTTTCCGCGAGCACCACATTCCATGTGCCACCGAACGTACCTTTATCGTTCTGGTGGGGCATAAACCCCGCCACATTGCGAAGGTATAGACGCCAGAACCGCCCAATAGACGTGTTCGGCTGGAAACCGTCCCGCAGGGCGCCCTGCTCGGTATTGAAGCCGAGCGTTCGAGCGACCGGGCCATTGATGATGATCTGGGTTTCGGCACCGGGCGTGTTGCCGCTGTGCTCCACGCCGTAGTGCGAATCAGCCATCGCTTCGACAAGCGCGACAAGCACCGGCATGTATTCGGGGCGACAACCGGCAATGACGCCATTGACCGCTACGTTCCAGATAGTGGCCTGGCGGTTATCGGGCAGGAGCGTGCCCAGCACCTCGTCGGGGTCGCGGTCGACGAAGTCAAGGAAGGCCTGCACCCGCTCCATCGTGGGCGGAACGATTGGCAGCCCGTCGCTCCAGCCATTCTCGATGTAGAAACGGTTGATGTCGTCGAAGCTGCCGGTAAAGACGATGTCGCGCGCGCCGGGATCCGGGCTTTGTGCGATCGCCATCACCGGTTCGGTGAGATTCCTGATGAGGTCATTTACGGTCGTGCCCAGCACGCCCGCACGCAGTTCGTCCGGTCGCTGTACATCGACGTGCCCTGGCACCTTGGCGAGCGGCAAGCTCGAATAGCCCAACCCCTCGGCGGTGGTACGGGCCTGCCCAAGGAAACCCTCGCAGCAAAGCGATGAGCTCGGAATGCCAGCCTGCTCAGCAACAGCGCTCACCCGCAACACGGCGGGCGTGCAGCTGCCTCAGCAGCCCATTCCGGAGACGACGGCGTCGACCTGAAGCGCCTTCAGCTTGCCAGGGAGCTCCGCGAGCACGCGGTGCTCATCCTCGCCGTGCGTCGAGCCGAACTGGTCCCAGTCGACGAAGCTGATACCGGGAAAGCGACTGGCGAGCTCGGCTTTGAGCAGATCCCAGATCTCGTCGCCGCGAAAGAGATAGTCCCACAGGAAGGCGATACGCTTGCCTTCCAGTGAGGCGAGCCGCGCCGCGAGTGGCCGCGAGATGATCGTTCTGGCGCTGCGTGGCCAGACGACCGACTCAAGTTGGTTCATGGATCCTCCCTGTCAGTCAATGTGCTTTGAGGCCCGCCTCGCGAATGATTGGCCCACAGGCCATCTGCGCGTCGTAACCGATGGACGCGTCATCGAACGGATTCATGGTCTGCGAGCCCGCGGTGCGCGCAGCCATCTGGGTGTCTCCGCTTGCCTACTGTGAGTGTGACGATGCCTGAAAGGCGTTAACGCGGCAACCGCTCGCGTATCGCTCCGCATGCTTTCGGACTTCCCGCTTCGGCTAGGCCCGTACCAGCAACTCATCGAGGAGGGCCGCGAGCAGGCTTGGCTCATCGGCGTAAGCGCGATAGCCCGGAACCTCTGGCGCACCATGAATGGCAAGAACGGGCTTGCCCCACTGAAGCGCGAGCGCCATTTCGGACGTGGTGCCCAGTCCGCCACCGATCGCCACCATGATTCGCGCCGCGCGGGCGATCAGGGCATTGCGGGTGATACCGAGCCCGGTAGGAATGGCAACAGTGAGATAGGGGTTGGCAAGTTGAGTGTCTTCCTCAGGAAGGAGGCCCACCACAATTCCGCCACATTCTGAAACACCCTCCGATACCGCGGCCATCACGCCGTTTTTTCCGCCGCACAACGCGGGCACGCGCAACGAACCCAGTAGCTGACCCACCCGCCGCGCGCAGGCAAGCTGACCATCCGTGGCTTCGCGCGGGCCCACCACCGAGACTGGCTGCCGCACGGCGTGAGGGCCCGACTGCCTGGTCAGAACTTCGGCCACCCGATGCAGGAGCCGGGCCTCAGTCAAGAGGGCAGACAGCTGGTCTGGCATCGCCACAGCATTTGTCGTCATGATGGAATCCTTCAGTGAGTGACCAGCGTCCGGTCTCGGCCGCGCGCGGCAAGCTCGCCCGCCGCAAGCACCAGCACACACAGACCGAGAAGCAGCAGCGACAGCGCCGCCGCCGTTGGGAAATCGCCGCTGCCGTCGGAAATCTTCAGATAGATAAGGAGCGGCAGAATGTTGATCTGAGTGCCCGCCAGAGCAAGCGCAGTGCCGTAGGTACCCATCGCTACCGCAGCGATCAGACACCAGATCGCGATGAACGACGGCGCAAGCTCGCGAAAATCGGTATCCAGCCACGCGCGCCAGGGCGGCGCCCCAACACTTCTCCAGGCTTGGCTGTACTTGAGCCCACCTGGCGAGAGCGGGCGCAGGAGGTCCATGCCGCCTTGTATTCGGAGGCAGGCGCGAGTTACCACGAGGTGCACGAGTTGCTGCCGCGCGCTGCTGCTCGCCTGCAATGGGTTTGGTGGGAACCCGCAACTGTTGGCGGAGCTTCTGCCGGAGATGAAGACGGCGACCTACGCTGGCCATGTCGGCAACGACGGCAGCGCGATCCTCTGGGGTCGGCAGCTGGGTGCGGATTTCGCCGATCTTGCTGCCTATCAGGGCCATGGCTCCTGGGCGATACCGCAGGGTGCGCTCCTGACCTGGGGGCTGATGATGGAAGGGGGCGTCCAGGTCAATACGCTGGGCCGTCGGTTCCACGACGAAACCCTGGGCTACTCCGAGGCCTCGGTCTCGGTGCTCGCGCAGCCGGGGGCCGTGGCGTGGTGCGTCTTCGACGATCCGATTCTCGCCTTCGCGCAGGACTTTCCCGATTTCCGTGATGCTCGTGCAGCCGGTTCGGTCAAGAGCGCGTCCGATGCCTAGGGTCTCGCCGCAGCGATCGGCTGTGATCCAAAGGGATTGATCGAAACGGTAGCCTCCATTCAGCCAGGCTCCGATGCCTTGACCGGCCGACTTTTCAAACGAGCGTTCACCGGCCACCTCCATGCTGCAAAGGTGACCGGGGCCTTGTTTCACACGCAGGGAGGCCTGCTAATCGACTCGCAGTGCCGAGTCCTCAGGGCCGGCGGAGCTCGGGCATTTCCAAACCTGCTGGCAGCGGGCGGCGCCGCGCGCGGGGTCTCCGGCAAGGCCGTGTGGGGCTATCTGTCAGGTAACGGCCTGCTGAGCGCGATTGCGGGCGGTCACCTGGCTGCCGAGACCATCGCTGCACAACGGCGGTCCTGAGCCGCGCTGTCGCGCGTCGTATCCGCGGACCCAGCGCCCTTCAGCGGCGTTGAAAGGCCTCGGCTGCGGCAAACATCGTGCTCAGCATGTCGAGCCGTTCGTGCATCGGCTTTGGATAAGCGGTGCGACTGTGCGTCAGGCGAGCGCCCAGCGCCGCGGCGGCCATCATGTAGCTGAGCGGTCCTGGATTGATCACCGGTACCGGCAGGCGAGTGCTGAGCCAGCCGTGCGCCTGGTGCATCGTGGTCGAGCCCAGAATCAGGACATCGGCGCCATCTTCGTCGATTGCCTTGCGGCCTGCCGCTTCGAGCAGCGGAAAAACGTCGGACTCCTTGCCTGAAAGCAGCCCCTGATTGTCAGGCGTCACTTCAATGGCGCGAATCGAAGCGCACTTGTGATGCAGCCCCAATTCGTCGAGCGCCTTCTGGTAGAGCGGCGCCCATCGCCTGGCCATCGTGACAATCGAAAAGCGGTGACCCAGCATCAACGCCGTCAGCATCGACACCTTGCCGGGCCCGAAGACCGGGATCTCGAGGACCGAGCGGAGCGCCGCCACACCGGAGTCGCTCATCGTGTCGATGCAGACCGCATCAAAGCCCTCCTGCTGAGCTCGACAGCCTGCCTCGAAGTTTGCCGCTTCGGCGAGCACGAAGTCGTGGTGACTCGAATAGTTGGCCGGGCCTGCCTTGACGGGCCGATAGACGAGCTCGATGTCAGGCGGCAAAGCGAGCGCGTCGCCCTGGGCCTGACGCAGTCGCAAATGCTCCTCGCTCATCGGAAACGGAACGACCACCAGGATACGTCTTTGGGTCATGCCGCATCTCCATTTCGATTGGGCGCTGCCAGCAGCGGCAGCCAGTCATCCAGGCTCGATGAGCCCCGACCTAATCCGAGCGTTGCTTCCAGTAGCCGTTCGCAGTGCGACGCGGGCCAGACCCGTCCGCACAGGTCCATGAACTTCATGCTGAGTTCGCCAGGACTGTAGGGTGACGCATCGTCGCCACGGTTGACGCCGACCTCCGCTTCGAGGATGCGGCCATCTCGTAAGTGCAGGGCAACGTGCGCGGGGCGTTCGGCCGGCAGCCTGGCGCTCATGCTGCGGTCCTCTGAAATTCGGACCCGATGAGCGAGGGCGAGCACCCGCTCATCGCGGACTGCCTCCCAGGTGAAGGCGGCGAGGCGGCTGTGGCCATGAATGATGCGAGTGGCCAGCGCGAACGGTACCGAAAACTTGGCTGCGAGCGTATTGCGCGGATCGGGATCGTTCAGTTCCGCCGCGAGGTGATAGGAGCGAACCTTGATTGATGCGATGTCTTCGGCCGCCGGCAGCGGCGCGTGCTGCGCGATCCGGTCGAGCGCATCCAATGCGCCATGGTTGTATCGACAGCAGGAGTGCAGCTTGAAGTAGTTCTGCATCACGTGCCATTCGGTTCCCAGCCCTCGGATCGCGATCTCCCGGTCGAATCGCTCGGACACGACCGAGCCAAGCAGCGAACCGGGTCCGTCGCGCTCGCCGCTGAATCCGCATTCACCGAGGGTCAGCGCGAGCACCCCATTGTGATTGCTGAGTCCGGCATAGGTGTTCCGCACCAGACCGCCCTCGAGCATCGTCCGCTTGGAGGTGGCGACCGTCAGCGAGGCACTGATGTTGAGGACCTCCCGGAAGGCGGCGGCATCGTGTCCGACCAATCGGGCACAGGCAGCGGCCGCGCCGATCGTGCCCCAGGTGCCGTGTGGATGCATGCTGCCCCGCAGCTGTGCGGCTGCGCCGAGCCGGGATCCAATTTCGTATCCGCTCACGAGCGCCGACATGAAGTGGCGCGTATCGCGACCGCGCGACTGTGCCAGCGCCAGGGCGGCCGGGATCACGTGAATCGCCGGATGACCTCGAGAATATCGATTGCCCTCGTCCATCTCGAGAAAGGTGCCCGCCGTGCCGTTGAGGAGCGCAGCCGTCAGCGGTGCTGTGGCGAGTCCCCGCCCGGGTAACACCGCGCTGCCCCGCGCCTGCGCGCACAGCCGGGCGCTGAGCGCCCTCATCTCGGGCTCTGCCGCCCCAGCGACCACGGCGGCAATCGTATCGGCCAGGATCCACGAGGCCTGCTCGCGGACTTCGGCCGGTAACCTCAGAAAGTCGAGCTCCGCACCAAAGGTGCTCAGTCGCTCGAGGTATTCGATGGGTTCAGGTTTCATGGCAGTCCAGGGGTCATGATCGCTCGATGGTGGCCGCGCGCCGACCCGGACAGGCGGGCCGGTCAGGACGCGATCGAGGTGGCCGTGGCTCTCGGCGCGCCGTACGCGCCTCCACCGGGCAACGTGAGTTCCAGCGTATCACCTTCGAGCATGTCGACGACGCTCTTCGGGTTGTCCACGTCGAGGCCATTCAACCGGACCCGCCCGACTGCGCCGGCTGCGCCGCCGAGCAGCCCTTTGGCTGGGATACGGGTGCGGTCAGTCAGCAGCGACACCCTCAGCCGCCCCGGCCAGCGCGACTGAAACGAAACGATCTGGCCGGCACCGCCCTGGAACTCGCCGCGCCCGCCTGAGCCGTCCGCCAGTCGCTTGCAGCTGAACACGATGGGCGCCAGGGTCTCGGCGACCTCGACCGGGGTGTTTGAGATGTTGGCGGGAAAGCCCGCAGCCGGGGGCCCGTCACGACCCCGCATCGCGCCCATGCCGCCATTGAAGAACAGGATGGTGGAGAAGGACCGTCCCCGCTCCGTATCGACGCCGCGCAACAGAATCGACCACAGCGGCGTGCCGCTGTCGGCCTGGACCTGATCCGGCATCACCGGCGCCAGTGCCTCAAAGATCGCAGCCTGCAGCTGATGCCCGATCAGATGGCGAGCCCCGACGGCTGCGGGGGGACGGGCATTGACGATCGTCCCCTCCGGCGCGATCACCTTGAACAGCCTCGTGAAGCCGTCGTTATTGGGTAGCCCCGGGGACAACAGGCACTTGAAGGGAAAGATCGTGTACGCGTAAGTGTGGTTGAAGGTTTCGTTGATCCCGTGCCGGACCTGCGGAGTGCTGCCGGAGTAGTCGACCGTCACGCCATCGTGCCGGACGGTGACGGTGGCCTGGATGCGCACCGGCGCATCGAAACCGTCCGATTCAACGCTGCCGGTATAGGTGCCTTCCGGGATGCGGCGCAGCGCCTTCAGGGCCGCATCCCGTGAGGCATCAAAGATCGCCTCGGCAATGTCGTCAATGCCCTCCAGCCCGTATTCGTCGAGCATTTCGGCGAGTCGCCGCGAGGCGACACCGAGCGCGGCGACCTGGGCCTCGACATCGCCACGGACCTGTTGCGGCAGGCGCACGTTGGCCTCGAGCAGCTGCATTACGAGCGGGTTGAATTGCCCGCCCTCGGCGAGTTTGATGACCGGGAACCGGATGCCTTCCTCGAACATTTCATTGGCGTCGGCCGACCATTGCCGTCCGCCGATATCCGACAGGTGGGCGACTGCGACCGCGTATGCGACCAGCCGGCCTTTTCGGAAGATGGGTGCGGCCATCGTGGCATCGGGCAGGTGCCCGGTACCGATCCAGGGGTCATTCGTGAACAGGATGTCTCCGTCCCTGAGCGTGTCCGCCGGGTGATCCTCCAGCATCCGCGCGAGCGAAAGCGGTGCAGTGCCGATGAAGCCAGGGATGCTCAGTGTCGACTGGGCGATCAGCCTCGCCTTACGATCGAGGAGCACGCAGGCGAAGTCGTTCGACTCACGAACGACGGTGGAGAACGACGTGCGCTTCAGCGCGGCACCTGCTTCGTCGGTGATCGCGATCAGGCGGTTCCAGTAGATTTCAAGGTCGATCGGATTCATGATCTGCAGGTCCTCAAAATGGCGGGCTCAGGCCGCGCCGCCCGAAAGCGTCACGTGAATGTTGCCTGTGTCATCAATACCGTATCGATCGCCCGGTCCGATCACGATCGTCGAACCCGATTGCTCGATCAGCGCCGGCCCGACCTGGATCTCGCCGGGGCGCAGATTCGCTTCGGCGAGCACTGGGGTATCGACGAAGTCGGCGAGTTCCGGAAAGAACGCGCGGCGCGATCGCGCGACGCCTGCTTTGCCGTGACCCGTTGAGGGTGTTCGTCCGGCGTCGGCCTCCCGCTCCCGGGATTCCGGAGGCTCGATCGCCACGCTCGCCTCAACCCGCCAGTTGACGATCTCGATCCGTTGCTGGGCCAGGCTGCGGCCAAAGCGACTGGCGTAGGCTTGTTCGAAGGCGGACTCGATCGCTGATCTCGATGCCTCATCGAGCCGGGCCGGCAGAGGGGTCTCGACTTCAAAGCCCTGCCCGAGGTAACGCATGTCAGCGCTCCGCGCGAACTCGATGGCCTCGTGCGGGATCCCCGAGGCGGTCAGCTGGGCCGAGAGACCCGCCTCCATCTCCGCGCACAAGTTTTCGATTGCCGGCCAGTCGATTCCCTCGAGCCGGGTGAATCGGGTGCGCACCGCGTCCATCTTGATGGGTGCGACCAGCAGGCCGAACGCCGAAAACACGCCCGCGTTGGCGGGCACGAGCAGCTTTCGGCAACCGGCTCGCCGCGCGACTTCGCGCGCATGGAGGGGGCCGGCGCCGCCGAATGCGAGGAGGGTGCATTGCCGAACGTCTCGGCCATTTTCGACGGCGTGGATCTTGGCAGCCGCAGCCATGTGTTCGCAAACGATGCGATGGATGCCGTTGGCCGCCTCGATGACCGACAGGCCCAGCGGCCGGGCCAGATGCTGCGCTATCGCCTCATCGGCGAGATCGGCGCGAAGTTTCACCGAACCGCTCAAGGAGCCGCCCGGATCCAGATAACCCATCAGCAACGCGGCATCAGTCACCGTCGGGCGGCGTCCGCCCAGCCCATAGCAGGCCGGACCCGGGTTGGAGCCCGCACTGTGCGGTCCCACCTTCATCAGGCCAGTGTCGTCGATATGCGCGATGCTGCCGCCACCGGCGCCGATTTCGATCAGATCGACCGTCGGCAAGCGTACCGGCAGGCCGCTCCCTTTCTTGAATCGCTGCAGGCGCGCGGCTTCGAAATCGGTGGTGATCGAGGGCTTTCCATCCCGGATCAGGCAGGCTTTCGCCGTGGTGCCCCCCATGTCGAACGCCAGCACCTCTTCGATCGCGGCCGCCCGTGCGCTGAATGCGGCGCCGAGCGCCCCGGCGGCAGGTCCTGACTCAAGCATCCGGATGGGCATCCGCTCGCCGAGTTCGCGCGAAATCACGCCACCGTTCGATTGCATGATACGCAGGATCGCCGGAATTCCAGCTGTGCGCAGGCCCTCCTCGATCACGCCCAGGTAACGGCCGACCATCGGCATGACATAAGCGTTCAGCACGGTGGCCATCGTCCGCTCGTATTCGCGCAACTCGCCGAGCACCTCCGACGAAAGCGAAACCGGGATGTCGGGGGCGAAGCGCGCGATGATCTCGCGCACGCGCTGTTCGTGAGCCGGGTTCGTGAAGCTGTGCAAAAGGCTCACCGCAATCGACTGGGCACCTCGCGCGATGAGCTCGCGCGCGGCCCGTTCGATGTCACCGTCATCGACTGCCCGTGCAATCGTGCCGTCTGCCTCGGTGCGCTCGTCGACCTCGAGCCGCAGGGCACGCGGGATGACCGGATCCGGACCTGGAGCCATCAAGTCATAGAGGTCGAAGCGCAATTCCCGGCCGATCTCGATGACATCGCGAAATCCCGCTGTGGTGATCAGACCCGTGATGGCGCCCTTACGCTCGATCACCAGGTTCGTGACGGCGGTTGTGGCGCCCACGACCACTTCGTGGACCTGGGATTTGGTCAGCCCGTGGTGCTCGAGCATCCGCTCCAGTCCGGCCACGATGGGCGACACCACCCGCTCCTGATCGCTCAAGACCTTGGTGGTGAACACCGAACCCCGGTCTCCGATCAGCACGCAGTCGGTGAATGTGCCGCCGATATCGAAGGCGAACCGGAATCGCTCTTCAGATGAATGCAGGGCCATGGAAGTTCAGTCCTTGACCTTGGCGAGCTTGATACCCCGGTCAAAGTCCTTCTCAAACTTGCCCAGCTCGAAGATGTTTTCAGGGATGCTGAAGAAGGTGGCGTTGGCCCGGTCTTCGTCGGTGGTCGTGTGCATGCTGGTCGAATCGAACGGGCAGGTCTGGGTGCACATCTCGCAGCCGATGCAGTTGTCGCTCAGTGAAGCCACTTTGCCGGGACCCTGGGCCAGCGCATCGTAGAAGCAGGTCTGGATGCAGATCGTGCACTTCGGGTTGCGGCAGCTCTCGTGGTTGACCTCGCTGTGCATCCGGGGTTTGCGGAACTGCTCGCCGTAGTCCTTGACGGCAGCCCTCGAGGCGACGCCGGTCATCGATGCAACGTCCGGGTAACCGTGGCTGTCCATGAACTCCTCGAGGCCGCTGATGATCTTGGGCAGATACTTGATGCCCTTCAGCATCAGGACCGAGCCGACCTGAACCAGCGGTGCGCCGGTCATGATGAACTCGACGACGTCGCGATGGTCATAGATGCCGTTCGATCCAGTGATCGGCATGCCCAGTTCGTTATAGATCCGGTGCACCCAGCGTAACGACAGGGGCTTGGCCCAGACGCCCCCGATGCCGGCCGGGCCGCCGAGACGGGGCTTGCCGGTTTCGATGTCAACCGAAAAGCCGGTGTAACGGTTGGTAGCCGTGACCGCAGCCGCACCCGCGTCGCGAACCGCGCGAGCAACGTCGAGCAGACGCGACTGATCCGGGGTGAGCTTGATCACCACCGGGATCTTGACGGCCTCGCAGACACGCGCCGTCACTTCAGCCGCAACCTCGGGGTCCTGTCCGATCATCGAGCCGCCATGCACTCCAGGCATCATCGCCGGGTGGGGGCAGCCGAAGTTCAGTTCGACCATCGGCAAACCGCAATCCTCGATCGTGCGGCAGATGTCGACCCAGCTCTGAACCGTCTTGCCCCCCGCGCTGCCGATCAGGTGCGAGCCCTGGTCGTTTGCATACTGGCGCAACTCCTTCATGTAGGGCACCCACTCGCGAAAGCCGGTGCTCGAGTAACCGGAGCGGCTGTAGAAGACGTAGTTCTTGTTGACCTTGCCCTTGATGAGCTCGTTGCGCTCATTGAGGATCGCGTACTTCGAATTCTGGGTGAGCCGCGCCATGTCCTCGATGTCGGTCAGCGTCTTAATGATCATGCCGGCCGCGCCGGCGTCGACGCACTCGCGGATCACCTCGGGGCTGTTGGTCGTTTCGAGCGATGCGATGACGATCGGATTCTTGAATTGAACGCCGCAGAAGTTCAGTGAGAGGTCAGCCATGAGTTTCTCCGTTTGATTCGACCATTCGTTGAAGATGGTTGGTGTACTAACCGAGTCAGCAAAATTTTTTGAGTGAGGACGGTTCCAGATCGACAGTACTGCGTGCAGCCGCTCCCTCCGGCCGGGGGTCAGCCGCTCGCGCCCGATGCGCCGGTTCGGCCGGGTGGACGCCGCCGTCGGGGTGAAGCGGGCGAGGCCGCCTCGAGCTGGAGTGCATGGCCATTTGGGCGCAGCGCCGTTCGCCCGAACTCGTTGTTGGCCTGGACAAGACGCGACAGCAGTTCGATGAAAAGTTTCCTCTCCGGAGCGGACAAGGGCTCCAGCAGCGCCCTTTGGCACGCCTGCATCTGCTCATCGAAGCGTCGGATCAGTGCAATGCCGCGCGAGGTGGCGAGGCAGAGCTTGCGCCGTCGATTGGCGGGGTCGACGACTCGCGAAACCAGGCGCCGCGATTCGAGGCGCTTCAGGATGCCGGTGACGTTCGCCCGATCCAGGCCGAGCTCTTCGCCGATCGTCAGCTGGTCGATATTGGGCCGATTGGCGAGGATGCTGAGGAGCCCGTACTGGATGGGTGTGATCGACCCGCCCGCCACGGTTTCGACGAACATCGCGACGTGGATCTGGTGAAGCCTGCGGATCAGGTAGCCCGGGCGGTCCCAGATCAGCTGACCGTCCGTGGCCGCCCAGGCCTCGGCGGACTGCGTCGAGCCGCCCAGAGGATCATTGTTCGCGCCGGGCAAGGGTACCGACGATCGCCTCATCTGCCTGTCCTGGCGGCGCGCCCACGCAGGGCAATGTCGCGACGCCGAAAAATGGTTTGAATGCAAACGATCATGGCACGACGATTGAAAAAGTGTCAATGTGAGCTTGCTGGCCGGATGAACTCCAGATAAAGGCCCATTGCGTGTGAGCCGGGTACGATCAGACTGTCACCAAAGAGCCCGGGGTGCCAGTCTGGTGCGAGTTCCAGTGCGGCCGCGCGCGCACCGATAGCAGCCTCGCTCTCAACCAGCAGGCTGACCCCCATGACGCCTGCGTCTGCCCTTGTGGCGATGAATTCGCGGGTCGGCCCGGGGCCATCGGCCTCCAGGATCAGCAAGGATTGCCCTGGGGCGACCGGAATCTCATGGGCGAGCGCGCCCAGCCTCGGGCAGGTGCGGCCGGGTGAGGCCTGCAAGCCCATCGCTGCAAAGTGATCGAGTGCACGGTGTGGTTCCGGCATCGCGATCCAGACCGCACGCCCACCGGTCACGCCATTGGGCTGCACGGCCAGATCGCGCGCGTAGGCGCTTCGCGAAGGCTGCCCGATCGATTCGTTTGCATGCAATCAATCATCTGTTGATTTCTCAATGGGCGCGCAGTATTCTGGATTTTCCGACGGGCCCCTTGCCGGCATGCAGCTGCGCCGCGCTTAGTCATCACAACTTCCGGAGATCACCATGCAGCGTCGTCGTTTCCTGTCCCGTTCCGCAGTCGCCGCAGGAGTCGGCGTGTCGGTTGCCATGCCAGCGGTTGCTCAGTCCCAGCCCACCGTTCGGTGGCGCATGTCTACGGCCTGGCCCAAGAGTCTCGATACGCTTTTCGGTTCGGCCGATGAACTGTGCAAGCGCGTGTCTGCGCTGACCGACGGCAAGTTCGAGATTCGTTGCTTTCCTGGCGGCGAGATCGTGCCGGTGCCGCAAAACATGGACGCGGTGTCCAATGGCACGGTCGAGTGCAACCACCTGCTTGCGACCTTCCATATCGGCAAAAACACCGCGCTTGCCTTTGATGCAGGCCTGTCCTTTGGTCTGAATGCGCGACAGCACAATGCCTGGGTGCATTATGGCGGCGGTATGGCGTTGCTGCGCAAGCTGTACGGCAAATACGGCATCACCAACTTCGTCTGCGGCAACGTCGGTGTGCAGATGGGCGGCTGGTACCGGAAGGAGATCAAGTCGGTTGCCGACATCAAGGGTCTCAAGATGCGGATCGGCGGCATCGGCGGCATGGTGCTCTCCAAGCTCGGAGGCGTGCCCCAGCAGATCGCCCCCGGAGAGGTGTACTCGGCCCTCGAGAAAGGCACGCTCGATGCGACCGAATTCGTCGGCCCCTACGACGATCAGAAGCTGGGCTTCAACAAGGTGGCGCCTTTCTACTACTCGCCAGGCTGGTTCGAAGGCAGCGCGTCGATCACCACGATGGTCAATCAAAAAGCCTTCGAGGCGCTGCCAGCAGCCTACAAGGTGGCGTTCGAGGTGGCCTGCAATGAGCAGACCATGAAGATGATCGCGCACTATGACGCGGTCAATCCTCCTGCGCTGCGAAATCTGATCGCCGCCGGCACGCAGCTTCGCTATTTCCCGCGTGACGTCATGGACGCCTGCTACAAGGCTTCGCAGGAGCTGTGGGGCGAACTGTCCGAGAAGAACCCCGACTTCAAGGAGATTTTCCCGGCCTGGCGGCAGTTCCAGCAGGATCAGGCGAGCTGGTTCCGGGTGGCGGAGAACGCTCTCGACAATTACACCTTCAACGCCGTGACCAGTCGCTGACGGTCGGAGGTACGGGCGGGTTATTCAGGTGATCGGGCCGTGAGGCCGGGGATCCCCCCGACCTCGCAACCGTGCCACAGGAGGGTGCGTGAGCGCAGATCATTCCGAGAGGTTGGCGGGCCAGGGCATCGGCGCGCGGCTGCCGCGCAAGGAGGATGCTCGCCACCTGCACGGCCAGGGCCGCTTCGTTGCCGACTGGAGCATGCCCGGATTGTCTGAGGTTGCCTTCCTGCGGAGCCCGCTCGCACACGCACGTCTCGGCGCGATCCGGATTCCTGAAGCACTGCAGGATCGGATTTTTACGCGCGCCATGATGGTCGATGCCCGCGACATCGAGGCCGATTCGACGCTTCCCACCTATCAGGCCTCGGCACAGCCGCCGCTCGCGAGTGGCAAGGTCCGGTTTGTCGGCGAGCCGGTCGCCATGGCGATTGCCGCCTCGCGCGCTGAGGCCGAGGATCTGCTCGAGGAGGTCGATGTCGACTACGAGCCCCTGACCGTCGTCGCGGATGTCGAGGCGGCGCAAGCCCCCGGCGCGCCGTTGATCCATGAGCATTGGCAGCACAATACTTTTGTCACCCTGACGGCGGATCGCGAGTTCGAAGCGCGGGCGGCGCAGGCTGAGGTCGTTGTCCGCCGCAGCATCAATCTGGCGCGTCAGTGCATGGTGCCGATGGAGGGCAAGGCGGTCCTCGCCTATTGGGATCACCCGGCGGACCAACTGGTCGTGGTGAGCTCCACGCAGGTCCCCCACATGATTCGCACTGCGCTGGCGCAGCTGCTGGATCTCGATCAGGCGCAGGTTCGGGTCATCGCGCCCGATGTGGGCGGCGCATTCGGCTACAAGTGTGTGCTGCAGCAGGAAGAGGTTTGCGTCGCCTGGCTTGCCAAGACCTACCGGCGGCCATTCCGATTCGTTGAGGATCGGCGCGAACACCTGACCGCCGGTGCCAACAGCCGACAGCACCACTACGAAATCACCGCCTACGCCGATCGAAGCGGCAAGCTGCTTGCGCTTGACGCCCAGATTACGATCGATGGCGGGGCCTACTCGGTCTGGCCCTTCACGATTGGACTTGAGCCGGGGCAGGCCGTGGGCAATCTTCCGGGGCCCTATGCGTTTCGGGGATACCGCTGCGTTTCGCGCTGTGTTGCGACCAACAAGCCCGGCTTTGTTCCGTATCGGGGCGTCGCACGTACCGGGGTCTGTTTTGCGATCGAGCTGACGATGAATGCCATCGCGCAGGCTGTCGGACGTGAACCGTGGGAGGTGCGACTCGATAACCTGGTCGCGCCTGAGCAGATGCCTTATGTGAATGTCACCAACAAGTATTTTGACGGCGGTGACTACCCTGCGAGTCTGCGCCGCGCGCTCGAGATGATCGGTGCCGATCGGATCCGCGCGCAACAGGACATCCCGCGTCCGGACGGACGGCTGATCGGGCTGGGGGTTGCAACATATACGGAACAGGCCGCTCACGGCACCTCGGTCTTCGCGGCCTGGGGTACGCCGGTGATTCCTGGGTTCGATCAGGCCTTCGCACGCATCACCCCGGATGGCGGGCTCGAGTTGCGGGTTGGTGTCCACTCCCATGGCCAGGGCATGGAGACCACCTTCGCCCAGATTGCGCACGATGTCCTGGGGATTGATGTCGAGCGCATCAAGGTCGTTCATGGCGACACAGCGCTCACCCCTTTTTCGACGGGTACGTATGCGTCCCGTTCGCTCGTGATGTCCGGCGGCGCGGTCTCTCGTGCCTGCAAGCAGCTGCTGCCACGTGTTCTGCGTATTGGGGCCCATCTGCTCGGCGCTTCGGTCGATGAGGTCATCCGCTCTGGCGACCGAATCGCGCTGAACGATCGTTCAGTCAGCCTCCGGGAAATTGCTCGGGCCTGGTACGTAACGCCCCAGCTGCTGCCGTCCGATGTGGATCCTGCGGGGCTGGAGGTATCGGTGGGTTACCGGCCCAAGGTCGACACCGGTTGTTTTTCCTATGCCAGTCATGCTGCCGTCGTCGCAGTCGATCCGGATACCGGCGCGATCGAGATCCTCGACTACGTGGCCGTCGAGGATTGCGGCGTCATGGTGAATCCGATGGTCGTCGAGGGTCAGTCGATTGGTGGCATCGTTCAAGGCATCGGCACGGCGTTTTACGAGGAGGCGACCTATGACTCGCTGGCCCAGCCGCTCGCCTCCACGCTGGCCGACTATGTGATGCCCGGTGCGAGCGAATCGCCCCGGATCCGGATGGACCATTTTGAGACCCCTTCGCCCCACACCGAGTTTGGTGCCAAGGGAATGGGCGAGGGGGGGGCGATCGCGCCGCCCGCCGTCCTGATCGGTGCGGTCAACGATGCGCTCTCCCGATTGGGCGCGCAGGAACTGCTCGAGACGCCACTCACTCCTCGGCGGGTCCTGGCTGCGGTCGAGGCGGGCCGGGTGACGACCCCGGCGGAGCACGCTGCATGAAGGCCGCGCGCTTTGACTATCTAAAGCCGGAAACGCTCGACCAAGCGCTCAGGGAGCTTGCGCGCGGCGACCTGAACAGCCGCCTCGTCGCGGGCAGTCAGTCGCTCGGGCCCATGCTCAATCTCCGTCTGGTGCGGCCGGATCGATTGATCGACGTTTCTGGACTGGCCGACTTGAGGACCGTGAAGGCAGAGGGCGGTCAGCTGCGGATTGGTGCCGGCGTCACGCATGCGGAGATCGAGGATGGCCGGCACCCCGCGCTGCGTGACCACCCCTGGCGCCGTATCGCCGGCACGATTGCCTACCGCTCCGTACGCAATCGCGGGACCATCGGGGGGAGCCTTGCCCATGCCGATCCGGCTGCCGATTGGCTGCTCGCTGCCTGGGCCGCAGAGGCCCAGATCGAGATTGTCCGCAGCACCGGCACGCGTATCGTTCCGGTCCACCAGTTCATGCTGGCGGCCTACACCACGGTGCTCGAACCGGACGAAATGGTCGCCGCCGTTCTGCTTCCGGAGTCGCTCGGCTACGCACCATGGGGTTACTACAAGGTTTGCCGAAAGATCGGTGACTTCGCGGAGGCCAGCTGTGCCGTCGCGATTGACCCAGTCCGTGGCGTTTGCCGGGTCGCGGTCGGTGCGCTCGACGGCCCGCCAGTCCTCCTTGAAGGCTTGTCGGCGGAACTGCTCGACGATATCGACCGCTCCGGCCCGAACTGGGCTGAGCGGGTGGCGCGACATGTTTCGCTGAGCCTGCCGGACATGGATGCGATTGGACACCGCAGGTTGATCGCGACCGTCATGCGGGCGGTGGATCGTGCATTCGAACGCGAGGTGGTCGGCGCATGAGGCGCGTCGCGATTGCCATCAATGGCCAGCGCGTCGAGCGTGAGGTTGCGCCCCGCACGCATCTCGGTGATTTCATCCGGGAGCAGGCGGGGCTGACCGGTACACACCTCGGCTGCGAGCACGGCGTGTGCGGTGCCTGCGTCGTGCTGCTCGATGGGCAGCCGATTCGCTCGTGCATCACCTTTGCTGTCGCATGCGAGGGGCGCGCCGTCACCACGATCGAAGGCCACGAGGGAGATCCGGTGATGGCTCGCTTGCGAGCCGCCTTTTCGGCGCGTCATGCCTTGCAGTGCGGATACTGCACACCTGGGATGCTCGCCTCGGCCCGGGATATTGTGCTCAGGCTGCCGACAGCCGATGAACGCCAGGTCCGCGCGGAGCTCTCCGGCAACCTCTGCCGTTGCACCGGGTATCAAGGTATCGTCGACGCCGTGGTCTCGGTCCTCGAGGATTTGCAGGCCCAGCCGGACGCGCAGGTCGAGGCGCTCCGCGAGGCAGCGGCTCGCGCTTCGCAAATCGAATTCCCGGTGGCGGGCGCCGTTGGGTCGCCTGCCGCGGCGCAGTTCCAAGAATTTTCCAGGGCCGACCAGGTCGTCGATCGTGAATTGCATCAGGCCGGCGTGGGCGTCAAGGCGCCGCCCCAGGCACCTGGTGCGGCGTTTGCGAGGTCCGCGGAGCCCGCCGCCGTGATCCGAGATCAATTTGAGCTGCCCTGTCCCTCGGATCAGGTCTGGGCGCTGATGAGCGATCCTGCCCGCGTGGCAGCCTGCCTGCCGGGTGCGTTCCTCACCGGGCAAGAGGGCGATCGTGTGATGGGAGGCGTTGCGCTTCGATTTGGCCCGATGCAGGCCAAGTTCGAGGGCGATGCAGTGCTTGCGCTGGACCCTCCGAACCGGCGAGCGCGGCTGCAGGGGCGTGGGCGCGATCGGATGACGCAGTCCCGCGCTGAAGGCGACATCGCCTGGGAAGTCATCGCGCTCGGTGATCAAACGACTCGCGTGGTGATCGAAATGCGATACAGCCTGCAGGGACCATTCGCGCAATTCTCGCGCGGCGGCCTTGTCCAGGAGTTCGTGCGCCGGATCGTTCAGCAGTTTGCGGCGCAGGTCGGCCGCGCGCTCACCGCCTCACCCGCCGGTACCGCATCACAAGCGGATCTTCCGAGCGACCGGACCCCTTCGTTCGATCAGGCGCCGGACCTCAACCCCGTGAGCCTGATGATCGGCATGCTCTGGGCGCGTTTGCGGCGCCTGTTCGGCACTCGCGACTGATCGGCTGGCCAGCGGAGCTGCACCGGAGCCCTTCCCGATGCAATCCTTGCTCGCCTTGTCAAAGCTTGTTGACCGAGTCAACGAGTGGGTCGGACGCATCGTGATATGGCTCGTTCTGGTGGTTGTTCTGATCAGCGCGGGCAACGCGGTGATGCGCAAGGCCTTCAGCATGAGCTCTAATGCCTGGCTTGAATTGCAGTGGTATCTGTTCGGAGCGATCTTCCTGCTGATGGCGGGCTATACGCTGTTGCGAAACGGTCATGTCCGTGTCGATATTCTTTCGTCGCGGCTCTCGAGGCGGCAGCAGATCGGGATCGAGATCTTCGGCGTGATCGTCTTTCTGCTGCCGATGGCGGTGCTGATTCTCGTGCTTTCATGGCCGATGTTCGTCGATGCGTGGGTGCAGAACGAGACCTCATCCAATGCGGGCGGCCTCCTCCGCTGGCCGGCGAAGTTGCTGATTCCGGTGGGCTTTACACTGCTGGTTCTGGCGGGCATCTCCCACCTGATCAAGTGCGTGGGTTTTCTGATGGGTCGGTGTCCGGATCCGACTGCGCGCGCCGGCCCGACGGAGGAAGAGCTGCTGGCGGCAGAGATCGCGGCTGAGCGCTCCAATTCCGCTTTCCCTGGTGCGGAGGGCGCCCCCGTTGCAGGGTCGGAGGGCCAGCGCGCCCGCCACGGCTCCGAAACATCTCGCTGAGGTCTGCGTACGATGGAATTCCTCGCCGCCAACCTCGCGCCGGTGATGTTCATCACCCTGTTCATCTTCCTGTTGCTGGGCTTTCCTGTCGCTTTCTCGCTGGCGGCGAACGGCATCGTCTTTGGCCTGATCGGTATCGAGCTCGGACTACTCACTCCCGCGCTCTTTCAGGCGCTGCCTCAGCGTGTCTTCGGCATCATGGCGAACGACACCCTGCTGGCCATTCCGTTTTTCACGTTCATGGGACTCGTGCTCGAGCGCTCTGGCATGGCCGAGGACCTCCTCGAGACCGTGGGTCAGCTGTTCGGGTCGATCCGCGGCGGGCTCGCGATCGCCGTGGTGCTGGTGGGTGGAATGTTGGCGGCTACGACGGGGGTCGTTTCGGCCTCGGTGATTTCGATGGGCCTGATCTCGTTGCCGATCATGCTGCGCTACGGCTATGATCGCCGGCTTGCGAGCGGAGTGATCGCCGCGTCTGGCACGCTGTCACAGATCATCCCGCCCTCGCTCGTGCTGATCGTGCTGGCCGACCAGCTGGGTCGATCCGTGGGCGATATGTACCGGGGCGCCATGCTCCCGGGCCTGATCCTGATGCTGACCTATCTGGCCTACGTCTTTGCGATGGCGTGGCTGCGGCCCAGCGTGGCGCCAGCGCTCCCAATCGAGGCCCGCAGTTTTTCCGAACCCGGCGGTGCCTCGGGCAGTCGATCCCTGGTCGTTCTGCTTGCGATTGCAGTGCTGGGCGCCGCGGCGGTGGATCACTGGTTGATCCCCGGCAAGTCGCCGATCGACGAACGCATTGTCATCCAGGTCCTCGCAGGTGGCTTGATCGCGTTCGTGATTGCAGTGGCCAATCGCTTGCTGGGACTGGGCTTGCTTTCAAAGATCGCCGAGCGGGTGACCTTCGTCATGGTGCCGCCGCTCGCGCTGATCTTCCTCGTCCTGGGCACGATCTTCATTGGTGTGGCGACGCCAACCGAAGGCGGAGCCATGGGGGCGGTGGGCGCCATCGTGATGGCGGTCGCCCGGCGCCGGCTGTCGATCAGCCTGCTCAAGCAGGCCATGGACAGCACAGCCAAGCTCTCCTGCTTTGTCATGTTCATCCTGATCGGCTCGACCGTTTTCGGCTTGACCTTTCGCGGCGTGGACGGAGACCTCTGGGTCGAACATCTGCTGGTCGACCTGCCGGGTGGCCAGACTGGATTTCTGATTGTGGTCAGCATCCTGGTGTTCGTACTGGCGTTCTTCCTGGATTTTTTCGAACTCGCCTTCATCGTCGTGCCCTTGCTCGCGCCCGTGGCCGACAAGCTGGGTATCGATCTGATCTGGTTCGGCGTGCTGCTGGCCGTGAACATGCAGACTTCGTTCATGCACCCACCCTTCGGATTTGCCCTCTTTTATCTTCGATCGGTCGCGCCTTCGAGCGAGTATCTCGACAAGGTGACCGGGCGCCGGATCGCGCCGGTCACGACCGGGCAGATCTATTGGGGGGCCGTGCCCTTCATCGGCTTGCAATTGGTGATGGTGGCAGTTGTCCTGGCATTCCCGGGGCTGGTGACGCACTACAAGGGCACGCTTCCCCCGGTTGATCCGTCCAAGGTCGAGATCCGCATCGAGAACAACCCCTTCGAACCCAGTGGAAGCGGGCCCGGCGGTATGCCGAACTTCAATCCCTTCGGCGGCGGCCCTGACAGTCCGCCGCAGGACCCGGGCAAGTTGTTCCGCTGACCGCGATCGACCCGTCAACGTCCGATCAGGGACTTGTTCTGATGACGTCGCGCGCCCTGGTCGATCTCTAGAGCTTGCGGTGTCGGCGCAGCCGCGAGCAGCCAGGTCAGCGTGCTCGATGAGGCCAAGAGCGCCCAGAATACGAAGAAGCCGATGGTATAGGCCGCCTCGCGGCTATCGCCCAGATGCCGGGCGACGAACGACATCTCAAGCGGGTCAATCATCGAGAAGAACCGACCTTCGGCGATGATCGCCACCATGAAGGAGGGCCACAGCACCTGCATCAGGTAGCGTCCAGAGCGCCGGTCGCCGATCGGCCTGGGTGGGTTCATCCCTGTCTCTCCTTGTCGTGCGGTCCAGCTGCAGGGCTCAGTGCGTCCGCTTGGCGCTGCCCGCCAAGATGACGAGCGGGGCCCCAGGGTCGGACAGGGGCGCGACCAGTCGCCAGTTGCGAGCTGGGTCCTCGACCTGAATCGTCCAGCGTCCCCGGATGGGCGGTGCAAACGGCGCCTCCCATTGATCCGTGTCGATGCGCGCCATCAGCCCGAACCTTTCAGCCTGCGCGTCCCGTGCGAAAGTCTGGTTGATGGCTCTGCCCTCGCGGTAGTAGTCATCGACAACGAGTGAATGATTAGAGTTCAAGGCGAGCCACAAGGTCGGGTAGCCGCCAATCACTGCGGCCAGCGGGGCCATCAGCAGCAACCAGGGCTCAGGGTGTCGATACCAGGGGGGAACAGGTTTCATCGCAGACATGTCGTACTCCTTCGAGCACCGGTGGGCGTCATGGCCTCAACGGGGCACATAAAAGGTTGAATGAGTGATCACGCGATCGCCGGGCGCGTCGGTGGCCTCGATCGAGAACTGCACCTTGTTCGATCCGGCCTGTCCGTTGCCGGGTTCAGCGCGTACCCGGATCGGTACCATCCGTACGGCGGCCGGCCCCACCTCGAATTCCGCCTCGCCCGCCATCTGGGCCGAAGGCAGGCCCGCGACGGTCACCCGAAAGCGGCGCGTGACTTCGTTGGAATTGATCAATTGCAGGCTATAGCCGTTCTCGATCAGCCCGTCCTCGACGATACGGCCGAGAATCTGATCTCGAATGATGTCGGCCTTGAAGGGCGATCCAAGTGCAATCGACGTCGCCAGCGCGACCACGATGGCCAGCAGAATCGCCGAGTAGATCAGCACGCGCGGGCGAAGCACCCGCCGCCACATCGAGGCATTGTCCAGACCTCGCTCGATCGCGTGGGTTGTACTGTAGCGAATCAAGCCCTTCGGATAAGCCATTTTTTCCATGACCTGATTGCAGCCGTCGATGCAGGCCGCGCAACCGATGCACTCATACTGAAGTCCCTTGCGGATATCGATCCCGGTCGGGCAAACCTGCACGCAGATCCCGCAATCGATGCAATCGCCGAGCCCCGATGCGCGGTGATCGAGCTTGCGTGGCCGCGAGCCCCGGGGCTCGCCACGCCCTGCGTCGTAGGTGATGATCAGCGTGTCCTGATTGTCGCTGCGCGTTGAATTTTGACCACCCGTGCGCGTTGAATTTTGACCAGGGGGTGGATAGCAATTTTTCGTGAAGTGCTGTGGATAAGTTTAGGGGAGGCTTGAGGCGGCGTGAAGCCCAGAAGGCTGAGGCCCGCCGCCGATCCCGCCGCGCGCCTTCGTTCAGAATGGCACCTCCTCGCCCGCAGGCTCTGTGTCGCTGGTTTGAGTGCCAGGTGCGCCCTTGTTACGCGACTGCTCCCGAGC
>VGHA01000029.1 GCA_016868375.1 Betaproteobacteria bacterium | reverse complement strand
GGAGGCAATTGAGGGATGCGCAGTCCGAAGGGCATCGCCAATCAGCACAATGTTTTTGCTGTGCCAGCGCCCATTGGTCACGATGCGCCAGCGACGCCATACCGAACGATTGGTTTGTAACGTGCCTCCCTGAAGTTCGTCGGCAAACACCGACTCAATCAACGCCTTACGATGATCGTCTGACATCTCGTTCATGCCGCAGCCCAGCCAGGTGTCGGGGTCGATCTCGGGGACGAATGTGCTGCGATCGGGCGCGTAGCGGTAATAGTGGCCGCAAAAAACGCCCTGGTCGGTTCGTTTGAAATTAATGGTGTGAGCGCGAAACGGTACCTGTGCGCCGTACCAGCAAAAATAGTTCTGCAGATCCCGGACACGGGTATCGAAGGCGAGCGGGTATCGGTCACGAATGACCGAGTTGGTGCCATCCGCGGCAACCAGGACATCACAATCATGCTCAGTAATGCCCTCTGACCGCACCCCAAACTGCACCGCCACCCCCTGCTCCAGGCAGATCTGCTGAAGCCATTGCAGCATCACGATGCGTGGCACGGCGGAAATTCCGAGACCATCGATGACGGTGGTATTGCCCTGGAGAACGATGTGCTGCTCGGACCAATGCTCCATTCGCGCCGCGAGACGTTCAATGACCTGAGGGTCCCCCTGCTGCAGGAAACCAAGCGCCCTGCCCGTTAAAACCACGCCAAAACCGTAGGTGGCGTCAGCAGGGTTCTGCTCCAGGACAGAGACCCGATACGACGGGTTCGAACGCTTGATCAGATACGCGAAGTACAGCCCAGCGGGGCCGCCGCCCACAATTTTGAAATTCATCAGCCAACCTTATTCAGGGGACGCGATCAACCAGGCGCATCCTGTCGTTGTCGAAGCACTCGATCTGTCCAAGCAGCCCACCGGTGAGCGCGCCATGCCAGACAGCGGGTTTGAACCCAAGCGAGCGCCGTTCGAATTCAATTGCCCCTGGCGCGTCGATCTTGTAGTAGCCGTTTTTGGGCCCCGACACAGTGTAAGAACTGCGCTGCCGCGCCTGATCCACAAGCGGCATGAACTCAGGCACCGCAAGCACGAAGATTGCGGGCATCAGAAGCTCCCCAGTTCCTGCTCAAGCGCTGTTGCTTTTGCCTGCCAGACCTGCTCGATGGTGTTGAACGCTGCCCCGCCGTGGCGCTGCGCTTTTTCGAGGGTTATCGCGGCCTCGATGGAGCGTCTTGCATCGGCCATATCGATTGCCTCAAAGGGCCGCACCTGCCACGTGATTTCGATTGGATAGCCGTTGGGATCATCGAAATAAATCGACTCAATCACTTCGTGCCTGACCTGATAGTGCACCCGGATGCCAGCGCGTTCGAGCCTTGTTCGACAGTCGAGCAGCTGTTCGCGCGTTTCAACACGCCACGCCGTATGCGAGGCCCGGTATCGGTAGTCGTCCAGGGGACGCACGAAGTCAGGCGGCTCGGTGCCGATGTAGTAAAAGAACGCAATCGTTGCGCCTTGTCCCGCATCGAAAAAGAAATGAAGGAAATCCGCATGATTCTCGGCACCCCAGCCACGCGCGGAAATGGCGTGAACAAGTGGCAGCCCCAGCAGGTCTCGATAAAAGTGGACGGTGTCGGACAGCTTCCAGGTGGGACGCGCCGTGTGGTGTACCCCTGCGATGGGAATTGCATCAGAGTTCATGTGCAGGCCTGAGGCTGAAAGATGAGAGAGACAGGACGCCGAGACGTTGACAGACAACCGCTAACGAAAGCGCGCCTGACCCAGCCACTGGCGCAAGATCCGTCCAGCCGCCAGCTGACCGTTTGGACGCTCAGCGCGAATTGGCTGTCCGTGGTGATTGCCGTGCACTTTGTGCCGTTCCTTATCGCCTGCGCCGATCTGGCTGAATATCAAATCGGCATCCGCTGGAAACACACTGTTGTCGCCGGTGTATTCGATCATGAGGGTTGGCTGAGTGATGCTCGGAGCGCACTTCTCCATGGTTGCGTTTGAAGAAAGCGCCGACCAATTGGAAAGCCAGCTCTCGGGCGTACAGGTGCGTGCGAAGCCAACACTGCCGTAGTTGGATACAAATGGATTAGCGCCCCACAGGGTGCCGTACGCACGCTCCGACGGGTCGATGCTGAGGTCAAAACAGCGTGGATCGGCATCGGTGCGCCAAACGTTGAAGATGGGCGAATACGCTGCAAGCAGCGCTGTCTCACGACTGGGTGCGGCCTTCTGCCGGCGGCGTGCGTCCGCTCGGCGTTCAACAAGCTCTTTAGCCCTCGCATCAATTTTCTTGACGCGTTCAAGCTGCGCTGCGCGATAGTCCACCAGGAATGATTCGCTGTACCGGGAGCTTTCCGGTGGCCTTTTAAAGCCATTGGCAGCGTTGAACGCTGAAATGGCCTCATTGGTGAGCAAGGGGTCCGACTCATCGATGACAGCAGGGTCGATCGCTGCCAGCAGAAGCTTTCCCTGCCCAGGATGAGTGGACAGCAGCACGAGTCCGTGAGATTCGGGTAAGGGCGCCTCATTCAACCCGGTTGGCTTACCCGCCGGCGACCGGGTAATTCGCTGACCCGACGGCAGCGCCGCCTGCTGCGAATAAAACGCCGCAAGTGGCCCGCCGCCGGATATCCCCAGCAGAATCCTGGTGGTAAAGCCCAGCTCGGCAAGAAACTGTTGGCCAGCGGCCAGATCGAGCAGCGCCGACTCGTGTTCAAGGCGGATGTCGTTTCCCACCGAGCGTGCGCCCTGAACCCAGGCTGCGGCGCCTGAGTCGAGAATTTCAGGGACAATGTACTGAGGCACCACAAGCTCGCGCGGATGCATGGTCGATACGACTGTTGTTTCGCCCCCCCGGCGAAACAGATAGCCGACCACCACCGCGCCGTCCTCCGTGGTGAGGGCATGCGTGGTGAGCCTGACATCAGGCGGAAGTCGCTCAGGATTCCAGTAGGTGCCGCGAAGCCCGGCTGTCGTGGTGGCAACCGGCTGCGCGATCCCCGCGATTGACGAGTCGGTCATGATGAAGTCTCTAGGGCTGTGTGGCCGGCCTCGCGCTCAGGCAGCCAGCAGCCGACGCTCGATATGCTTGCCGTGAAAGTGCGGCGCGATCTCTTCCATGAACCGGTGCATTTGCTCTTTGACCAGGGCATGGGGCTTGTTGCCAACGTTGAAGTAAAGAATGACCTCTTCAATACCGGCAGCCTCCACCTTCTTCAACGAATCGATGATCTTCGCGGGCGAGCCGATCAGAATCGACTTGTCCGACAAGTCTTCCTTCTGCATTTTCTTCAGAACGTCCGCGAGTTTCACGAAGTACTGCAGGGTGGGCGGAGCCTCTTCCAGCTTGGTGGGAATGGCCCGGATCACGCAATGATTGAAGTAGTCGAGCTGGGCCTGACGGCCGTAGTCGTCAGCCTTCTTGTCGTCTGCAATGAAGACGAAATAACTGCACATCGCACGTCCCGGCTGGTTACCCGCCTTGACGCAGGAATTGCGATAAGCGTCCACCGCTTTATCAAGCCCACCGAACATCATGCCGGTCGCAAATGGGGCGTAAATGATGTTCAGTCCGCGCTTGGCGGCCATGTCGACACTTGTCTGGGAAAACGACGCGATATAGAAGGGAATCGGCTTTTGCACCGGGCGCGGCGTAATCTGCATCTCAGGAATGTCGTAGTACGTGCCGCGATGCGACCACGGACCGGGCGAGTTCCACGCCTTCAACACCACATCAACGCCCTCTTCAAATATCTCGGCTGATTTGAAGAAGTCAGCACCGAACGGCTTGTATTCGTTCTTGTCATAGCCTCGGCCCGTCGCGAAGTCGACGCGCCCCCCGGACACAAGATCAAGCGTTGCCCAGGCTTCCGCCACATGAACCGGATGGTGAAGCGGCATCACCGTGACGGCGGGGGCCAGACGAATGTTTCGGGTCTCGGATGCGATGCTGGCCAGGATCAGATCGGGCCTTGAATTGACGCCGAGCGAGTCGAAATGGTGTTCGCCAATCCAGGCCGAATGCATGCCTAAGCGATCCGCAAGAATCGCCTGCTCGCGAATCTCCATGATGAACTGGTTGGGCGATCTTGGGCTGTTGGGATAGTGATTGTCGGACAGGGTGAAGTAGCCGAATTCCATGCTTGTACTCCAACTTTGGTGAGATGAATTGGGTTAGTGAGCCGCGACCGCCACGTCAGACGCCAACATAGCGTTCGATTGCCTGTCGGTCATTGACCAGATCACTTGAGCTGCCGGATTTCACGACGCGCCCCTTCTCGATCACGAGGTATCCGTCCGAAAGCGCGCCTAAAGCCTTAAGGTCGCGATCAACGACCAGTACCGATTGCCCTCGAGATTTCAGGGTGTGAAGCGTGTTCCAGATCTCCTGGCGGACCAGGGGTGCGAGGCCCTCGGTCGCCTCATCAAGGATGAGCAGCGAGGGCTGTGTAAGAAGGGCCCTGCCAATTGCGAGCATCTGCTGTTCACCACCCGACAACTGGCTGCCGAAATTGGCCTGTCGCTCCTGCAAGCGGGGAAAAAGCTGATACACCCCATCCAGGCTCCAGCCGGACGCGCCCTGTGACGATCGCTCGGTGGCCAGCAGGTTTTCCTCGACGGTGAGCGAGGTGAAAATCTGCCGTCCCTCAGGAACGAGGCCGATTCCCGCCCTGGCGATCCGATAACTCGGCCATCGGGTCGCGTCGGCTGACGCGATGGCCACACGACCGCGCAGCCGGGTGCAAAGCCCCATGATGGCGCGAATGAGCGTGGTTTTACCCATGCCGTTACGCCCCATCAGCGCCACCACTTCGCCCCTGCGAATCGTCAGATCGACGCCGAACAGCACCTGCGCATCGCCATATCCGGCCTCGAGTCGCTCGACGGACAGCACCGCGTCAGACATCGAGTTCGTCCCCCAGGTACGCTGCGCGAACGCGCTGATCATCGCGGATCGATTCAGGAGCGCCAGACGCGATGATGCGCCCGCTGACAAGAACCGATATGCGGTCGGCCAGCGCGAATACAGCGTTCATGTCGTGCTCAACCAGCAGAATTCCGTATTGCTGCTTGAGCCTGGCGAGCAAGGCGATCATCGCGTCACTGTCGCCCGCGCCGAGCCCAGCAAGCGGCTCATCAAGAAGCAACACGGCTGGATGCGTGGCAAAGCCCATGGCCAGTTCGAGCAGTCTTTTCTCCCCGTGAGCCAGCAACAGCGACGGCTCTGAACCACGCGCGGCGAGCCCCACTGTGGCAAGCGCGCCGTGCGCAGCCGCCTGCAGCGCCTTATCATCGAAGACGGATGTCCAAAACTGCCCGCTTGACCGGGTTCGGGCGATTTCGGCCAGCGATGCATTGGACTGCGCTGTCATGGTTCCAAATAGCCGCGGGACCTGATAGGCGCGGGCAAGTCCAAGCCGTGCGCGCGATTCAGTGGGCAGCGCATCAATGGGCTTCCCGTGCATCAGGACGCCCCCTGCGTCGGGCCGGAGCTCTCCGGTAATCTGCCCGATCAGACATGATTTACCGGCGCCGTTCGGTCCAATCAGGGCGTGGATCTCACCGGGCCTCACGTCAAGCGACACGTCATCCGTGACCACCAGCGCGCCAAAGCGCTTGTGAAGATGCCTGAGTTCCAACAGCGCGCTCATTGGTGCGACCCGCTGGGCTGCCTGCGCAATGCCCACTTTCCAAGCAGCAATCCGTACAGCCCGTCTTTCAACAGGAGCACGCGCAACACCAGAAGTGCTCCGAGCCAGAACATCCAGTGCTCGGTCCACTCTGACAGCACCTGCTCCAGACCAACGAAGACAACCGCGCCAAGAATCGGGCCGATCAGCGTCGCGGCAGAGCCCAGAATGACCATGAACAGCAGTTCGCCCGACACCACCCAGGACATGGTCGACGGCGAGACGTATTCCATCAGGTTTGCAAAGCCAACGCCGGCAACGCTGCACATCGAACATGCAATGACGTACAGCACCAGCCGATGCGGATACGGGGCAAGCCCCAACGCGCTCAGCTTGGATTCATTGTCGCGTGCGGCCAGGATCGTCTGACCGAACCGCGAGCGCGTCAGTCGATGGGACACCCAGGTCAGCAGGACTAACGCACCGATCATGGTGTATGCCAGTACAACGGGATTGCCGAGGCTGACATTGCCGATCAACAGCGTCGGTGCCTTGAGCTGAAAGCCGTCATCACCACCGAACATCCGCAATCCCTGCCCAACGTAAAACACCATTTGGGAAAAGGCCAGGGTGATGAAGATGAAGTAAAGCCCGCTGGCGCGCAATGAAACCGCCCCCGAGATCAACGCGAACAATCCGGCGATCAGGGCAGCGGCGGGAAAAATGATGATCGCCTGCTGGATTCCAAGCATCGGTAACAGGCCCGCGGTATAGACACCCAGTCCGAAGAACGCGGCATGGCCGAAACTGACAAGCCCTGCATACCCTACAAGCAGGTCCAGGGTCATTGCTGCTATGGCAAGAATCGCCATGCGGGCGATCAGCTTGGTGTAGTACGGCTCGTCCAGCAGTGGGACGATCAGCGCGGCCAGCAGAAGCGTGCCAAGGATCAGTTTGAAGCCGAGCGCGGGTCTGTGTGGAGCCATCATCGCTTTCCGAACAATCCGGTCGGACGAATGGCAATCACCAGTGCCATCAGGATGTATACGGAGGCATTGGCGACGATGTTTCCGACCAGTTGCCCGAGCAGGTCAGGAAACACCATGCGCCCGAATGTGTCGGTGAGTCCCACCAGAAGCGAGGCAACGAGCGCACCCTTGAGCGATCCAATTCCACCAATGACAACGACCGCCAGCGCAAGGATCAACAGAGGATCGCCCATGCCTGACTGAACTGCGAGCAGGGGCCCCAGCATGACGCCGCCCAAGGCGGCCAACATTGCACTGATGACGAAGACCGCTGTAAAGAGCGCGCGAACATTCACGCCCAGCGCACCGATCATCTCGCCCTTTTCAGCGCCCGCCCGGATTCGCATTCCCAGCCGTGTGCGGGAGAGAAGCGCAAAGAGCGCCAGCCCGGCCAGAATGGCCACCGAGGTGATCGCAAGTCGGTACACCGGGTACTGGATGTTCGAACCGATCTGAACGAATCCGTCCAGGGCTTCGGGAAGCGATACAAACATCGCTTCCCGGCCCCAGATCCAGATCACCAGTTCATTGAGCGCAATGCTTATCCCGAAGGTGGCCAAGACCTGATCCAGATGGCCCCGCGCATAAAGCGGTCGGATGAGCGTGACTTCAAGAAGCGCTGCAACCAGGGCGATGCCAGCCATCGCGACGACGAATGCGATCAGGTAGGACGGCGTCTTGGCGCTCGCGGCCGCGATGAAATAGGCGCCAAGCATCAGCATGGAGCCATGCGCGAGGTTGATCAGGTTCATGACGCCAAACGCCAACGTGACCCCGATCGCCATCAGGAACAGAATCATGCCCAGTTGCAGACCGTTGAAGGTCTGTTCGATCAGCAAGCCCAGTGCCACGGCGAATGCCCTGTTGACCGTTGATTCGGTACCAGCATTACTTCATTGGGCACTTGGCAACAAAGTCATCGGGCGCGTTTTTGGCAGCAACCTTGACCTCCTTCAGGTAAAGGCTGTTGTCCGGGCGGGCATCGACCACGACCGCATAGGTGCTTTGTATCGGCTGCTGGTTGGTGTTGAACCGGAAATCGCCCCTGACGCTTGGGAAGTCTGCTTTCTTCAGAGCGGCACGCAGGGCTTCGGTGTTCTTCACATCGCCCTTCACCGCGCGAACTGCCGAATCAATCAGCATGATTGCGTCATAAGCAAGGCCCGCGTAGCTGGCTGGATCGCGGCCGAACTTGACGCGAAAGTCAGCAACAAATTTGCGGTTGGCCGGATTATCCATTGCTGCGAAATACACCGCGCTCATCTGGATTCCCATGGCGGTCTTGCCTTGGGCTTGAAATACCGTGGGTTCAGACAGCGCGATATTCGAGAACAAGGGAATCTTCCCGCCCAGGCCCGCCTGATTCCACTGTCGTACAAATGCGATACCCGGGCCGCCCGGGTAAAACGCAAAGACGCCGTCAGCGCCTGAAGCACGGATTTTCGCGATGTCAGCGGCGAAGTCGACCTGCGACAGCGGCGTGAAGGTGTGTGCGACAACGTCGCCGCTGTACCCCTTGCGTGCGGCATGCGTATGCTCATGCCCTGCCTCGTAGTCCATCCCGATCAGGTACAGCTTCTTGACACCGGCATTGACCATGTAGGAGCCCATGCCTGCGGTGAGCTGCGCGTTCTGGAAGGACACGTTGAAGTAGTAGGGGTTGCACTGCTCGCCCGCCAGCGGCGCGGGACCGCCATTCATGCCGACAAAGATCATTTTGGCGTCGGTGATCGGCTTCATCGCGGCAATAATTTCATTCGAGGCGGTCAGTCCCGTGATCAGGTCGACCTTGTCCTTCTCAATGAGGCGCGAGAACTCCTGGACCGTTGCACTGGGATTGGCCTTTGAGTCGGCCTGAACAATCTCAACAGGGATGCCGCCCAGCTTGCCGCCCAGATGATCCATCGCAATATCAAAGCCGCGCTTCTGCTCAGCGCCGACCACGTTGAGCGGCCCGGAAAGACCCAATATCAAACCAAGCTTGATTTTCTGCTGGGCGTACGCCCCGGCGCTACCAAAGGCAAGGCAGGTTGCCGCGATCGCCGCCAACGTCGTTCTGATCATGATGTCTCCTTCTCCTGATGGGCTTTTTGTGCGTGAGTGATCGGTGCTGAAGCCTCGGTGGTCAACTTGTGTCGAACCATCTCTCGCAGCTTCGCCTTGTCGAGCTTGCCAACCCGGGTAACGGGGAACGATTCAATCGTTTCGATCCGCTCGGGCAGTTTGAACTTCGCAAGCCCCTTGCCTATCAGGTACTGGCCAAGCGCTGGAACGTCGGGGACGGACTGTCCAGGTCTTGGGATGATCCAGGCACACCCTCGCTCAAACAGAATGGGGTCAGGCATGGCGACGACGGCAACATCAGCAACCGCGGGATGCGATCGTACGAGCGTCTCCACCTCCTCGGTGCCGTATTTCTCGCCGCCGCGATTGATGTTGTCCTTCAGGCGTCCTTCGAAGGAAAAAAAGGTCTTGCCGTCAAGCTGGTGCGATCGAACCAGATCGCCGGTTCGAACGTATCCGTCCGGAGTCAGCGTTTCGGCGGTAAGGTCCGGGGCGTTGTAGTAACCGGTAAGCGAGGAGGCTCCGCGGAACACGAGTTCGCCGAGTTCGCCGTGACCGCACCAGCTTCCGTCATTCAGGTTTCTCACGCGTACATCATCAGAGGGAAGGCATGGCCGGCCATTGGTGCCGTGTCGCGCCTCCGGTGGGTCGTCAGGCGAGGAGATCATCACCAGCCCTTCTGTGATGCCATATAGATTGGCAGCCTTGACGCCCAAATGCGCTTCAACCGCATCGGCGCGGTTCATCGTGATGAAATAGCGCAACGACGACATGTCGTAATCACCAATGTTTCGCGTATTCAGCAACTGTGCGGCGATCGGCCCAATACTTGCGGCATGCGTTGCACGAAATCGTTGAATGCTTTCAAGCAGCAGCGAAATATCCGGGCGGGACAGCAGGACCGTGGTTCTGCCATCCAGGATGCAGGGAATGATCGCGTACACCATCCCGGCGTTGTGCAGAATCGGCAGAGACCAGACCGCAACGGAGTGCTCATCCATTTTTTGCTGATGAGACCACGCCGGCCCGTGCGCCAGATACTCGCCATGAAAGCGAGGGATGATCTTTGGCACACCCGTTGAGCCACCGGACAACTGAAAGGCAAAGCAATCCCGGCTGCTGATCTGAACCGCTCCAAGGATCGTTCGCGCGCGATCCAGCGGCATCTTCTCAATCAGTGCGTGCTGACTGAGCGACCCGCGGGCGTCGCCCCTGGCCACGATCAGATGCGATAGCTGCGGATGGCGAGCCTGCATCGACTGCGCAAACCCCACGAGATCAAACTGGCCGAAATCGGCCTGTACGAAATAGGCGCTGGCGCCCGATAGCACCGTGAGCTGCCCGATTTCGATCTCGCGATACTGGGGAATGGTGCAGACGGGAACAATGCCGGCCTTCAGGCAGGCAAGCAGCGCAATGGCCGTATCCAGAACCGTGCCCATCTGAAAGATTGCGCGCTCGCCTGGGGCGACACCGCTTTCAATCAGTGAGGCCGCAAGCCGCTCGGTGAGCTCGTCAAACTGTCGGAACGTGATCGAATCGGTTTCGGAGGCAAACGCGATTCGGTCTGGTACCCGCGCCGCGGTCTTCCGCAAGGCCTCGCCCATCGTCAGATCAAGCCAGCTTCCCTCGGCAAAGCACTGCTTTGCGAACAGGTCATCGCGATAGATGACACCGGGCAACCGCCGGATGCCGCTCATGATCTGTGTCTCCCCGATCTGCTTTGCGCCGTGTCGTTTGCAGGGCGTCTTCCGCAGTCTGACGAAGTAGACAATTATCTGACGGAGGTGTCAATATCGCTTTTCAAAGTCTCCCAGGAACCGTTTCTGTGCCCTCCGCGAACGATAAACCGCCACTTCGACAAGCACAGAATGGCGCGGGTGCCGCTGACGCGAATCGCGAACGCATCGTCAGCGTGGCGGCGGGTCTGTTCATCTCGAAAGGATTTGGCAGCACCACCATGCAGGACATCGCCGATGCGCTGCACATCAGCCGTCCGAAGCTCTACTACTACTTTCGAGACAAGAGTGCGATCCTGGATGCTGCCGTGCGCAACGTCCCGGTGGAAGCCGAGCGGCGCGCTCGCGCTGCGCTCAAGCTGGCGAGCAAGGATGCCGCTGCCGCGTTGCACGACATGGTCAAGTCGCATACGCAACTGATTCTTGACCGTCCGATTGAATTTCGGCTGCTCGATATGTCAATGGAGCATCTTGATAGCGCCATGCAAAAACGCGCAGCGAAAGCAAAACGGGGCCTGCTTGAGGCGTTTACCGCGGTAATTCGCCTGGGCCTTGAGCAGGGATGTTTTCGGCTGGTCGACCCGAGGGTTGCAAGTTTTTCAATGATCGGCATGGCGAACTGGACGGCAGCCTGGTACAAGCCCGATGGCCGCCTGCCAGCCGGCGCGATTGCGGATCAGATTGCAGAACTCGCGCTCGCATCGGTGCTATCCGTTGACCAACGCCCCGATGACAGTCAGCCAGGTGTCAGGCAGTCGCTTCGGCTTCTGCAACACGGGGTTTCACACCTCGCCATGATGATCGAACTCGACTCGAAATCGAAGTCATAGTGGGTGTAGTTTCAAAAGCCGCGCTGCATTGCCGCCCAGAATCTGCGCGCGCTCGCTTTCCTCGATCGGCAGTCCATCAACAATGTCGGTACCGCGACCAATCATCGGCTCGTCCGAGCCAAAAAGAATGTGGTCTGCCCCGGCGACCTCGCGCGCCATCATGAGCAGCGCCGAGGAAAACGAGCACGTGTCGTAGTAAAGCCTCTTCGCATAAAAGCTTGGCAGTTCAGAGATGTGCTGCCTGCAGTCAGGAAATAGCCGGTAGCCGTTATCTAGCCGCTCCAGAACGGCCAACAGTGCGCCGCCTGTATGGGCCATGATGTACGGAAAATTTGGATACCGCTCGAACACGCCCGAATAGATCAGACGTGTTGCGACCGTTGTGGTGTCAAAGACAAAGCCAAGCCGCAGCGGCAGCTCAAATCGCTCCTGCCTGATATCCGGTGGAAACATGGGGTGCTCGAATACCGGCAAGCTGAGGCTGTCGAGCTTGGCCCAGATGGGCTCAAATTAGGGTTCGTCAAGCTGCATGCCTGCAACGTTCGATCCGATCATGACGCCGCGCAGGTCAAGCTCCTGGGTGGCCCGGTCGATTTCCAGCAACGACGCCTCGATGTCGTGAAGCGGCAAGCTTGCGAGTCCGGCAAATCGGTCTGAGTGCGCTTTGACCAGGGCAGCGGTCATATCGTTGACATGTCGTGCCATGCGAATCTGAGCCTCGCCCCGCCATTCATACACATTGGGCGACGACAAAGACAGAACCCGCATGTCGATACCCTGCGAATCCATTAACCGAATCCGATGATCGATATCGAACATGGCGTCGCGATACCAGAGGAACGTATAGCCATTGCGGCGCATCAGCGTTTGTCCGGTATTGGTCTAGGACAGATCGAGATTCAGATCACGGATCAGCGCCTGGTAGTAGTGCCGATCGATCAGGTGCGCATGGATGTCGATCTTCACCCGTGCCTCCGTCTATCCGAGCCAGACCCGCGCGTTTCTGAACAGCCGCATCCAGGGCGACGCCTCGCCCAGTGAGGCAGGCCGCCAGCTCATCTGCACCGCTCTGAACACCCGCTCGGGGTGGGGCATCATGATCGTTGTACGGCCATCGTCGGTGGTGAAGGCGGTAAGCCCGCCCGATGAGCCATTGGGGTTGGCGGGATAGCGCGTTGCGACAGAGCCGTCGTTCTCGATGAAGCGCATCGCTGCACGTACCGCCTGGCTATGCTGCTCCGACTCAAACACCGCCCTGCCCTCACCGTGTGACACGACGATCGGCGCGCGGCTGCCGGCCATGCCCGCGAACAGAACGGATGGTGAACCAAGCACCTCAGCCATTGTGAATCGGGCTTCGAACTGCTCGGAGCGATTGCGCTTGAATTCAGGCCAGGCTGCCGCGCCAGGAATGATGCCTTTCAGCTGAGACATCATCTGACAACCGTTGCAGACGCCCAGCGATAAGGTGCTGCCGCGCTCGAAGAATGCCCGGAACTGCGACAGCAGTGCGTCATTGAACAGAATCGTGCGCGCCCAGCCGGTTCCTGCGCCCAGCACGTCGCCGTAAGAGAACCCGCCGCAGGCAACCAGCGCGTTAAAGGACTCAAGCGAGCAGCGCCCCGCGATCAGATCGGTCATGTGGACATCAAAGGCTTCGAACCCGGCGCGGTCGAAGGCAGCGGCCATTTCGATATGGCTGTTGACCCCCTGTTCACGCAGCACTGCGATCTTCGGGCGTACCCCACGTGCAATAAAGGGGGCAGCAACATCGTCATCAGGATCGAACCCCAGGGAGACGGCAAGCCCCGGCTGCTGATTCTGCGACTGCCGTTCAAACTCTTCGCGCGCGCAATCCGGATCATCGCGGAGCGCCGCGATTCGCCAACTTGTTTCGCTCCAGATGCTCTGCAACGCGGCGCGTGATTCACTCCAGATGCAGCGGCCATCGCGGTGAAACTCAAGGGTGTCGCTATCAGAGACTTTTCCGATGACATGCGCGTGCCGCGACAAACCGGCCTCTCGCAAAACTCCCATGACCGCATCGCGGTCAGCGGCCCGAACCTGAATCACGGCGCCAAGCTCTTCATTGAAAAGTGCCTTCAGCGTAAGTTCGCTGCGCTGAACCGAGACCTGCTCCGGGCGGATCTTGAAGTCGCCCCAATCTGCCGAGTAGGGATCGATGGTGAGCAGGTCGAGGTTCACAGCCAGCCCACACCTGCCGGCAAACGCCATCTCGCAAAGGGTCACGAAGAGCCCACCGTCTGACCGGTCATGGTAGGCAAGAAGCCGTTGCTCGCGACCGAGCTTGTCGATGACCGAGACGAACCGGGCCAACGCATCCGGATCATCCAGGTCGGGACACTGGTGGCCCAACTGCTGCGTCGCCTGGGCAAGCGCGGATCCGCCCATACGCTGACGACCGCCGCCAAGATCGATCAGGATGAGTACGCTACCGGGCTCAGCGACCAGCTGCGGCGTGAGCGCCAGTCGGACATCCGTGACCGGGGCAAAGGCCGTGACCACCAGAGAGACGGGTGCGCTCACGCGCCGCTCGTTTCCGCTTTGCGGGTCGCGCCAGACGGTTCTCATGGATAACGAATCTTTTCCAACTGGAATCGCGATGCCAACGCTTCGGCACAGACTGGCTGCGGCATCGACGGCGTCACGTAAATCAGCGTCTTCGTCTGACGGACCGCAGGCCGCCATCCAGTTGGCGGAAAGCTTGATGCGATCGATTGACCCGACCAGCGCTGCTGCGATGTTGGTGACGGCTTCGCCGATCGCAAGTCGAGAGGCGGCGGCGGGGCTGATCACCGCTACCGGCGGGCGCTCGCCCAAAGCAAGCGCATCGCCACGATAGCCGGTGAAGTCAACCAGGCCCACCGCGCAGTCGGCCACGGGTGTCTGCCAGGGGCCCACCATCTGGTCGCGCGAACTGAGGCCGCCAACGGTTCTATCGCCGATGGTAATCAGGAAGGATTTGCTGGCAACCGCGGGCATGCGAAGGACGCGCGCAGCCATCTCGGCCAACTCGAGTCCCACGAGATCAACCGGCACGAGCGGCCGCGCCGAATGCTGGCCCTCACGATGCATCCGGGGAGGCTTTCCAAGCAACACATCCATCGGCATATCAACCGGACGATCATTCCCCTCAGCGTTCAAGGTCAGTTGACCGTCATCCGTTACCGTGCCGACCACTGCGTAGGGGCAACGCTCTCGCGCGCAAAGTGCATCAAACTGTTCAAGGTGCTCGGGCGCCAGGGCCAGTACATAGCGCTCCTGCGACTCGTTGCACCAGATCTCGGCGGGCGACATGCCGGTTTCCTGAACCGGCACACGATTCAGATCAAACCGAGCGGATCTTCCTGCGCCATGCACCAATTCGGGAAAGGCGTTGGACAACCCTCCCGCTCCGACGTCGTGAATTGAAAGAATCGGGTTGTCGCTTCCCAGCGCCCAGCAACGATCGAGTACCTCCTGGGCGCGCCGCTGCATTTCCGGATTGCCGCGCTGCACCGAATCGAAGTCGAGTTCGGCCGTGTTGGTTCCGGCATTCATGCTGGACGCGGCACCGCCTCCCAGCCCGATACGCATGCCGGGCCCGCCGAGCTGAATCAGACAGGTGCCGACTGGAAGCGGGTATTTCTCTGTGTGGCCGGCATCGATGCTGCCCACCCCCCCCGCGATCATGATTGGCTTGTGGTATCCACGAACGGAGCCACCGACGTTCTGCTGATACGTGCGGAAGTAACCCAACAGGTTCGGCCGGCCAAACTCGTTGTTGAACGCAGCGCCGCCCAGCGGTCCCTCGATCATGATGGAGAGCGCAGGCGCGATTCGATCGGGAAATCCGTAGGAAGACGCCTGCCGCTCACGTGCTGCGAGGGGCTCCAGAACGTCCTGCGATGATTCCCATGGCGCCCTGGCGTCGGTCAATTCAAGGTCGGATACGGTGAAACCGGTGAGCCCGAAGCGAGGACGCGCGCCACGGCCTGTGGCGCCTTCATCACGGATCTCCCCGCCCGCCCCGGTTGATGCGCCGGGAAAGGGTGAAATTGCCGTGGGGTGGTTATGGGTCTCGACCTTCAACAAACTGTGGACGGTGCCAGGAACCGCTCGGTAAGCGGGAACGCCCTGATCCGCCGGGCCCGCGAAAAATCGCAGCGCCTCGCCCCCCTCCAGTACCGCCGAGTTGTCGGAGTACGCAACGATGGTCCCGTGGGGATTCGCCCGGTGCGTGCTTCGAATCATGTCAAATAAAGAACTCTCCGATGGCTCGCCGTCCATCGTCCAGCTGGCATTGAAGATCTTGTGTCGACAATGCTCGGAATTCGCCTGCGCGAACATCATCAACTCGACATCGGAGGGATCGCGGCCAGCACGTTGAAATGCGTCGGCCAGATACTCGATTTCGTCGCCTGACAGCGCCAGGCCGAGTTCCCGGTTTGCCTCGAGCAACGCAGCGGGTCCTTGGGCCATGAGTGGGATACGCTGCATGGGACGACCCGGCGCTGACGCAAACAGCCGCTCGGGCGCTGGCAACTCGAACAGTGCGCTTTCGGTCATGCGGTCGTGCAGAACCATCGACATGCGCGAGAGCATCGCATCATCGGGCCGCTCACCTGCCCCGAAGCGCCCGCCGAGCAGTCGCCCGCGAAGCCGGACACGAAATTCAATGCCCCGCTCAAGGCGCAACACCCAGGACATGCCACAGTTGTGCGCAATATCGGTTGCCTTGCTTGACCAGGGCGATACCGTGCCAAGCCTGGGAATCACAAAAATGGATACGCCGCCGTCGGAAAACGAAGCGGGCTGCAGGCAGCCAAGCAGTGAATGAAGCCGATGTGTTTCATCGGGTTGCGGCGCACGCGCGAGCGACAGGAAGTAAACGTGGCGGCTCTCGAGCGAGGTAAGCCGCGACTCAATGCTCTTCAGCTGGTCAAACGCGCGCTGGTGACGGAACCCGGAGAGGGCAGCGGGTCCGACGACGGTGAGAAAAGAGGTCATGTCGCCGTGCAGTCAAAACCGCGATTATCCCAGACTCAGGATATCGCCCCGAATCCACCCCCACCGGGCGTCTCGATGACGAACACGTCACCCGCCTGAAGCGCGGCGCCATCGGCATGCCTGAGTTCCTCAACTCGCCCGTCCGCCCGCTCCACCCGGTTGTGCCCGGGTAAACCGGGCTGCCCTCCCGCAGCACCAAATGCGGGGTGGACGCGGCCATTCGACAGGATCGAGGCTGTCATGGGCTCGAGGTACCGGATTCGACGAACGCCGCCATCACCGCCACGCCAACGCCCCGCACCGCCGGATCCTGCGCGCAGCGTGTAGCTTTCAAGCCGCACCGGAAACCGCAACTCAAGCACCTCGGGATCGGTGATGCGCGAATTGGTCATATGTGTCTGCACGACCGAGGTGCCGTCAAAGCCGCCCACCAGATTTCCGGCTGTATCAAAGACGCCGCCCGCGCCAGAGCCGCCGGAGATTGTTTCGTAGTACTGAACCCGGTGGTTTCCGAAGGTGAAGTTATTCATGGTGCACTGGCTGGAGGCCATGACGCCGAGCGCGCCGTACAGTGCGTTGGTGATGCAGGTTGAGGTCTCAACGTTTCCTGCCACCACCGCAGCCGGGTGCCGCGGGTTCAACAGATACCCCTCAGGGACCACGACCTGAATAGGCTTCAGGCAGCCTTCGTTCATGGGAATGTCATCATCCACCAGGGTTCGGAACACGTAGAGCACCGCAGCCATGGTCACCGCTCGAGGCGCATTGAAATTGTTGGGCTGCTGGGTTGAGGAGCCCGTGAAATCGATGGTGGCGGCACGCTCAGACCGGTCAACGCTGATCTTGACCTTGATGCTTGCGCCATTGTCCATGGCAAGTTCATAGGCACCATCGCGCAAGGCACCGATGACGCGACGAACCGATTCCTCAGCGTTGTCCTGCACATGCCGCATGTAGGCCAGCACGGTGTCCAATCCGAAATGGCGAACCATGCGAACAAGCTCTTCACGGCCCTTTTCGTTGGCAGCAATCTGCGCACGTAAATCGGCCAGGTTTTGCTCGATATTGCGCGCAGGCCATCGCGCGCCAGCCAGAAGCGAACGCATTCCCGCCTCATCGATGCGTCCCTGATCCACCAACTTCACATTGGTGAGCAGCACCCCTTCCTCATCAATGTGCTGGCTGTCAGGCGGCATTGAGCCGGGTGTGATGCCGCCCACATCGGCGTGATGTCCGCGAGAGCCCGTGAAAAACAGGATCTCTTGCTGCGCCTCATCGAATACCGGAGTGATCACCGTGATGTCGGGCAGATGGGTGCCCCCAGCATACGGGTCATTCAAAACGAACGCATCGCCTGGGCGCACCGCGCCCTGGTTGGCGGCGATCACCGCCCGCACGCTGGCGCCCATGGAGCCCAGGTGCACTGGCATATGGGGGGCGTTGGCTACCAAACGACCCTCCCGGTCAAAGACCGCGCAGGAGAAATCGAGCCGTTCCTTGATGTTGACCGAGTGCGCGGTGTTCTGAAGCCGATAGCCCATCTGCTCAGCAATCGACATGAACAGGTTGTTGAAGATCTCGAGCATGACCGGATCAACCTGGGTGCCGATGGCTGCCGTCTGCGGTCTGGGCTCGAAGCGCTCAAGGACAAGGTCGCCCCGCACCGTCAGCTGCGCTCGCCAACCCTTGTCGACAAAGGTGGTGGCATTGGCTTCAGCGATGACTGCGGGCCCGTGAATCTGGTGACCCGGTTGCATCGCCTCGCGCCGCACCAGCGGCGTGTCGGTCCACTGGCCAGCAACACAGGCCTGCACCCGGGCGGCCGTGGGCGGATTGCCAATCTGTTCAGCAACAGAAGACGGCCCGCCTGGGCTGGCCGCGGCATCGTCGGAAACGGACGACGACGGACTGGCTGCTGCTTCAACAACCGCCGATTCAATGACCAGCGGACGCCCTTCGAGCAAGAACGAAAAACGCTGCCGATAAGCGGCCTCAAACGCTTCGGTCATGGCCGCCGGCGACGCCCAATCAACGGGCAGCGAGGTATCGGTGCCCTCGTAGCGGAGTTGGATGCGTTGTCGAACCTGAATCGCCGAGCGTGGGGCTCCCTGGGTCATCAGCTCCGACACCGCCGTTTGTGCCAGTTCATCCAGCGCCAATTGCGCAGCTGCGCAACCCGCATCATCAAGCCGCGCTTCAATGGATCGTTCACGCATCGCGGTGGTCTCCGCGAGGCCCATGCCGTAGGCCGACAGCACACCGGCAAGCGGATGAATCAGCACGCGTGGCATGGCCAGCGCGTCGGCCACCAGGCACGCATGCTGGCCGCCCGCGCCACCAAAGGTGGTAAGCGTATAACGCGTGATGTCGTAGCCGCGCTGAACGGAAATCTTTTTGATCGCGTTAGCCATATTGGCCACCGCAATATCGATGAAACCCTGCGCCAGCGTCTCGGGCGTCATGGGCCGACCGGTGGCCGTTGCCACCTCCTGCGCGAGCGCTTTGAAGCGTTCGCGAACCACCTCAACGTCGAGCGGCTGATCTGCCGACGGCCCGAATACCGCCGGAAAGTGCTCGGCCTGGATACGGCCCAGCATCACGTTGGCATCGGTCACCGTGAGCGGCCCACCCCGGCGATAACACGCCGGACCCGGGTTGGCCCCGGCGGAGTCGGGCCCTACACGAAGCCGCGCTCCATCAAAGTGCAGGATTGATCCGCCCCCGGCGGCAACCGTATGAATGCTCATCATCGGTGCGCGCATGCGCACACCGGCCACCAGCGTGTCGAACGCGCGCTCAAACTCGCCAGCGTAGTGAGACACGTCAGTGGACGTACCGCCCATATCGAAACCGATGACCCGATCGAAGCCGGCCGCGGTACTGACCCGCGCCATTCCGACAATGCCGCCGGCGGGGCCCGACAGGATCGAGTCTTTACCCTGAAATGAATGCGCATCCGTCAGGCCGCCGTTCGACTGCATAAATTGCAGGCGTACCCCCGGCATGGCTGCGGCGACCCGGTCGACATACCGGCGAAGGACTGGTGACAGATAGGCATCGACCACGGTGGTGTCACCGCGCGATACAAAGCGAATGAGTGGTGATACCTGGTGTGACACCGATATCTGCTTGAAGCCGATCGACCGTGCAATCTCTGCCAGCCGCGATTCATGCGAAGGATAGCGATACCCGTGCATCAGCACGATTGCGATGGCGCGAAGTCCGCGCTCGTAGGCCTGCTTCAGTCCGCGTTCGGCCTGCGCGTCATCGAGGGGCTCAATCAGCGACCCATCGGCGCCCACACGTTCATCAATCTCGAGCACCTCCTGGTACAGCAACTCGGGCAGCACGATCCGGCGGTCGAACAGCCGGGGGCGGTTCTGGTAGGCAATCCGCAGCGCATCCCTAAAGCCTCGAGTGGTTGCGAGCAGCAGGGGCTCGCCCTTGCGCTCCAACAACGCATTGGTGGCAACCGTGGTGCCCATCTTCGCCGCTTCGACCTGATCTGCCGAGATCGGCTGGCCCGGTGCCAGACTGAGCAGTCGGCGGATTCCTTCGACCGCGGCGTCGTCGTACTGCTCGGGGTTGTCCGACAGCAGCTTCGCAGTAATCAGGCTGCCGTCGGGCTTTCTGCCGACGATGTCTGTGAAAGTACCGCCGCGATCAATCCAGAATTGCCATTTGCCATGCTCGAACCGGGCCACCGTCCACCTCTCATCGGTCATTCGATTGCGTCAGGACCGGAAGTCTGCCCGATCCTTGACCTTGCCGCATCTCGATGCCTGGATCTCCTCCCCGGGCATTCGCAGCGGTCAGGAAGCCGGGGCCGAGCTTGACTCGGCGGTCGTCTGGGGTATCGTTGACACACTTTCCTTCTCAGATTTGCACCATGGAATCGTTTTCCCTGTCATCGCTCATCACTCTGGCGCTGGCCGCGCTGGTATTGGTTACCTTGCGCGGCGCGGTCAAGATCGTCCCGCAATCAGAAAACTGGCTGGTCGAGCGGCTCGGCAAATACCACCGCAAGCTCGACGCCGGGCTGCACCTGCTGATCCCGTTTATCGAAACCGTCCAGCACAAGGTTCCCATCCAGGAGCGGCAGCTGCCGCCCCGCCCAATCAATGCCATCACGCTTGATAACGTCACAATCTCAATCTCTCTGGCGGTCCTGTATCGAATCGCGGATGCCTCACGCACCATGTACCGGATCGCTAACGTCGACGACGCAATCATCACCATCGTGAATGGCACGGTTCGCAGCGTCATCGGCAAATCCGATCTCGACGGCGTGCAGTCAAACCGACGCCATCTGTCCACTGAAATCGAAGAAGAGCTTCGCACCGTGTCCGAAGAGTGGGGCGTGGTGCTTACCCGTGTTGAAATCCTCGAGGTTGACGTCGACCAGGAGACCCGCCAGGCGATGCAGCGCCAGATCAATGCTGAAAGAGATCGCCGAGCGCTGGTGCTTGACGCGGAGGGCAAGCGCAAAGCCACCGAGCTTGATGCCGATGCCCAGCTGTATGCCGCGCTCAAGCAGTCGGAGGCTGTTCGAATTCGCGCCGACGCGGAGGCCTACGCGGTTGGCGTGGTGTCGAAGGCGATCGCTGCGGGAGGCGAAACAGCGGTTGAGTTCGAAATCCGAAAGCTGCAGGCGGCGGCGGTCCAGCAGTTGTCCGAAGGCAGCAACGCCAAAATTGTGCTGGTGCCAACCGATGTGCTGAACGGCTTGAGTGGCGCGCTATCGCGGCTTGCGAGCAAGGTCTAGCGCGCAACATGGATGCCTGGCAGATTTCATTGCTGATTGCGGTTGCGCTGGCAATCGCCGAAGTGCTTACGCTGTCGTTCCTGCTGCTTGGGCTTGCCATCGGCATGGTCACCGTTGCCGCACTGCAGTTTGCGGGCGACGGATTCAACGCAATGCGTGATGTTCTTGCGTTTGCCATCGCATCTGTTATCGCCGTCGTTGCCTTTCGAAAGGCTTTCGGCAAGCGCTCCGATCAGCAGAAGTTGGAGCAGGACGATATCAACCGGTACTAGGCACGCCACCTCAACGCTCCCATGCCAGCGCTTTACCGATCGTCCTCGATCCGCGATGCCGAATCACGCGAGCTCGATCGCTTGCCGTCACTTACCTTGATGGATCGCGCTGCGAGCGCGCTCGCTGACACCTGCACCCACGTGCTTCGCGGCATGCCCAGAGGCGCACCGGTCATCGCGCTGATTGGCCCCGGCAACAACGGTGGCGACGCGCTCCTGGCCGCGCTCAAGCTAAGAGACATTGGGTTTGATGCCCAGGCACTCATGCTCACTCATCAAGCACCGTCCGCGCCTGACGCGCGGACGGTATGGGATCAAGCCCAATCGCGGCAGTTGCCGCTTCTGCCCGAGCTGACCTCGCATAGCTTGCGCGGTGCCCTCTTTATCGATGGGTTGTTTGGCGTTGGTCTGTCCCGACCCATCGAAGGTCGAGGCGCCGGCTGGATTCGTATGCTGAACGCTTCTGGCGCGCGTGTGATGGCTGCCGACCTGCCCAGCGGCATTGATGCAGACACGGGCGCAATCGTTGGCGGCGCGGGTGCTTGCGCGATCTTGGCCCAGCACACCGTCACATTCCTCGCTGACAAACCGGGGCTTCGAACCGGGGCGGGTCGTGCCCATGCTGGACAGGTTCATGTCGCCAAGCTGGGGGTTGAGGTAACCCCCTCTGCGGGAACCCTCGTGACACAGGCCGAAGCCACTGCGCTGGCGGCGCCGCTCGCGCGACGCTCAGACAGCCATAAAGGGACTTATGGCCACGCCGCCGTGGTGGGCGGCGGCGCGGGAATGCAGGGCGCGGCAGTACTTGCCGCGCTCGGCGCCCAGCGTGCCGGCGCGGGCAAGGTATCGGTGGGTTCGCCCATGGGGTTGAAGTTAAACCCCGGTGTGCATCCCCAGTTGATGACGCTGCCCGACCGCTGGTTGCCCGAGCAATTTCAGGCGGTTGTCATGGGGTGCGGGCTGGGGCAGTCAAAGCGCGCGTTGGCGGCGCTCAAGTCGGTATTGGGGCGCACCCGATCACCCATCGTGATCGATGCCGACGCGTTGAACCTGCTCGCTGCCAATCCTGCGCTGGTTGCGGTGTTGACGCATCGCGTAACCCCGTCTGTCCTCACACCTCACCCACTGGAAGCTGCGCGGCTACTGGGCTGCACGACCGCTGACGTTCAGGCCGACCGGATTGCAGCGGCCACCACACTTGCGGCACGCATGGGCTCAGTGGTGGTACTGAAAGGCGCAGGAACCGTTTGCGCAGATGCCGCCGGGCACTGGGCCATTATTGATTCTGGATCCCCGGCGCTGGCCACAGCCGCAACCGGTGATGTGCTGGCAGGTGTGATCGGTGGTCTTCTTGCACAGGGATTGGCCCCTGCCGCGGCTGCACTGCTTGGCGCCTGGATTCATGGACGCGCAGGCGAAATCGCCGCTGTACGGCAGGGTGGCGATATTGGTATGCCCACATCCGAGCTGCCCGTCCGGGTCAGCGAGGTCTTGAACCAACTGCTCACGGCCCCCGACGCGCATGCGCGCGTCAGCCCTACCGGTCAGGACTTTGATTGATGAATGCGTATTTCCCTCCTATCGATCCGCTAAAGCTCGAGGCCGCCTGGAAGGCCGCAGACACGCTGGCAAAGTCTTGTCGAGGCAGTTCGCCGCTCTCCCCACGCCCGAGCGAGCCCGATGGCGAGGCGCCTCTCACCATTGATGCGGCGGGCCTTCGGGTCGACTTTGCACGGCAGCAGATCCCCCCGCACGCGCAGTCAGCGCTGCACGCGCTCGCCGAAGCGGCTGCGCTTGCCAACTGGCGCGATGCCATGCTGCGTGGTGAGACCGTCAACGCCAGCGAGGGGCGGGCCGCGCTCCATACAGCGCTACGCGATCCCAATGGGGAGCTGACTGACGACCTGCCCGAATCCGTTCGACACACGGTACGCCAGACCCTGGCCCGAATGCGCACGATCAGCGACCAGGTTCGCAGCGGCGTCTGGCGCGGCGCAAGTGGACGGCCGATCAGCGACGTGCTTCACCTTGGCATTGGCGGCTCACAGCTTGGGCCAGAGCTCGCCTGCGATGCACTGCATCGGTTCAGCCACCCTCGGCTCAGGAACCATTTTCTCGGCAACATCGATCCTGATCGGTGGCACCGGGTGTCTCGCGATCTCAACCCGCACACGACCCTCATCATCATCGCCTCAAAGTCCTGGCGCACACCTGAAACAGCCCGCAACGCGCAAGCCGCGCGACAGTGGCTGCTTGACGCCGGCATCGCAGAGGGATTGTTGGGGCGTCACCTGGTCGCAGTCAGCTCCAATCTCGAGGCCGCCCAATCACTGGGCGTGCTCCCCGAAAACATTCTCGCCTGCCCCGATTGGGTGGGCGGGCGTTATTCGCTCTGGGGCGCTGTGGGCCTGCCGATCATGATGCAGGTTGGTCCCGAGGCGTTTGACGCGATGCTCGCGGGTGCGCGGTCGATGGATTCGCATTTCGCCCGGGCCCCCGTTTCGGGCAATGCGCCGATGCAACTGGCGCTGACCAGCGCATGGAATGCCGCCCGGCTCGGTTCCGGCACCGAGGCCGTGATTCCGTATTCGGATGCGCTTCGCCGGCTGCCAGCCCACCTGCAGCAACTTCAGATGGAGAGCAATGGCAAGTCAGTGAATGCTCGCGGCGAGCCACTGTCGCGCGCCACCATGCCCGTGGTCTGGGGAGAGCCCGGAACGGATAGCCAGCATTCATTCTTTCAGGCGCTTCACCAGGGTGTGGCGATTCACCCGATTGATCTGATCATGGTCGGTGGTGTGTCCGATACCGATCCATGGCTGCGCTCGCGGGTGCTCAACGCGAATGCGGTCGCGCAGGCACAGGCTTTATCGAACGGTTATGAACACGCGGATCCGCAGCGCCGGCACCCCGGGGGCCGTCCGGTCACGATCATCCACCTGCCACAACTCAACCCCGCAACGCTGGGTGCGCTCATTGCACTGTACGAGCACAAAACGGTTTGCCTGGGCTGGCTTTGGGGTGTGAATCCCTTTGATCAATGGGGGGTTGAGCTCGGCAAACGGCTTGCAGTGAACGTCGAGGCCCTGATGACTGCATCGACCGACCAGGTTGCGCCGCCCGAGGCCGTAGCCGAACTTACGCTCGACCCTGCAACCGAATCCACCCTGCGCTATCTGAAGTCGCTTTAAGCAGCGGCGCTGCGCTCAATTGAATCGAGCTTGCCCGCGTGCAGTCGAAGCCGTACGCCGCAACGCGCCGCCAGCGATTCATCGTGAGTAACCAGCACCAGGGTAGCGCCCGCCTCACGATTCAATTCAAACATCAGATCGATGATGCGCTCCCCGGTGGCCGCATCCAGGCTTCCGGTCGGTTCATCGGCCAGCAGCAGCGCCGGACGCGGCGCAAAGGCTCTCGCAAGCGCCACCCGCTGCTGCTCTCCGCCAGACAGCGTTCGAGGGTAGTGGCGAACGCGATGGCCCAGCCCTACCCGCTCGAGCAGCTGAAGCGCCTGTGCCTGCGCATCGCGGCGGCCAGCCAGCTCAAGCGGGAGCATCACATTCTCGAGTGCATTCATTTGCGGCAGCAGCTGAAACGACTGAAATACAAACCCGAGCTTGCGGGCACGCCAAGCGGCCCGCTGCTCTTCATCCAGGCGACTGATCTGCTCACCGAAAATGGTCACCTCGCCCGCGCTGGGTTGATCCAGCCCACCCAACAGCCCCAGCAGTGTGGATTTGCCAGAGCCCGAGGCGCCGACAATCGCAGCGGACTCTCCCGCCTCGAGTGTGAAACTGACGGCATCCAGAATCGTCAGCCAGCCGTCCGCATCGCGTACCCGCTGGGTCAGGCCGTCGACGATAATTGCGCTCATGAAATCGATTGACTCCCAAAAACGACGCCGTCGGCAGTGGATGGCGCTGGCTGTCATGGCGGCCTGCAGTGTACTGCCCCTGCGCGCCCAAATCCCTGACGCAAATCGGGATGCAGCCGCCCGAGCAGCCCCGTCAGCGGCTGGCCCGGTTCTCGTGCTGGGCGACAGCCTGTCGGCCGAGTACGGAATCGCCCGTGGGTCGGGCTGGGTGGAACTGCTGAGGGGGCGTCTGCGGGAACGCGGATTTCAGCGTGCCGTGGTCAATGCAAGCGTCAGCGGCGAAACGACCGCCGGCGGACGCGCGCGCATCGATGGCCTGCTGCGACGACAGCAGCCGGCGCTCGTTATTATTGAGCTTGGCGGCAATGACGCGCTTCGTGGGCTCGATCTGAATGCAACCCGAGCGAATCTGCTGGACATGATCCGGCGATCACAGCAGTCGGGCGCTCGCGTACTGCTGCTGGGCATGAAGGTGCCGCCCAATTACGGAAAGAGCTACTCGGATGCGTTTGAGCGCGTCTTCGTTGACATTGCCCGCGAAGCGAACGTTCCGCTCGTGCCATTTTTTCTGGATGGCATTGCTGATCGACTCGAGTTCTTTCAACCCGACCGGATACACCCCAATGAGAGTGCGCAGGCCAGAATGATGGAAAACGTCTGGCCCGCGTTGGAACGGATGCTTCAATCCTCTTAACAAGGTCTACGCCATGATGCAGAAGCTGATCAGCCTGACATTCGCGCTTTTTATCCTGGGCGGTGGTCTGCCCGCTGCTCATTCGCAAGGGCAGAGCACCCCGGCAGAGCCCTATCCCTCGAAGCCGGTCAGGCTGATCGTTCCATATTCTCCGGGAGGCGGAACGGACATCCTGGCAAGACTATTCGCTCGGGTTCTTGCCAGCGACTGGAACGCTGCGGTGGTCGTTGAGAACCATGCTGGTGCCAATACCGATATCGGCACCCTTCTGGTCGCTCGTGCTGCTGCGGACGGTCATGCGTTGCTGCTGGCAACGCCCGCAAATGTGATCAACCCACAACTCAGCGCCAAACCCGCCTACGAGTTTCATCGTGAGTTTGTGCCGGTCGCGCTGCTGGGTGACGTGCCCAATGTGTTGCTGGTTCGCGCATCGCTTCCTGTCTCACGTATGGATGAACTTCTTGGCATGGCGCGAAACCGACCCGGTGACCTCACCTACGCATCGGGCGGTGTCGGGAGCCCCCAGCATTTTTCGCTTGAGTTACTAAAGCAGGTCGCAAAGCTTGATATTCGCCATATTCCCTACAAGGGGGGCGGACCAGCCACCACCGACCTGCTGGCAGGACATGTAGACATGATGGCCTCCAGCGCGGTGCTGGCGTTGCCACATATCAAATCCGGCAAGGTGCGCGCGCTCGTCGTCGCATCGAGCGCGCGCCTCAGTTCGGCGCCCGATGTGCCGACTGCAGCAGAGGTTGGTATCCCAAACTTCCAGGCCAGCACCTGGTTTGGCATTGCAGCCCCTGCGGGCACTCCTGCGGCCGTGGTAACGCGAATCAACCAAAGCGTTCGACGCGCAATGGCGCTACCCGAGGTCATCGAGAGCCTCGGCAAGCTCGGTGCAGATCCCAACCAATGGAGCGACAAACAATTCGCCGACTGGACACGCTCAGAAGCGGCAAAGTGGGGGGGCGTCATTCAGGCCGCTGGATTGCGCGCGGAGTAGCGCGGCGCCCGTGTGTAGCGCTCTTCAGCATTCAAACACGAGGGATGGGAACTTATGAATCTGGATCTGTCGAGGCGTTGCGCGCTGATTACCGGTGGGAGCGCCGGACTCGGATTTGCCACTGCAATCGAGTTTGCGAGGCAAGGGGCGACGGTCGTATTGATCGCTCGTGATGCCCTACGCCTTGACGGTGCAGTGAACCAGATTCGCCAAATGACGCAAGCGACTGTTGAGGGACATAGCGCCGACGTTACCGATTCAGCTGCGATTCAGCGCATCGTTCATGACGTGTCGTCCCGGCATGGCGGGGTTGATATTCTGGTCAATAACGCCGGTGGATCATCAAGAGGACGGATCGAAACCTTGAGCGACGAGGCCTGGCAGGCCGACTTCGACCTGAAGCTCTTTTCAGCCATTCGGCTCTGTCGACTCGTTCTCCCCCACATGCGCTCTCAGCGCTGGGGGCGAATCATCAACGTGGTGAACACTTTGGCGAAGACCCCAGGGGCCGGTACTGCACCCACTTCAGTCACGCGCGCTGCGGGCGTTGCCTTTACCAAGGTGCTTGCCAACGAGGTCGCGCAAGACAACGTCCTGGTTAACGCAATCTGTGTTGGCAGGATCGAAAGCGAACAGTGGGCAGGCTTCCATCGGAAAAGTGGAAGCACCCTGTCCCTCCAGGATTATCTGGCTGAGGAGGGAAAGGCGATCCCGCTTGGCAGGCTGGGCCGGGCTGACGAATTTTCATCGCTGATGTGCCTGCTCGCCTCTGAAGCAGGCGGGTACATCACTGGCACAGCGATCAACATCGACGGCGGGCTCTCCCCTGCCGTTTAAGGGTTTGCCGGCCCCAGCAGCCCCCACACCTCACCAAGCGAAAGCCGCGAATCAAGGCTTTTCAGAATGTGCAGCAGCCGCTCTGCATCGTTGGCAGACAGCTGTTCGCGCGGGGCCAGGTGATGAAACTTCGCGTCGATGTCGGCCCATTCAATTCCGGTGGCGCCCGACCCCCGTGGCGCTTGACAGGTATGACGCAACTCACGACCGTCGTTGGTCCAGACAGTCACCGTTCCGCCATGCCGATGGCCGAAACGGTCGGGATGCGGCGGAGGATCGGGATCAAATGTGATTCGTCCGATCAGCTCAACCACCACAGGGTCAAACATCTTCTCGGGTGAAAACAGGTTCCAGCCGATGTGACGGTCGGCAATTGCGCATGCGACAAAGTAGGGAACGCTGTGCGCTGCGCTGATGAGATCGTGGGGCGGTACCGCCTGGTGTGCCCAGACCTTCAGTTGCGGAGCGGTAATCATGGCCCTGGCCACCTGGGCCGGCCTGAGATCATGGACAGCAGACAAATCGATCGCGGCTTGCGCGATCGCGTGAAACGGATGAGCCCCCGGCATCAGCTTGATGGCCATGTCGGTCACAATGTCCCAGTCATCTCCAAGGCCCGCCGTAACGCTTTCAACCGACTGCCCATTGAAGGCATCGAAGAAGCCGCGATTCGATTCAAACGCTGTCAGTTCAGACTCGAATCCTGCCTGGGCAGCATAGGCGGCCTGTACGCCCAGCATGGCGGCAAGGCCCGCGTGATATTCGCGAGCGAAACTGGTGTCAGCCGAAATGGCCAGACCGCACGCAGACGATGCGGCAAGCGATAGCGCATGCGCCATGGGCTCTGCGCCCAGCGACAGCAGCCGGCCCGCTGAAACGGTGGCAGCAAATATCGTGGACACCGATCCGTGAAAGCCCCGCTGCATTCGACCGGGCGTCAGGGCCTCATCGATCCGGCCAGCCACCTCATAGCCCAATACGATGGCCGCGAGCAGATCGAGCCCGCCAGAGCCTTCGGCCTGAGCCACTGCCAAGCCCGCTGCCGTGGCAACCGTACCGATGTGCGCGATGCTTCGAAGATCACTGTCGTCCGAGGCGGCCGAATCGCTTGCAACTGCATTGACCCGCGCTGCGCGATCGGCTGGAAGCGTCTCACCGCCAAACCAGATCGCGGATGGGCCTGATGTCGCGCAAAGTGCGCGCTCGGCCCGGCGCATGGCCTGGGTAGAGCCGATGTCGAACCCTCGGCTCGCGCTCGCGAGCGTGCTCACGACGATCATCTTGGCGCGTTCGACCGCGATGGCTGGAAGCGCTTCCGAGGCGGTTGTTGCAGCGAAATGGCCCAGCACACGGGCAACGCTTGTGAGGCTGTCAGAGCTGGCATTTGCAGGCGATGGAGGCATGGTGAGGGAGCGGGCGTAAGCAAGGGATCATTCGATATTAGAACCGCCGCCACACCGCGACAACGCACGCCTTCCAATTAATGATCAGTTGGAGATCAGGCTTCAACGGTTCGCTTTAGTGTCGACCTCATGTTGCACGCCCAGCACAAGGCCCCATCCAGTGAAAGGAGCGCCTCGATGATTATTCAGTCAGTCAGTCGAATTGCCATCCCAGTGCTCGCAGCGCTGGGGCTGGCCCAGTCTCCCGCCAGCCAGGCGCAATCGGTATACCCCGAGCGTCCCATCAGGATTGTGGTGCCTTTTGTTCCGGGTGGCGTGTCCGATGTGATCGCCCGACAGATCGGCCAGAAAATCACCGAACAAACGGGTAAGGCGATTGTTGTCGAGAACCGCGGCGGCGCCGGCGGTCGAATCGGCTACGAACACGGCGCAAAGGCCTCGCCCGATGGCTACACCATGGTGGCCACCGACGCCACTTACACGATGCTGCCGGGTATTTACGGCAAATTGAACTGGGAACACACCGACCTCACCTCTGTGCTTCTGGTCGCGCAGATGCCGTTCGTGATCACCGTGAAAAGCGGCGGCCCCTACGGCACGCTGGAGCAATTGGTCAAAGGCGCACGCGAGACGCCTGGGCGGATCACCTTCGGAAGCTCAGGCAACGGCGCAGTAAATCATCTGGTCACCGAACTGTTCATGCGTGGCGCCGGCATCACCCTGCAGCATGTTCCCTATAAGGGAATGGGTGATGCGGTGCTGGGTCTTCTGAGCGGTCAGGTTGAACTGTTGGTGGCGGCTCTGCCCACTGGCCTTCCGCACGTCAAAAGCGGCAAGATGACCGCACTGGCGGTGTCCTCTGCAAATCGCGCTAACGCTGCTCCCCAGATACCGACCGCGCGCGAGCAGGGAATCGATTTCGTGACCAACAACTGGGTTGGCTTTACCCTGCCCAAAGGCTCGCCGCCCGAGGCCTACACCTGGATGCGCAAAGCCACGCTTGCCGCGCTGGCAATGCCAGAACTGCGCGAGCGAATTGCATCGATGGGTGCTGAGATGACGATCTTGGAAGGCGCACCGTTTGACAAGATGATTCGGGACGAAACCGCACGCTGGAGTGGCGTAATCAAGGCGGCGGGAATACGGGCGGATTGACGTGCACCACCCGGCCGTCCCCAGGATCTCAACCATGAGTGATGTACGATAATTCCGGGGGTGATCGCGTGGCGACGGCCCGAGTTGTACGGGGGGCTTAGCGGTTCACTTCTCGATGATGATCACACGCGATAAAAGTGAATAGCGCCCCACTCCAGGAGTTCCGATGAAATCACGTAGAGCTGTCAATCAGGCGCTTCTCATGGCACTGGTGGGGGCCGCCCCGGCGGTTGGCGCACAGTCATCGTCGCAGCGCCCATTTCCTTCGCGTCCGATCCGGCTAATTGTTCCTTACGCCGCAGGGGGTGGCGGCGACACCGTCTCCCGAATGATTGCAGGACCAGTAGGTGAGCGGCTTGGTCAGCCCGTAGTCGTTGAAAATCGTGGTGGCGCGGGCGGTTCGATCGGCGCCGCAATGGCCGCGCAGGCTGAGCCAGATGGGCACACGGTGCTCTTCGATGCACTTGGGCACGTGATCAATCCCCATCTGATCCGCGACCTCACCTTCAGCTATGAGCGCGCATTTGCCCCGGTCACGATGCTGGCCACACACACCATCATCATGGTTGGAAGCGTATCGCACCGGGCAAGATCACTCGCCGACGCGCTAGAACAGTTGCGGCGCGACGGTACCAATGTTTCCTACGGTTCACCTGGAAGCGGATCAGGCCCGCACCTCGCTACGGAGAGCCTTCTGCGCAGGGCCGGGGTACGCGCGACGCATGTTCCCTATCGCGGCGCGGGGCCCGCTCTTCAAGATGTCATGGCGGGCAGCATCCCGTTTGCTGTCTCTACCGCAAGTGCGGCGACCGCCCTCGTCCGCGAGGGAAAGATGATCGGCCTTGCGGTGCTCAGCCAGCAGCGACTCGCGACGCTTCCAGCGATACCGACCGCGGCGGAATCCGGGCTGCCAGGATTTTCGTTCGATGAGTGGAGCGGGCTTTTTGTGCCTGCGACCACCCCCGAAACCGTGATCCGCCGCCTCCACAACGCGGTCAGAGAAACCCTTCATCTTCCGGCGATACGCGAACGCTTTGTATCACTTGGAACTGTTCCGTCGGGATCGACGCCGCAGGAGTTTGCGTCGTTTCTCGCTGCTCAGCGATCGGAAATTACGCAGCTTGTTAATCAGGCGGGATTAAGGCCGAGCTAGCCTGGTGCGCAGCGACGCTGGCTAGCCACGCCAGTCGGTGGGCATAAGGTCAGCGACTGGTGCCCCGGGCCGGACTCGAACCGGCACGCCCCCTTTCGGGATAGCGGCGGATTTTAAGTCCGCTGCGTTTGGGCAGCATCACGAAAGGTTTAGCCGCATCAGCAACGCCTCGCGAGAGATTTTCTGGTGCTCGGCAACGTCCGCCAAGATTGCCGAGAGCGTTCCCAGGCGAATGGGATCGTGCGCTGGCACTGTTACGTGGTGCTGACTTGGTGATTCTGTCGTCATTCGAATGTGGCTACCGGTCTGCCGAGAGACCTTGTACCCGAGCGCTGCCAGCGCTTTAACGAGATCGAGGCCTGAGATATCTCGCGGGAGTCTCACGCAGCGATCACTTCATCCCGGACGATATGGAGTCGGATGACACGGGGCGCGTTACCCTCGTCGAAGTGGCAACGAACGGCGTCGCGAACCTCATCCCTCAACGCATCCATGCTGTCCGCCTGAGTAAAGATCGAGCAACCAAGCGCTCGTGCCGAGAACCCGCCTTCAGCGGCTTCTTCGACAACAAATATGATCTCGGTCATGGCGACCTCCGTTTGTCCTGTTGCCACCGAACGTGACCGGCGATCCCTATCTTGCCTTGACGCCGGGCGGGCCGCAAGCGCACTCGAGGAACGCCTCGTCCCCCGCTGGTGAGGTGAACCCACACTAGGGTCAAGAAGGGGAATTCGATCTGCACTATGGTGCCCCGGGCCGGACTCGAACCGGCACGCCCCCTTTCGGGATAGCGGCGGATTTTAAGTCCGCTGTGTCTACCGGTTTCACCACCGGGGCAGGCACCGCACGCTGCGGTCACGCGCGGCGAACTGGAGGCGGGGGTCGGAATCGAACCGGCGTCCACGGCTTTGCAGGCCGCTGCATAACCACTCTGCCACCCCGCCGGGGGTGTCAATACACCTTACAACCTGACTACGGCTTGGTGCCCACAGACAACACAAACCGCCGAAATAAAAAGGGAAGCAACGCTTCCCTTTCGCAATTTGGAGCGGGAGACGAGTCTCGAACTCGCGACCTCAACCTTGGCAAGGTTGCGCTCTACCAACTGAGCTACTCCCGCGGACAGCCCAAGAATATAACTGCTCGGGGCACCATTGTCAAATGAAACTGACCCCTGCAGGTTACTGTTTACCTTGCAAATACGGCCAGGCTCTTCGCAGGTAATACACCATCGACCAGACGGTAAGAATCGCGGCGAAAAAGATCAGCCACGACCCCACCACCCGGGTGTCGATCACTCCGAACAGCGAGCCGTAAAACAACAACATCGGAATCGCCACCAACTGAGCGATGGTCTTCAGTTTGCCGATCGAGTGAACCGCCACACTGGCGCTTGCGCCGGCCTGCGCCATCCATTCGCGTAGCGCGGAAATGGTGATTTCGCGTCCGATGATGATCGCCGCCACCAACGCGTCAACCCGACCGAGATGCACCAGCACAACCAGCGCGGTGCACACAATGAGCTTGTCGGCGACAGGATCGAGAAAAGCGCCGAACGCCGATGTCTGGTGCATTTTGCGCGCAAGCCATCCGTCCAGCCAATCGGTAATGGCAGCGCTGACAAACAGCACAGTGGCAATGATGTCGCGCGCGCCGGGCGATATCGGCAGATAGAACACCCCAACCAGCAACGGGATGGCCAATACACGCAGCCAGGTAAGAATGTTCGGAAGGCTTGTAAACATGAATTGAACGCGACGTGGTGACACAGCACGCCGCGGGCAATGGCAGGTCCGTCAATGCAACCGACGGTAGATTTCCTCAGCCAGTGAACGCGATATACCTTCGACCGCGGCCAGATCCTCGACGCTGGCCGCCATGATGCCACGCAAGCCGCCGAAGCGGGCGAGCAGACGCTGTCGCCGCTTCGCGCCGATGCCTTCGATTTCATCAAGGCTGGTTCCCTGCCGCGCCCGAGCGCGCCGGGCACGCATTCCGGTAATCGCGAAACGGTGCGCCTCATCTCGAATTCGGGCAATCAGCATGAGCGCCTGCGACTCGGTACCCGGTGCGAGGGTGGGCCGTCCGTCGGCAAAAACCAGCCGCTCCAGCCCCACCTTGCGCCCCTCGCCCTTCACAACGCCGACCAGCAGCGAGCGATCCAGCCCCAGTTCGTCGAACACCTCGCATGCAGCGCCAACCTGCGCAACGCCGCCGTCGATCAGCACGACATCGGGCGGCTCTCCTGTCAGCGCACGATAGCGTCGCGACAGTACCTCTCGCATCGCGCCCGGATCATCCCCTGGCGTTGCCGATTCGATGTTGTAGCGTCGATATTGGGACGGCTGCATCGCGTGCGACTCATACACAACGCAGGAGGCCTGCGTCGCCTCACCCATGGTGTGGCTGATGTCAAAGCACTCGATTCGCAGCGTCTCAAGGTCGGAGCCGTCATCCACGCCCAGCAGCGCAGCGAGCTCTCGCGTGCGCCCCCGTTGCGACCCTTCTTCAACCGCACGCTGGGCGATCGCGAGTCGGCCATTTGAAACAGCCTGTTCGAGCCAGCGTCGCCGCTGCTCATGGGGCTGCCGTAGCCACTGTACCGACTGCCCGGAACGCTCGTGCAACCATGCGAGCATGGCCTCGTTGGGTGCCGGTTGGTTGGAGATGATGATCGCAGGCACGGGCAATGCGTCGTAGTGCTGCAGCAGAAAGGCGCCCAGCACCTCTGCCTGAAAATGCTCATCGCCGCTTTCCGCTGCACGAAGCTCAGGGAAAAACGCGCGGTCCCCAAGGTGGCGTCCGCCTCGAATCATGACCAGATTCACACAAGCCTTGCCCGCCTCAACGCACACCGCGATCACATCCGCGTCGGTGTCGGTACCGGTATCCATGGATTGCTGGCTAAGAACCCGCGACAGTGCCGTCATCCGGTCACGCAGCACCGCTGCCTGTTCAAATTCAAGCCGCTCGGCGGCCGTGTGCATCTGATGCTCAAACTCGTCGAGCAGCTCGTGATGCCCGCCGCGCAGAAATCGCACAGCCGCTTCAACGTCGCGTGCGTAATCATCATCGCTTACGGCACCGACACACGGAGCACTGCAGCGCCCGATCTGGTGCAGCAGGCACGGTCGCGTCCGGTTGGAATAGACCGAATCCTCGCAGCTTCGGAGCCGGAACACCTTCTGCAGCACCTGGATGCTTTCCTTGACGGCCCAGGCGCTTGGGTACGGGCCAAAATAACGACTTGATCGCTCGAGAACGCCCCGGTAATAGGCGATACGAGGATGGCGGTGCCCGGACAACTTCAGATAGGGATAGCTTTTGTCGTCGCGAAACAGGATGTTGTAGCGCGGCTTGCCTGACTTGATGAGATTGCTTTCAAGCAGCAGCGCTTCGGCTTCCGAGGCGGTAACCGTTGTGTCGACCCTGACGATACGCTCAACCATGTGCGCAATGCGCGGGCTGGGGTGATTCTTCTGGAAATAGGACGCAACGCGTTTTCGAAGATCGCGCGCCTTACCCACATAGAGCAGCAGATCGCCCTCACCCATCATGCGGTAGACGCCAGGCCGGTGAGGCAACGACGAGATCAGCGCACGGGCATCGAACACGGCCGCCGCCGGCCGGTCAGCGTCTTCAGACATCGCGACCGGGACGCAGCGCCTGCCAGCGCCGCAGCCACTGACGCCCCGGACGCCACTGCAGCTTTGCAATCAACGCATCGGCCAGATCGGGGCGGTTACACACCAGCAGCATGTCGCAGCCCGCATCGAGCGCGGCGCGAGCGCGCGCGTGAATATCGCCAGCGATAGCCGCCCCTTCCATCGTGAGATCGTCACTGAAGATGACGCCATCAAAACCGAGCCGGCTGCGCAGAATCGTCTTGAGCCACTTTCGAGAAAACCCGGCAGGCTGGTGGTCCACCTGGGGGTACACGACATGTGCAGGCATCACCGAGAACAGCGCCTCCCCAAGCCAGCCATAGGGTGCCGCGTCGTGCTCAATAATTGCCTTAAGGGGTCGCTCGTCGATTGGCAGGGCCACATGCGAATCGGCACTGGCCCATCCATGACCTGGAAAGTGTTTCCCGCAATTGGCCATGCCGGCAAGCAGCAACCCATGGTTGAGCGAACGCGCCAATAGCGTGACCACGCGCGGGTCGCCATGGAACGCACGATCTCCAATGACCGCCGAGCGACCATGATCGAGATCCAAAACCGGTGTAAAGCTGAGGTCGACGCCCGCTTCACGCAGCTCACTTCCGATGATCCTGCCAAGACGTGTCGCCTCTTTGCACGCCTCAAGTGGCGCGCGCTCCCAGAGCTCACCCAACTCGCGCATCGGAGGAATGGCGGTGAAGCCCTCGCGAAAACGTTGAACGCGCCCACCTTCATGGTCTACGCAGATGAGCAGTTGGGGCGAGCGGAGCGCGCGAATGTCGTCGCAAAGCCTGCGCACCTGCTCGGAGTTTGCAAAGTTTCGAGCGAACAAAATGACGCCACCCACCTTGGGATGACGCAGCCGGTCGCGCTCGGCGTCGGTTAGCGTAAAGCCTGCGACATCGACCACCACGGGGCCTGGCGCGCGCTGCATGCACGGTGTCATTGCGCCTCCTTGGGCTGTTGCGGCAGCCCTTCCGGTTGCTGCTCCAACACGACGAATGCCATCACATGATCCGACTCGTCGGACAGCGACACATGAGCAATCAGCCGTCGCGCTTCGAGATAAGGCGCCAGCTCTTTTCTGGCCCGGGCAAATGGCTTGCCCCGCCTGTCGTTCAACACCTCGAGCGACAGCAGCGTCATCGGCCCGCGAAGTCCGAGGCCAAGTGCCTTGCTGAAGGCTTCCTTTGCGGCGAACCGCTTGGCCAGGTACCGCGC